>DASWUD010000130.1:0-22979 GCA_036401755.1 Gammaproteobacteria bacterium
GGGGATCACAGTGATGTCGAAAGTAAGGTTTTCGTCTTTTACGAGGGCAAAATCGCCGATGTAATAGAGGGCTTCACCCTCTCTCACCTCAGTGAATTTCAGTTTACGGAGCTGACCAATGAGGTTGGTTGCCATTCCCGACACAGTTGCCTTGACCGCTTTTTTACCATTTATGGCACTGCCATGCCGGATGACGATGGTGATCACACCGCGATTATCGGAGCGATTGATGCCCACAGACTTGGCGATAGTGGGGTCGAGAAAAGTGCTGGGGAACGTGTTGTAATTGACCGTGTAATCGCCGAACGAAATCTCATATTCGTTTTGCGCCAGGGCTTGCGTACACAGCAACACACTCACAATAAACATGCAAATACGTGCGATTGGCTTCACGGCACATCCCTCCCTGTTAAACTACGACGACAATCGCGAGAATTGTCTACCAAGAATAGTAGAAGATAGGCGGATTGAAAGGCTTGGCGATGACCTCTCTTCAGAAGAACCGTGAGTTCACGCGGGAGAAACGGGGTGAGCGATAACGCTAAAGTAGGCGGGCCCTGTCTACCCCACAACTCCTGTGATGTCGGCCTCAGGAAGAATAATCGGGTTCGTTGCCGGGGCGCCATTTGATGTTACATCCGAGGCTCGGCTTCTGCTCATCCTGCAGAGGCGTGCCCGCCAGCAGCGCATCAACGGCCGCTATCAGATCCTCTCCTGTCACTGGCACGGCATTGCCTGGCCGGGAGCCGTCGAACTGGCCACGATAGACGAGCCGATGGCTCGCGTCGAATAGATAGATGTCAGGCGTGCACGCGGCCTGGTAGGCTTTGGCCACCGCCTGGCTTTCATCGTAGAGGTAGGGGAAAGTGAAGCCGTAATGGCTGCTCATCTCCACCATCTTGTCCGGACTATCGTCAGGATAGTAGCTCACGTCGTTACTGTTGATGGCAACGAAGGTGACCCCCGCCAGCTGGCAGGTATGAGCTACCTGCGCAAGCTTGGCGGCGATATGTTTCACATAGGGGCAGTGGTTGCAGATAAAGATCACCACCAATGGTTTTCCACTGAACTCTGACAGTGAAACACTCCTGCCGCTGGCCGGCTCAAGCAGAGAAAATGCCGGGGCCAGGGTCCCCAGCGGCAACATGGTTGAGGGGGTGCGTGCCATCATGTCTCTCCTCTAGTGACTCGGGTTCCTCTCATGGAGATGAATGGAAATAGCTGGGTTAAAATCTTGCTGCATGGCTATTGCCGGGTCGATATTTCACGCTACACGAGCGCGATCTCATCGAAACTCGCTGCCTGGGTATGCTCGGCACCGCGGTTCGGAACGGAGTCACGAACCAGCCAGCAGGTGCGCATGCCCACATCACGCGCTGCATCAAGCTCCTCGCGCACGTCCGAAAGAAAGAGTATTTCAGAGGGTGAAACCCCCAGCTGACGGCCAATCGCGGCATACGAGGCCGAGTCGCGCTTTTGTCCTATGGTGGTATCGAAATAACCACTGAACAGCGGTGTAAGATCGCCAAAAGGGGTATGGGCGAAGAGCAGTTTCTGGGCGTGTGCCGAGCCCGATGAATAGACATACAGCTGGATCCCCTGCGCATGCCACTGTTGCAGATTGCGCGCAGCATCATCGTAGACATGACCGAGGAAATCGCCACGGGTGTATCCTGCCTCCCAAATGAGTCCCTGCAGCGCTTTGAGTGGAGTGAGTTTTCGATCCTCATCGATCCACTGCTCCAACTGTGCAGCTATCTCCTCGATCTCAAGTGGTTTTCCCACCATGCTACGGATGGTGTCGAGTATGGCCGCCACCTCGGCATTCGCAATATTTTCGCGCACAAAGCGGCGGAGGTGGCGTCGCGCATAGGGGAACAGCACCTCCTTGACGAAGGCCAGGGAGGTAGTGGTCCCTTCGATATCGGTGACGATGGCCTTGATCATGCTTGCCCCACAAACTCGTCAAAATCGGGGAACAGTTGTGCGATATCACTGCCGGTGAATTGCGCCACCCAGCCATCGGCAATGACAAACAGTCGAATACATTTGAAATCGGGAATCTTACCCATATCGAACCAGTGCCTTACATTAGCCGGGACGCTAATCAGATCACCTTGCTCACACAGAACCAGATAGACCTTGTCCGCCACATGCAGGTAGAAGAGACCCGCCCCTGCCACAAAGAAGCGCACCTCAAAATCGCTGTGCATATGTTCCGCGAGGAATTTTGCGCGCAGTTCGTCGCGCTTGGGGTTATCCGGCTGCACACTCACCACATCCATCGACTGGAAGCCATACTCATTGCTCAAACGGCGCACCTGCTCGCCGTAGACGGCTAGAACCTCCTCCTGTTGCGCCCCCTTGCTGAAGGTTTGACTGGACTGCCACCGCTCAAAGCGGACACCGAGTGGCTGCAACTGCGCTGCAATGAGCTTGTGCTCGGTAAGCACATCGCCGAGCCGTGTTCCCTGTTCGTTATAGATAGCCAAGCGGCTCATTATTACCCCCGATAGGCATGCAACTCGCACTGAAACAGAAATTCAAAGGCCTCCACATGACGCAATGCCTCATCCACAGAACGCCCCCAAGTATAGAGACCATGACCATTGATCAGATATCCATAGATGGGGCCATTCATTTCCAGATAGTTTTCCACCACCGTGGAGAGACGGTCGATATCCTGATCATTGGGAAAGTTGGGGATCACGATGGCGGTCTTATGGGTAGTGATGCCGGCAAAGGCCTTGAGCAACTCATACCCGGCGAAGCGCATGGTGGGACCGGCCGCACGCGATAGCAGTGTGGCAGTGAGTGAATGGGTGTGTAGAACGGCGCCCACTTCGGGATAGAGTCGATAGAGCAGCGTATGGAGTGGTGTCTCAGCGGAGGGGCGTTGTGTGCTCATCTGCGCTTGGCCAGAGCTGTCGATGACCATGATATCCCCCGAGTGCAGGCGGCCCTTGTGTCGCCCCGACACCGTGATGGCGATGGTGCCATCGGAGAGGCGGGCCGAAAAATTGCCACTGGTCGCAGGAACCCAGCCCTGTTGAAACAGATAGTGCCCTGCCTCAATCAACTCATGGGAGCGCTGCTGAAAATCGGGGGGTAAACGACCCATCATCCCCATTGGCTCATTCTCCTTCGTAGCCGATAACCAGGAGTTCCAATCTTAGTCATGCGCACCGGTCCGAACAAGGAGATGTGCCGTTTCATGGAAGTTGCGGCAGCCATTTGGATCGCCCATCATGGCCAGATTGATATGGAGTGATACCATGCCCTATGAGACCTTGATAACTCCGGCAATATTGAAGCAACACCTTGCTAGTGACAACTGGCAGATTATCGATTGCCGCTTCAACCTGACTGCACCAGAGGCAGGACACCAGGAGTATCTCGAAGCGCATATACCGGGCGCGCTGTATGCCCATCTCGATCACGATCTCTCCTCCCCTATCCGCGCAACTACAGGGCGCCATCCCCTGCCGGAACGCGAAACGCTGCAGGAGAAATTCTCTGCGTGGGGAATCGATTCATCGACACAGGTGGTGGTTTACGATAGCAGCAACGGCATGATGGCAGCACGACTCTGGTGGCTGTTGCGCTGGATGGGCCATTCATCAGTGGCGCTGCTCGATGGCGGCTTGTCACGCTGGCTGCGCGAGAAGAATATGCTCACGGCCGAATTGCCGGAGTCCAGGCCGCGCCGGTTTGTCGCCCGAGCGCCCCTGGAGCGGTTCATCACCAGTGACGAGGTGCTCGCGCGGCTCGCAGCACCGGAGCATCTGCTCATCGACGTGCGCGCAGCAGAGCGTTATGCCGGCGAGGTTGAGCCTCTGGATCGGGTGGCCGGGCACATTCCCGGCGCGCTTAACCTGCCTTTGCAAGAGAGTCTTGATAGTGAGGGCAAGTTCCGTTCACCCGAACAATTAAAGGTGATCTTTCAAAATGCCATTGGCGATATCTCGCCGCGCAATGTCTCGGTTATGTGTGGTTCCGGCGTGACGGCCTGTCATACCCTGCTGGCGTTACGGGTAGCCGGGATAGAGGGCGCAACCCTTTATGCCGGTTCATGGAGCGAGTGGATTAGCGATCCGCAGCGGCCAGTGGTAACCAGGGCCGATTATCAACCGTAGGGTTCTTCCTCGTGCGGCTCAACCAGGTCAAACGACGTCCTTCCGCACGCATACCGAGCCGGTAGAGGGGGTGGGGAGGATGGGTGATGATCAGTGCCGAGGTGCGTTCCAACGTGAATATCAGGCGATCATTCACGATAAAGTATCGTGCTCCACATGTGCCGAAAGTTGGTTGATCATTCGCTCTACCTGCGTGGAGTGTTGCAAGGCACGGGCCATTCTCAGGTGTTCCCGTGCCTGCTCGCGGTTCTGCAGCTGCAGGGCCACCTCACCCAGCAGGCACTGCACCAGACTGCGGTCGTTGGTTGAGCGCAAGGCGCCGCTGGCCGCGAGCAGTAGAAATACCTGGGCGGCACCGTAGCGGCCCGTCGCCACCTCACTCACCCCCTTCAACCAATGGTAGTAGGCCAAGCTGGTGGAACTAAGGCGCTGCGGATGTTTCACCTGCGCCAGCAAGCGACTCATCTCCTCGAATCGTCCGCCCCGGAATGCCGTAAAGGCTCCCCACACCGCGTTATTACGCGTGCTGTCCCACACCAGCCAGACTGCGATGAGGGTGAACAGGAAAGCCAGCGGTGTTGGCACCAGCACCAGATAGAGGGCGCAGACCATGGCAAGCGCTGCAGCAATGAGTCGCGTTGCCGGAGAAAAATGGGCTGTGGCACGAATCAGCGGATTGATGACAGACTCCTGTTATAGCGACTGACGAAATGACACTCTAGTGCAGCGGGAACGAAAAAGGGACCTCGCGGTCCCTTTTTCGTTCGGAGCTGGGTCGATCACTCGGCCTCGACGGCCTTCATGCTGAGGCGAATACGCCCCTGCTTGTCGATCTCCAGCACCTTGACCTTGATGACATCGCCTTCGGCCAACTTGTCGCTGACCTTCTCGACGCGCTCGTCGGAGATCTGGGAGATATGCACCAGGCCATCCTTGCCGGGAAGGATGGTGACGAAGGCGCCGAAGTCCATCAGCTTGGAGACGCGGCCTTCGTAGATCATGCCCACTTCCACATCAGCGGTGAGCTGCTCGATGCGGCGGCGTGCTTCCTGGCCGGCGTTGTTGTCGACCGAGGCGATCTTCACGGTGCCATCGTCGGTGATGGCGATGCTGGTGCCGGTCTCTTCGGTGATGGCGCGGATGGTGGCGCCACCCTTGCCGATCACGTCGCGGATCTTGTCCGGGTGGATCTTGAAGGTGACGTAGCGCGGGGCGAAATCGGACATCTCGCTGCGCGGTGCAGAGATCACCTCGTTCATCTTGGAGAGGATGTGCAGACGCCCTTCGTGGGCCTGCTCCAGCGCCTTTTCCATGATCTCCTTGGTGATGCCGTCGATCTTGATATCCATCTGCAGGGCGGTGACGCCGCTGCTGGTACCGGCGACCTTGAAGTCCATGTCGCCGAGGTGATCCTCGTCGCCCATGATGTCGGTGAGCACGGCAAACTTGTTGCCTTCCTTGATGAGGCCCATCGCCACGCCGGCGACCGGCGCCTTGATCGGCACACCGGCATCCATCAGCGCCAGGCTGCTGCCGCAGACACTGGCCATGGAACTGGAACCGTTGGATTCGGTGATCTCGGAGACGGCACGGATGCTGTAGGGGAAGCTGTCGATGGAGGGCATCACCGCCTGCACGCCGCGCTTGGCCAGACGACCGTGGCCGATTTCGCGACGCTTCGGGCTGCCGACGCGCCCCACTTCACCCACCGAGAAGGGGGGGAAGTTGTAGTGGAACATGAAATGATCTTTGCGCTCGCCTTCGAGGGCGTCGATGATCTGCGCATCGCGGGCGGTACCGAGAGTGGTCACCACCAGGGCCTGGGTCTCGCCACGGGTGAACAGCGCAGAGCCGTGGGTGCGCGGCAGCACGCCGACACGAATGGTGATGGGACGCACGGTGCGGGTATCACGGCCGTCGATACGCGGCAGACCGGCGATGATGCGGCCACGCACCACCTTGCTCTCCAGCGCTTCGATGGCACCGCTCACCTGTTCCGCGCTCCATTCGGAACCTTCAGCCACCTTGGCGATGATGTCGGCACGCACCGCGCTCAGGCGGTCGTAACGCACGAGCTTTTCTCTGATCTGATAGGCCTCGGTGATGGCAGCCTCACCGGCGTCGGCCACGGCCTTGGCCAGCGCCGTGTTGGAGGCCGGCGCCTGCCAGTCCCAACGTGGTTTGCCAGCCTCGGCAGCCAGTTCGCGAATTGCCTTGATGGCCACCTGCATCTGTTCGTGGCCAAACACCACGGCGCCGAGCATCACCTGTTCGGAGAGCTCTTTGGCTTCGGATTCAACCATCAATACCGCGTTTTCGGTACCGGCGACCACCAGGTCGAGCTCGGAATCGGCCAGCGCGGCAAAACCCGGGTTGAGCAGGTAGCTGCCGTTCTTGTAGCCGACGCGGGCAGCGCCAATCGGGCCATTGAAGGGAACGCCGGAGACGGCCAGTGCCGCCGAGGCGCCGATCATCGCGGGGATATCGCCATCGATATCGGGGTCCACCGAGAGCACCGTGGCGATGATCTGCACTTCGTTGGTGAAACCTTCAGGAAACAGTGGGCGGAGCGGACGGTCGATGAGGCGGGAAGTCAGGGTCTCCTTCTCGCTCGGTTTGCCCTCGCGGCGGAAGAAACCACCGGGGATACGTCCCGCGGCATAGGTCTTCTCCTGATAATCGACCGTCAGCGGGAAGAAATCACGACCTGCGTCGGCATCCTTGAGCGCCACGGCGGTGACCAGCACCACGGTGTCTCCCATGCTGCACATAACGGCGCCGGAGGCTTGGCGCGCGATCTCCCCCGTCTCCAGCGTAACGGTATGTTCGCCGTACTGAAACTGTTTCTTGATGGGCGTCACTGTTGTTCTTTCCTTATGGCCAGTGTTGGGCAGGGATTACTTGCGCAGACCGAGGCGGGAAACGATGGAGCGGTAACGCTCGACATCCTTGTTCTTCAGGTAGTCGAGCAGCTTGCGGCGCTGGCTCACCATGCGCAGCAGACCACGGCGCGAATGGTGGTCATGATTGTGTTCTTTGAAGTGGCCGGAGAGCCCGTCGATGTTGGCGGAGAGCAGCGCGATCTGCACCTCGGTAGAGCCGGTGTCGGCCGCGTTCTTGCCGAACTCCGTGATGATGGAAACTTTCTGTTCGTTGGTCAGGGACATGAACTTACTGCTCCTAGCTAGAGAGACTAAATTAAACCGGTATTTTAGCCGGTAACATTACCGGCAAACAAGGACAAAATCGTGTAGTGACAGCCCGTTATGGCACATTAAGCAATCTTTTCGGGGTGATCCGGCCGTCATCCTGCACCACCCCCACGCCGATGAACTCATGCTGCGGCGAGAAGAGGCGTACCCAGCCGTAGGTTGGAGCCTGCGGCACCACCACTGCCTGCCCCTGGCGCACGTAGTAGAGCGTGGTATCGGTCAACACCACCCCCGGCCACCCCTCCAGGGCCTGCTCCATCGGCAACAGGAAACCATCGAGCGAGTCACTCCCCTCCGCATCCACCCGCGCGCGCAGTTGATCGAGGGTCACCATCCCGTCTGCGTGGAACGGCCCCACATCGGTGCGGCGCAGCGCGCTGAGGTGGGCACCGCAACCCAATGCCTCGCCGATATCCTCGGCCAGGGTGCGGATATAGGTCCCCTTGGAGCAGTGGACGCGGATCTCCAGCTCGTCGCCGGCAAAGCGCAACAGGATCAGCTCATGGATCTGCACCTGGCGCGGCTGGCGCTCCACCTCGATCCCCTGGTGCGCCAGCTTGTAGAGCGGCTGCCCCTGGTACTTGAGGGCCGAGTGCATGGGCGGGATCTGAGTGATCTCACCGACGAACGACTCCAGCACCTCGCGCACCCGCGCCTCACTGATGACGCCCACCGGGCGGGTCTCAATCACCTCCCCTTCGGCATCGGCGCTGCTGGTGCGCACCCCCAGCTTGCAGGTGCCAATGTAGACCTTGTCGGCATCGAGCAGGTAGTAGGAGAGCTTGGTCGCTTCCCCCAGACAGATGGGCAGCATGCCGGTGGCGAGCGGATCGAGATTGCCGGTGTGGCCCGCCTTGTTGGCATTGAACAGCCGTTTGACCTGCTGCAGTGCGTTGTTGGAGCTGATGCCGAGAGGTTTGTCGAGCAATAGGATGCCGTTGACAGGGCGGCCCCTGCGCTTCTGACGACGTGTCACAATGGTTCCTCAGTCGTTGTCCTGATCGCCGCGCTTGCCTACGGCCTTATCGATCAGGGCACTCAGGTGGGCGCCTCGTTCGATAGAGGCGTCGTAGAAAAAGTGGAGCTCCGGAATGATGCGCAGCTTCATGCGCTGGCCAAGCTCGTGACGCAGGAACCCGGCCGCATGGCCCAAGGTCGCCAGCGACTGTTCGACCGAATGTTCACCACCCAGCACCGTCACATAGACCTTGGCGTGGCTCATGTCGCGCGACACCTCCACACCCGTGACTGTGATCATGCCGACGCGGGGATCCTTGAGCTCGCGCTGGATGAGCTCGGAAAGCTCACGCTGCATCTGCTCACCCACACGCCGGCTACGACTGAACTCTTTTGCCACTGCGATTTCTGTCCTGTTTGCCCGGAGCTGTTACAGGGTGCGCTGGACCTGCACGCGTTCGTAGACTTCGATTTGATCACCAGCACGCACGTCATTGTAGTTCTTGACACCGATACCGCACTCGAAACCCTGTTTCACTTCGCTCACGTCATCCTTGAAGCGGCGCAGTGATTCGAGCGCGCCTTCGTAGATCACCACGTTGTCGCGCAGCACGCGGATCGGGTTGTTGCGCTTGATGACGCCGTCGACCACCATGCAGCCGGCGATAGCGCCGAACTTGGGCGAACGGAACACGTCGCGCACCTCGGCCAGACCGATGATCTGCTCCTTGAACTGCGGAGCGAGCATGCCGGTCATGGCATTCTTGACCTCATCGATGAGATCATAGATGACGCTGTAGTAGTGCAGGTCGACACCCTGCTCCTCGATGAGTCGCTTGGCGCTGCCATCGGCACGCACGTTGAAGCCGATGATGATGGCATCCGAGGCGGCGGCCAGATTCACGTCGGACTCGCTGATGCCGCCCACGCCGCTGGCAACGATCTTCACCCGCACCTCGTCGGTGGAGAGCTTGACCAGCGAATCGGAGATGGCCTCGACCGACCCCTGCACGTCACCCTTGAGCAGGATGTTGAGGGTATTGACCTCCCCTTCCTGCATCTGCGTAAACATATCCTCCAGTTTGGAGTGCTGCTGCTTGGCCAGCTTCACATCGCGGAACTTGCCTTGACGGAACAGCGCCACTTCGCGTGCCTTGCGTTCATCTGCCACGGCCAGTGCCTGGTCACCCGCCCCGGGTGTTCCGGAGAGGCCGAGGACCTCCACGGGAATCGAGGGACCGGCTTCGTCGATCTGATGGCCATTCTCGTCGAGCATGGCGCGCACGCGGCCATATTCCTGGCCAGCAAGCAGGATGTCGCCCTTGCGCAGGGTGCCGCTCTGCACCAGCACCGTGGCCACCACACCACGCCCCTTGTCGAGGCGCGACTCGATGACGAAACCCTTGGCGGGGGCATCCTTGATAGCGGTCAGTTCGAGCACCTCCGCCTGGAGCAGGATCGCTTCGAGCAGCGAATCGACTCCGGTACCCACCTTGGCCGATACCGGCACGAACATGGTGTCACCGCCCCACTCTTCGGGAACCACTTCCAGCGCCACCAGCTCATTCTTGACGCGCTCGGGGTCGGCATCCGGCTTGTCGATCTTGTTGACGGCCACTACCAGCGGCACGCCGGCGGCACGCGCATGCTGCACCGCCTCTTTGGTCTGGGGCATCACGCCGTCGTCGGCGGCCACCACCAGAACCACGATATCGGTCACCTGCGCCCCGCGGGCACGCATCGAGGTGAACGCGGCATGGCCCGGGGTATCGAGGAAGGTGATCATCCCGCGTGGCGTCTCCACGTGGTAGGCACCGATATGTTGGGTGATCCCGCCTGCTTCGCCCGCGGCCACCTTGGTGCGACGGATATAGTCGAGCAGTGAGGTCTTGCCGTGGTCGACATGGCCCATGATGGTCACCACCGGAGCGCGGGGCAGCATTTCACCGACAGACTCGGCGCTCTCCATCACCTCCTGTTCGAGGGCGTCCTCCATGAGCAGTTTGGCCTTGTGCCCCATCTCCTCAACAAGGATCGCGGCGGTCTCCTGATCGAGCACCTGATTGATGGTAACCATCGAGCCCATCTTCATCATGGCGCGAATCACTTCTGCCGCCTTAACCGACATGCGCTGTGCCAGCTCGGCGACGGTGATGGTCTCGGGAATATTGACCTCGCGCACTACCGGTGCGGTCGGTTTTTCAAAGCCGTGACGGGGGGCACTTGGCACCGCTGCCTTGCCCCGCTTCTTGTTGCGGCGCCCAGCGATGCCGCCACTGACGTGCAGCTCGTCATCCTCGATACGTCCCCAACCCTTGCCCTTTTCGCTGGCCCCCTTACCCTTGCCGCTCTTGGCAGCTTTGGCCGAGCGCTCCTCTTCCTGTTCCTTGGCACTCTTAACGGGTTTAACGGCCTCACCCTTGCGGTGTTCGGCTACGGGTTTGGCGGCCACCGGCTTGGCGGCTACAGGCTTGACTGCGGCAGGCTCCACCTTGCTTTCTACGGCACGGCGCAGCTCCTCTTCGGCGGCGCGGCGGCTCTCTTCTTCGACCATGCGGCGCGCTTCCTCAGCGGCGCGGAGTGCCTCTTCTTCAGCGCGGCGGCGTGCCACCTCGGCGGCCTTGGCTGCGGCATCAGCCTGGATCTGATCCTCCAGACGCTTGGTGATATCCTCGTCGATGTGGTGGCTTTCTTCCTCGACTTCGGCCACCGCGCGCTTTACGTAGGTACGTTTCTTGCGCACCTCGACAGTGACGGTTTTGCCCTTGCCAACACTGGCGCTTTGTTTGAGCTCGCTGGTGGTGCGACGCTTCAAGGTGATCTTCTTCGGGCCGGTGTCCTCTTCCTCGCCCACGGGTTCGCTGCTGGCGGCACCGTGCTTGTGACGCAGGTGATCCAGCAACTTCACCTTGTCGTCATCACCGAGAAGATCGTTCGCTCCCATCACATTGACCCCTGCCTCTTTCAATTGAATAAGCAGGCGATCGACGGGAACCCCAATCGTCTCGGCGAAATGTGTGACGGTAACCTCTGACATGTATACAACTCTCCCAACCTAAGTCTTACTGCAAGCCCTGCTTTGTATGCGACGGCTTTTCATTCGTCGCCGGCAAACCAGGGTTCGCGCGCCTTCATGATCAATTGTGCGGCGCGCGTCTCATCCATGCCCTCGATATCGAGCAGATCGTCCACCGCCAGTTCGGCCAGATCGTCCATTGTCTTGATGCCGCGCGTCGCCAGAATGTCGGCGAGCCGGGAATCCATCCCTTCCATCTCCAGCAGATCCTGGGAAGGCTCCTCATCGCTATGCTCCTCGCGACTGATCTCGCGGGTCACCAGCACATCCTTGGCGCGGGCACGCAACGCCTCGACGATATCCTCATCGAACTCTTCGATCTGCAACATTTCGTTGACCGGTACATAGGCCACTTCTTCGATGCTGGAAAAGCCCTCCTGCACCAGAATGGTGGCAACATCCTCGTCGACGTGGAGGTTCTCCATGAACATGGTGACCAGTGCCTTGGCCTCGGCCTCGCTCTTCTCCTCGGCCTGTGCCTCGGTCATTACATTCAAGGTCCAGCCGGTCAATTCGCTGGCCAGACGCACGTTCTGGCCATTGCGGCCGATGGCTTGGGAGAGCTGCTCCTCGGCCACGGCGATATCCATGCTGTGGGCATCCTCATCGACCACGATGGAGAGCACTTCGGCAGGTGACATGGCGTTGATAACAAATTGCGCCGCATTATCGTTCCACAGAATGATATCGATGCGCTCACCGTTCAGTTCGTTGGTCACCGACTGTACACGCGAACCGCGCATTCCCACGCAGGCCCCCACCGGATCGATACGTGAATCGTTGGAACGCACGGCGATTTTGGCGCGCAACCCCGGGTCGCGTGCCGCTGCCATGATATCAATCAGTCCATCACCCACTTCAGGCACTTCCAGCTTGAACAGTTCGATAAGGAACTCGGGGGCAGTGCGACTGACGAACAGCTGCGGGCCGCGCGGTTCATGACGCACATCGTAGAGATAGCCGCGCAGGCGATCACCACTGCGCACCTGTTCACGGGCGATCAGCTGATCACGCGTCACCAACGCTTCGATGTTGTTACCCAGATCGAGAATGATATTGCCGCGTTCGACACGCTTGACTGTGCCACTGATCAACTCGCCCTTGCGCGATTTGTAGGCATCGACCACCTGGGCACGCTCTGCCTCGCGCACCTTCTGCACGATCACCTGTTTGGCGGTCTGCGCAGCGATACGGCCGAAGGAGACCGATTCGATCTGCTCTTCGACGTAATCGCCAGGCTGGATTGAGGGGGTATCGATGCGCGCCGCGCCGAGGGTGATCTGGCGCTCGGGGAACTCCAGCATCTGGCTCTCGCTGTCATCCACCACCAACCAACGGCGGAAGGTGTCGTAATCGCCGGTTGCGCGATTAATCGCAACGCGAATGTCGACATCGGTACCGTAGCGTTTCTTGGTCGCCGTCGCCAAGGCAATCTCGATCGCCTCGTAGATGATCTCTTTCGCCACACCCTTTTCGTTGGAGACAGCGTCTACAACCAGGAGAATCTCTTTATTCATCACACAGCCTCTCACCGCTTACTGCCAGCGTCCCTTGAGCGGGAAACCCCATTACCATTTTGGAACCAAATGCGCCTTTTCGATCTGATCGAGCGACAGCCGGTACTCCGAACCGTCCACTTCCAGCACCACCACCTCATCGTCGCCGATGCCGCGCAGCAGCCCGGTGAACTTGCGCCGCCCCTGTAGCGGGGTACGCAGCCGCACCTGTACCTCACTGCCGACGAAGCGCCGGTAATGCTCGGCGGTAAACAGCGGCCGATCCAACCCCGGCGAGGAGACCTCGAGGGTATAGTGGCCATGGATAGGATCCTCCACATCGAGCACCGCACTGACCTGATGACTCACTTTCTCGCAATCATCCAGTGTGATCCCGGCAGCGCTGTCGATGTAGATACGCAGCATCGAGTGTCGCCCCTGGGCGATGTGCTCGACACCCACCAATTCATAGCCCAGCGCGCTTACCGCGGGCTCGATGATGTCGTGCAACTGTTGGCTGGCCCGTCCCATCTTCACCCCGAAATAAAAAATGGGCCGAAGGCCCATCTCATGCATACCACATAAACCGGATATATTATAACGTATTGATTTTATACGTTCAATCAACCCGCCCGGAGCCCGGGTAGCAAAAAGCCCCGATTAACGGGGCTTTTTTATAATTTGGTAGCGGGGGCAGGATTTGAACCTACGACCTTCGGGTTATGAGCCCGACGAGCTACCGGACTGCTCCACCCCGCAACTGATAGGGGCGCATTCTATATGCCTGGGGCCAGGTTATCAAGTTAAAGGTTTGGTTTATTTTCACGGACGCGCCCAGGAAGGGTCAGCTGCGCCGAAAATAGTGGCGCAGATCGTAGCGGTAGATAAATCCCGGCAGGGCAAACACCATGAAAATGCAGAAGGTGACCACGTAGAACTCCCACCCCTGGGGATAGCGCTCGCCATTAAGCTTCTGCTCCAGCCCCAATGCCACGACTCCGGTCAACAGATAGAGCAGCAGCCATTCGCCCCAGCGCCACCAGCCGCGTTTGACGCCTTGGGCCGGGCGCACCACCAACAGGAGACGATCGCTCAACCAGGGGAGGTTGGCGCAAACGAGCGCGACGGCAATGAGAAGCCAGGCGGCGACGGTGGCGGACATGGAGACCTCGGAACAACGGATTCGCGGGGCGCCACTACACCATAAATGGCGGGTCTACGCAAACGCCGTCAGGCTAGACGGCACCCATTGCCGCCTTGCACAGAGCAATCACCGTCTCCGGGAAAATGCCCAGCAGCAACACGGCCATGCCATTCACCCCAAGCACCAGCCGCAACTCACCACTCGCCCGGATGGGTTCGCCGGTTTGCGGCTTGTCGAAATAGATCAGCTTGACGATGCGCAGGTAATAGAAGGCACCTATCACCGAAAAGAGCACCGCTGCGACCGCCAGCGGCATGTGCCCCGTCGCCACCAGTGACTGGATCACGCCCAGTTTAGCCCAGAAACCCAGGAACGGCGGCACGCCGGCCATGGAGAACATGAAAAAGAGCATCAGCGCGGCGTACCAGGGGCTACGTTCGTTGAGTCCCTTGAAGTCGTCGAGCCGCTCGGCCTCGAAGCCGGCGCGGCTGAGCAGGATCACCATGCCGAAGCCACCCAGCCCCATCAGCACATAGACCAGGGCGTAGTACATGGCGGAGGCATAGCCGCCGCTGTTGCCGGCAATCACCCCCAGCATGAGGAAGCCCATGTGCGAGATGCCCGAATAGGCGAGCATGCGCTTGATGTTGCTCTGGGCGATGGCGACGATATTCCCGATGGCCATCGAGAGGAACGCCAGCACCACCAGGATGTCGTGCCACTGGGCATAGATACCGGAGAGACCATCCACCAGCAGCCGCATCAGCATGGCAAAGGCGGCGATCTTCGGTGCGGAGCTGACGAACAGGGTTACCGCGGTCGGTGCCCCATGATAGACGTCGGGGACCCACATGTGGAACGGCACCGCCCCCAGCTTGAAGGCCACCCCCACCATCACGAACACCAGACCGAACACCAGCACCAGATCATCGGGGCGACCCGACTGAACGGCAATGTTGATGTCCCCCAGATTGAGCGAAGCGGTTGCGCCATAGATCATGGACATGCCATAGAGCAGCATCGCCGAGGCCATGGCACCGAGCACGAAATATTTCATGGCCGCTTCAGAGGCAGCCACTGAATCACGCTGCATCGCCACCATGGCATAGAGCGACAGCGACAACAGTTCGAGGCCGAGATAGAGGGGGACGAAGTGGTGGGCCGAGATCATCACCATCATCCCCAGTACGGCCGCGAGGCCGAGCACGAAAAACTCGCCACTAAACATCTGGTGTTCACGCAAATAGCTACGTGAGTAGGCTAAGACCATGAAGGTGGCGATGAGGGTGGCCAGCTTGAGCAACAAGCCCATCAAATCATTGATGAACATGCCATTGAAGGTCTGCTCGGGCTGGGTGCCATAGAGACTCAGGGTGAGAGCAAACGTCCCCACCAGGGTCGCCTGCGACAGCAGGTAGGTCACCACACGACTGCGCTCACTCAGGAAAAGGTCGATCACCAGGATCAGGCAGATCATGCCCAGCATGAACATCTCGGGCAGCGCAGGCAGAAAATTGTAGGTCTGAGCGGTCATTGAGTGGCTTCCCGTTACAGCTTCGAGTGGGTGATGTGTTCAACCAGATGGTCCACCGTGGCCCCCATCACCTCCAGCAGCGGCGCGGGCCACAACCCGAGCAGCAGCACCATCACTGCCAGGGTGGCGAGGAACAGAAACTCACGGGAGTCGATATCGGTGAGTTCGGCCACATGGTGGTTGCTCACCTTGCCGTAGATCACCCGCTTTACCATCCACAGGGTGTAAGCGGCACCCAGCATCAGTGTGGTGGCGGCGAAGAAGGCGATCCAGAAGTTGGCCTTGAAGGCGCTGAGGATCACCATGAACTCGCCGACGAATCCCGAAGTGCCCGGCAGGCCGGCGTTGGCCATGGCAAACAGCACCATGAAGGCGGCGAACTTCGGCATGGTGTTCACCACCCCGCCGTAGTCGCTGATCTGCCGGCTGTGCATGCGGTCGTAGAGCACACCGACACAGAGGACCATGGCACCGGAGACAAAACCGTGGGAGACCCTCTGCACCATGCCCCCCTCGATACCCATCACCGTCCCTTTGAAGCTGCCGGTATTGCCCGCGATCATGAAGGCGATGAAGAAGCCGAGCGTGACGAAGCCCATGTGGGCGATGGAGGAGTAGGCGATGAGTTTCTTCATGTCTTGCTGTACCAGCGCGACGAAGCTGATATAGACCACCGCCACCAGCGACAGGGTGATCATCAGCCAGTCGAGTGCATGGCTGGCATCGGGGGTGATGGGCAGGCTGAAGCGCAGGAAACCGTAGGCACCGAGTTTGAGCATGATCGCCGCCAGGATCACCGAACCGCCGGTGGGTGCTTCCACGTGGGCATCGGGCAACCAGGTGTGGACCGGCCACATGGGCACCTTCACCGCGAAGGCGATGAGGAAGGCCAGGAAGATGAGGATCTGCGCATTCAGTCCGATGCGCGCCGCGTGGTAATCCAGAATGGCAAAGCTGCCCGTCTGTGAGTGGAGCCAGAGCAGCGCCACCAACATGAAAACCGAGCCGAGGAAGGTGTAGAGGAAGAACTTGATGGTGGCGTAGACGCGCCGTTCACCTCCCCAGATGCCGATGATGATGAACATCGGGATCAGCATCGCCTCCCAGAGGACATAAAAGAGCATCGCGTCGAGGGAGGCAAATACGCCATTCATCAACCCCTCCATAATGAGGAAGGCCGCCATGTATTGCGCCTTCTTGTAGGTGATGACACGCCAGCCGGCGATCACCACGATCACCGTCATGAAAGTGGTGAGCACGATCAATGGCATCGAGATGCCGTCAACACCGAGGTGGTAGAAGACGTTAAAGGTGTCGATCCATACTGAGCGCTCGACAAACTGCATGGCGGAGCTGGTGCTGTCGAATTGGCTAAAGAGCGGCAGCGACAGAACGAAGGTCAGCAGCGCTACCAGCAAGGCGACTACGCGCGCATCCAACCCCTTTCGCTCGCTTCCGGTAACGAGCACCAGCAGACCACCGATGATCGGTGTCCAGATGACCAGACTCAGCAGTGGCAGATTAGAGAACATTCACCCTTCCCTTTATATTTGCTTTATTTCAGGACGAACAGGCCAAACAACGACAGCAGGCCGACGATCATCGCAAAGGCGTAGTGGTAGAGATAGCCCGACTGGAAATGACGCAGCAGCGCCGCGCTCCACCCCACCACGCGTGCCGAACCGTTTACCAGCAGCCCATCGATCAGCACCACATCACCGGCACGCCACAACCCCTTGCCGAGCAGTTGACTGCCCCCGCCGAAAAAGTGCCCGTAAAACCAGTCGAAGCCATATTTATTTTCAAGAATACGGTAGAGCACCGAGAGGCGCGCGCGAATCTTCTCAGGCACATCGGTGAACTTCATATAAAGCAACCACGCCGTGACCACTCCCGCCAACGCCAGCCAGAACGGCACGCTGGTTATCGCGTGCGCCGCCATGGTCAAAGGACCGTGGAACTCCTCCGCTAGCTCCCCGAGGACGTTGTGTGCTTCTTCCACATGGATGGCCCCGGCGAAGAAATTGCCGAATACCATGGGACCTACATACAGGGCGCCGATCACCACCGAGGGAATGGCGAGAAGAATCAACGGCAGCGTGACTACCAGGGGTGATTCGTGCAGATGTTCGCGAGTGTGATGGTCCATGCGCTCCTTGCCGTGGAACACCAGGAAGTACATGCGGAAGCTGTAGAGCGCGGTGATGAAGACGCCGATAAGCAGTGCCCAATGGGCATAGGTCGCACCTGCGATGTGGGACATCCCCACCGCCTCGATGATCGAATCCTTGGAGTAGAAACCGGCAAAGCCGGGGGTGCCGATCAAGGCCAGCGAGCCAATCAGCGAGGTGATCCAGGTGATGGGCATGTACTTGCGCAGCCCGCCCATCTTGCGCATATCCTGTTCGTGATGCATGGCGATGATCACCGAGCCGGCCGCCAGGAACAGCAGTGCCTTGAAGAAGGCGTGGGTCATGAGGTGGAAGATGCTGGCGGCATAGGCCGAGGCACCGAGCGCCGCGGTCATGTAACCCAGTTGGGAGAGCGTCGAGTAGGCGACTACGCGTTTGATGTCGTGCTGCACCAGCCCCAGGAAGCCCATGAATAGTGCGGTGGTTGCACCGATCACCATGACCACCGTCAAGGCCGTCTCTGACAACTCATAGATGGGCGACATGCGTGCCACCATGAAGATGCCGGCGGTCACCATGGTCGCGGCGTGGATCAATGCGGAGATTGGAGTCGGGCCTTCCATGGAATCGGGCAACCACACGTGCAGCGGTACCTGTGCCGATTTGCCCATGGCGCCGATGAACAGCAGGATGGCAATCACCGTCAGCACGTTCCATTCGCTTCCCGGCAGAATCGAGATCACCAGATCTTTTTGCAGGCTAACGGCAGAGAATACCTCTGCGTAATCGAGGGTGTTGAAATACATCAGCACCCCGGCGATGCCGAGCAGGAAACCAAAATCGCCGACACGGTTAACCAGGAACGCTTTGAGATTGGCGTAGATGGCCGTCTCGCGCGTTGACCAGAAACCGATCAGCAGATAGGAGACCAGCCCCACCGCCTCCCAGCCGAAGAACAGCTGCATGAAGTTGTTGGCCATCACCAGCATCAGCATGGAGAAGGTGAACAGCGAGATGTAACTGAAGAAGCGCTGATAGCTGTTGGTGCCGGCACGACTGTCGTCGGGCCAGTTGTGCTGGTCGTCGGCCATGTAACCGATAGTGTAGATGTGCACCATCAGCGAGACGAAGGTGACCACCACCATCATCATGGCGGTAAGGTGGTCGATGAGGAAGCCCACCTCGAAGCGTACCCCCTCCGCCACCAGCCAGGTGTAGACCGACTGATTGATGCTCTCTCCGCCGTCGAGCACCAATCGCTTGAAGACCAGCAACGAGAGCACAAAGGCGATCGTAACACCAAGGATCGTCACGCTATGGGCGCCGCGCCGTCCGATGCTGCCGCCGAACAGGCCGGCGAGGAGTGAGCCCACCAGCGGAGCAAGGGCGATGGCCAGCAGAATGTTGAGCATATTTTCCATGACGGCCTACCCCTTCAGCAAATCGAGTTCATCGACGTTGATGGTGCGGCGGTTACGGAACAGCACCACCAGGATCGCCAGCCCGATGGCTGCCTCGGCCGCCGCCACCGTGAGAATGAAGAAGACAAAGATCTGTCCCGAGGCGTCCCCCAGAAAATGGGAGAAGGCGATGAAATTGATGTTGACCGCCAGCAGCATCAGCTCGACACACATGAGCAGGATGAGCACATTCTTGCGATTGATGAACACCCCTGCCATGGAGATGCAGAAGAGGATCGCACTGACGATCAGGTAATCAGACAGGGCAATCATGTTGCGCTCCTCATTCCGGTGACACGCTTCATTTGCGCTCCTCCGCACTCATCGACACCAGCCGCACGCGCTCGTCGCGGCGCGCCGCCACCTGCTGATCCACGCTCTGGATGCGGGTGCCGGGACGGCGGCGCAGGGTCAGGGCAATCGCCGCGACGATGGCCACCAGCAGGATCATCGCCGCGATCTCGAAGGGGTAGAGATATTGGGTATAGAGCAGCCGTCCCAGCTCCTTGGTATTGCTGTAGTGGGCACCGTGCGCTGCGGGCGCGCTCCACTTCTCCAGGCCGAAATGTTCGCCGCCGACCGCCATCACCATCACCGCGAGCAGCAACAGTGCCACGATGGCGCCGATGGGCAGATAGCGGGCGAAGCCTTTGCGCATCGTTACAATATTGATATCGAGCATCATTACCACGAAGAGGAACAGCACCATCACCGCCCCCACGTAGACCAGCACCAGCGTGATGGCGAGAAACTCGGCTTCCAGCAATACCCACAGCGCCGCACTGGTAAAGAAGGCCAACACCAGGAACAGCGCCGAGTGGACTGGATTGCGTACCGTGATCACCATTCCGGCAGAGAGCACCAGCAGCGCGGAGAAGGCGTAGAAAACAAACTGTTCGAAGCTCATAGCGTGTCCCGTTCAGGTGCCTCAGCGGTACTTGGCATCAGCCGCGCGATCGGCGGCGATCTGCTGTTCGTATTTGTCACCCACGGCCAGCAGCTTCTCCTTGGTCATCAGCAGATCGCTGCGCTGTTCACCGTGATACTCGTAAATACGGGTTTCGACGATCGAATCGACCGGGCAGGACTCCTCGCAGAAGCCGCAGAAGATGCACTTGGTCAGATCGATGTCATAACGGGTAGTGCGGCGCGAGCCGTCGGCGCGCGGTGCCGCCTCGATGGTGATCGCCAGCGCCGGACAGACCACCTCGCACAGCTTGCAGGCGATACAGCGCTCTTCACCATTGGGGTAGCGGCGCAGCGCGTGCAAGCCGCGGAAACGCGGCGACATGGGCGCGCGCTCTTCTGGATATTGCACGGTGATTTTGTTACCCACCAGGTATCGTCCGGTGAGACGCATCCCGGCCAACAGTTCCCATAAAAACAGGCTCTTGAAGAAGCGCGTCACGGGGCCGAATATAGTGTCTTTTCTTCCGGTCATGCGGCTGCCCTTTGTGCTGCATCGAACCATGGGGAGAGTCCGGCTACCACAGCCAGCGCCACTACCACCAGCCAGACGATGGTGATGGGAATGAACACTTTCCAGCCAAGTCGCATGATTTGGTCATAGCGATAGCGCGGGAAGGTGGCGCGAAACCAGAGGTAGAGGAACATGAAGACGAACATCTTGCCGAACAACCAAAGCATGCTCGGTTCTGCCAGGAAGGTTTCGCCCAGCATGGGCAGCCCCTGGAAGGGTGAGAGCCAACCACCCAGGAACATTAGCGAGGCCAGGGCCCCGACCAGGATCATGTTGGCGTACTCGGCGAGGAAGAAGACCGCGAAGGTCATACCCGAATACTCCACATGGAAACCGGCGACGATCTCCGACTCCCCTTCCGCCACATCGAACGGCGAACGGTTGGTCTCGGCCACGCCGGAGATGAAGTAGACCACGAACAGCGGCAGCAACGGCAGCCAGTACCAGTGGAGCACACTGCCTTGCTGGGCATTGACGATCTCGCCGAGATTGATGCTGCCGGCGGCGAGCAACACACCCACCAGCGCAAAGCCCATGGCGATTTCGTAGGAGACGATCTGCGCTGCCGAACGCATTGCGCCAAGGAAGGCGTATTTGGAATTGGAGGCCCAGCCCGCCAGGATGATGCCATAGACCCCCATGGAGGTGAGCGCCAGAATGTAGAGCAGCGAGGCATCGATATTGGCGAGCACCTTGGTGTCGTCGAATGGCACCACCGCCCAGGCGGCGAGCGCGGGACCCATGGAAAGGATCGGTGCAAAGAGGAACAGGAACTTGTTGGCCCCGCTCGGGATCACAATCTCCTTGAACATCAACTTCACCGCATCGGCGAGCGGCTGACCCAGTCCCCACAGGCGGTGGCCAAAGAGGCCGACGCGGTTCGGGCCGAGGCGAACATGCATCCAGCCCAGCACCTTGCGCTCCGCATAGGTGTAATCGGCCACGGCAATCATCAGCGGCAATACGATGATGACAATCTTCACCAAGATGGTGACAAGCGTCACCAGCGACGCGGGAACACCCCATCCTTCCAGCAGGCCTTGCAGCATCTCTATCATGTTGTTATTTGCACTCCCCTGCTAGGCCGGCCGCGCCGTGAGCGGACCGAAACCCGCGCCGAGTCCCAGCCCCTCTGCGCCACCACACGGCACATAGAGACAACCAGCGGCAACGCGCTCATCGGCCGACACCTTCAAATAAACTTCACCACTTCCCTGACCCACTACGGCCTCACCGCCATCACGCAGGCCGAGTGCGGCGAGCGTCGCCGACGCACCGCGCACTCTGCCCATCTGTGCATCACGTGTCTGCTGCAGGGCCGACGAACGTCGCACCAACGGGTCAACCGAATAGATAGGGAAATCACTGACACGCGTCAGCGTTGAAGTGAGCTGGGGAAGTGCCAGATTTGATGCGGCGGTGTAGCTGGCATCGGACGTCACACCGGTACACTGTGTGTACAACTCATCGCGCACCTCTTCGGAGGTCATGTACTCAAAGCCGCTCAGGTCGAGCATATTGCCGAACACACGCAGTACCTTCCAGGCCGGGCGAGCATCGCCCGGTGGGGTCACTACACCCGGCACGCTCTGCCAGCTACCTTCGGTGTTGACATAGGTGCCTGACGTTTCGGGAAAGAGTGCGATGGGCAGTAGTACATCGGCGCTGTCGCGCATGGCGGCGGTTGCATAGGCAGTGAGTGCTACGACGAAATCTGCATTACGCACACCATTAGCGGCACACTGTGCGTCAATGGCATCGAACTCCGGCTCGACACCGAGCAGCACCAGCCCCTTCACGCCACTGGTGCACATGCCATGCCAGTGCGCACCTGCTGTATTTGTTTTATTGCCCGGCAGGCGATGCGGCACCATGCCAGCCAGCCAGGCGCCGGCACTGTTCCCCCCTTCAGCGAGCACACCCAGTCGGGCACCGCTCAGGGCACTGATGGCCGCAGCCAGGGCGCGCAGTTCGGCCAGATGCGGATGGGCGACAGCGCCATTGCCAAGCAGCAGCGAGGGGGCCTTGGCATCGGCCAGCCGTTGCGCCATCTCTTGCTGGGTGGCATCAACCGCCACGTCACTGGTCAACGCCGCAACAGCAGACGGCACAGTAGTTCCCTTGAGCGTGGCCAGTGTCTTGGCCACGCCGGCGAGGGCATGCACCATGCCGCCCGGAGAGGTGACCGTCCTCGCTGCCAGCGGAAAATTAAATTCATAATCGAGCGTGTTGATGGCCATCAGCCGCGCGCCCTTGAGCGAGGCTTTGCGCAGGCGGTGGGCGATGAGCGGCTGCTCCTTGCGCACATTGGAGCCGATGAGCAGCACCGCATCGCGCGTCTCGAGTTCCGGG
>DASWUD010000131.1:0-9251 GCA_036401755.1 Gammaproteobacteria bacterium
GGGGCGCTCCTCCCATCCCGCCAGGCCACAACGCAGCAGCGCCGCGCGCGCCAGCTGCAGATCACGTTCACTCTCGCCGCGCCAGCCGTGCAGAGGGGGGTGGCGTCCCATCAACACCGTCTCCCACACCGTGGCGGGAAACGGGTCGCTGGAGTCCTGGGGTAGCAGGCCAATGCGCTGCGCGATGGCACGACGCGGCAGCTGGGCGAGCCGTGCCCCTTCCAGCACTACCTCGCCAGCGGAGGGGGCACGTAACCCCGCCAAGGTGTGCAGCAGGGTGGTTTTGCCCGCACCGTTGCCACCGAGGATCGCCCAGCGCTGGCCCGCCTCGATCGACCACTCCAGACCGCGACAGAGCAACCGCCCTCCCACGACCAGGTCGAGGCGGCGCGTTGCCAGCAGGCTCATGGCCGCCCGCTCCGCTGCAGCAGAAACAGAAACAGGGGTACGCCGAGCAGCGCGGTGAGGACACCCACCGGCAGCTGCTGCGGTGCGATCAGGGTGCGCGCCAGCGTGTCGGCAACCAGCAGCAGTGCGCCACCGCACAACACGGCGGCGGGCAGCAGCAAGCGATGATCGCGCGCGCCGAGCAGACGCAACAGATGAGGCACCACCAAGCCGATGAAGGCGACAGAACCGGCGACGCTCACCGCAGTGGCGGTAAGCAGCGAGGCGATGAGGAACAGTTTGAGTCGCAACGGCCCCACATCGACCCCCAGCACATTGGCCTGCAACTCACCGCGTGCCAGCAGATTGAGGCTGCGCGCCAGCGGCAGGGTGATGAGCAGCGCGGCAACGAGCACCAGCAGCGCCAGCCCGGGGTGGTCGGCCGAAGCGAGATCCCCCATCAGCCAGAAGAGCATGCCGCGCAGTTGCGCCTCCGGTGCCACGGCGAGCAGAAAACTGATCAGCGCCCCCCAGCCGCTGGCGAGTACCACGCCGGTGAGCAGCAGCCGTGCCGGCGACCAGACGCTGCTGCCGCGCGCCAGGCCGAACACCAGTACCATCGAAGCGAAGGCACCCAGCAGCGCCGCGCCATTCTGCAGCCAGGGTGTCAGTCCGAGCAGGATGGCCAGCAGTGCCCCCACAGCCGCACCACCCGAGACCCCCAGCACATAGGGGTCGGCCAGGGGATTGCCGAGCAGCACCTGCATCTGTACTCCAGCCAGCGCCAACAATCCCCCCACGGCGAAGGCGGCAAGGGCGCGCGGCAGGCGCAGTTCGTGAATGACGCTGGCGGTGAGTGGGTCGCCGGCGCCAGCGAGGCTCCTCACTACTTCGCTCAAATCGATGTTGAGTGAGCCAAAGGCGAGTGCACCGAGTAACGCCGCGAGGGTGGTGAGCGCCAGCAGCGACAGCAACGGTAGCGGGCGCATGGTGAGTCAGCGGGTGAGCGGGTGGTCGCGCAGCGAGATGATGGGCCACCCCTTCAGGCGTGCGTGATCCTCGAGGGTTTCGTCGGGATCGACCGCCACCGGATTGGCCACCATCTCCAGCAGCGGTAGATCGTTGCGCGAATCACTGTAGAAATAGCTGCCCGCCAAGTTGTGGCCGCTCTGTGCCAGCCACTGTTCGAGGCGCGTCACCTTGCCCTGCTGGAAACAGGGGACGCCGCTGACGTTGCCGCTGTAGCGGCCGTCTCTGATCTCGGGGTCGGTGGCGATCAGCTCATCAACGCCGAGAGCCGTGGCGATCGGCGCGGTAATGAAGCGGTTGGTGGCGGTGATGATGAGCAGAAAGTCACCCTGCATCCGATGCTTCTCCAGCAGCGCCGCCGCCTTGGGCAGCATGATGGGGGCGATCTTCTCTTGCATGAATTGTTGGTGCCAGCCGGTGAGCGTCACCATGTCGTGTTCGCTCAGCGGGCGCAGGCTGAAGCGCAGAAATTCGTAGATGTCGAGGGTCCCCGCCTTGTACTCTTCGTAGAAGCGATGATTCTCGCGATCATACTTCCTGCCATCGACGATCCCCTTCTCCACCAGGAACCGTCCCCACAGATAGTCGCTGTCGCCGCCAAGCAGGGTGTTGTCGAGATCGAAAATCGCCAGGGTCACGGAAAAACGCCTTCAATGGATAAGGGCGTACATGATAGCAGGCGTCTGCTGATGTGGGCTAAAAGGGCGGCTCGTTGCAAAATTCCAGCCGCGCGCCGTTCGCCGGATGGCGGATGACCAGGGTGGTGGCGTGGAGCTGCAGCCGCTCGGCCAACGAGCGGGTGTGCTCGGTGCCGTAGAGCTGGTCGCCGAGGATGGGGTGGCCCATCGCCTCCATGTGCACGCGCAACTGGTGGGAGCGGCCGGTGACAGGGGTGAGCTCCAGACGGCAGCGGTCGCGCAGCTCCTCCAGTCGCCGCCAGTGGGTGAGCGAGGGTTTCCCCTCCTGGTGGTCCACCTTCTGCTTGGGGCGGTTGGGCCAGTCGACGCAGAGCGGCAGGGAGATGGTTCCCTTCTCGCTGCGCGGCACCCCGGCGACGATGGCGGTGTAGCTCTTCTCCACCAAGCGGTCGTGGAACTGCTTCATTAGATGACGGTGGGCATCGGGAGTGCGCGCCAGCGCGAGCAGCCCCGAGGTCTCCCAGTCGAGGCGGTGCACCTCGCGTACCCAGCCGCCGAACTGGTCGGCCATGCGCCGCACCACGCAATCCTGCTTCTCCGGCCCGATACCCGCCACCGACAACAGGTGTGACGGCTTGTTCACCACGATGAGATGCTCATCGGCGAAGAGGATCTCAACAGAGTGGGCGGTCACCAGGGTTAGAACTCCAGAGCTACGATGTCACCGCCGTTAGAGAGGGGGGACAAAAAAACGTTCACCGGGGAATGTAAGCGAGGCGGGCACTTTGCCACATTTCGGGGCCGTTCGGCAAAAGCTGTCTCAAATCGCCGGCGTCAATGGTGAAGCTGCAGGGGAATGAGGTAATCTCCCGGGAAAATCAACGGGAATCGCTCTGCCTCCCGGGCAGGTACAACAATAGGGACCGACACCATGAATCAGCTTCTCTTTGCCAGTGCGGTGTTCCTCGGAATGGTGCTGGCCATCAGAGTTTGGCGGCGGGCCTATCTCTATGCCTTTTTGCGGCGCATGCGCTTTGGCATGGCGACAGGCCAGGAGATAAACCGGAACGCGCTCCCTTCCGAAGCGCGAATGGTGCTCGATGAGGCGGCAAAGCAGCTGGTGGCGCTTGGCTTCGAGAGGGTGGGATGCCGGGCCAATGCTCCCAGCGTCAAAAATGTCGACGGACCGATCTACCACGACTACTACCTGCACCGCCCAACCGGCACCTTCGCCGATGTGTTCCCTTCCGATATACCGGAGCCCGGGGCCATCGCCGCGATCTCGTTTGAAAGCTGGCTGGCCGATGGCCGGGTTGCCTTCACGGTTAACCGCCGCCGTCATTTGCTGCTGCCGATGCCGGAGAGCTTTCTGCTGGATGACGGCTACCTGGGCAGTGTTGCCGAGCAATGGGAGTTGCATCAGAAACGGTTAGTGAATATTGCAGGTGAGCGGATAACGAATTATGACGAGATGATGCAACGCAACGAGGTGCTCAGCAGGGAGATGGCAGATAGCTGGTTGCAGCGGGGTGTTATGCAGCGCACCGGCGAGAGTGAGTGGCGTCTGACCCATACTGGCACCATGGGGCATATGGCCCGACTCTTGTCGGGCAGCAAGCGTGTCGCGGCGTTGCCCGCCATGGTGGTTGCCGCGCCCATTGAGGCGCGTGTGTGCGCCGACCTGATTTTTTACCAGGCCACCGAGCCGCATCGCCGTCAGGGTGTTCTGGGGCGTACCGGCAAGGTCGTGCTGTTTATCGCAAGTGCACTCCTGGGTACGGTAGCGTTCGGCCTGGCTTACTCGTGGAAGATCGTACCGATTCTGATGGGTGTCTTGCTGTTCCACGAGTTCGGTCACGCCTTGGCGATGCAGGCCACCGGCTATCGTAACGTGCAGGTGTTGGTGCTGCCTTTACTCGGAGCCGTTGCCAGCGGACACAAGGATGACGCAAGTCACTGGGCCAAACTGGTGGTGTTGCTGGCCGGCCCACTCCCGGGACTGATCGTCTCCATCATCATGCTGCATGTCTTGGGTGAAGATGCCGCATCGCACCCCTTGTTGTTGCAGATAGCCCTGATGGGACTGGTGATCAATCTCTTCAACCTGCTGCCGTTCACCCCACTGGACGGTGGGCAGATCGTGGAAACCTTTCTTTTCGCGCGTTGGCCACTGTTCCGTTATTTATTTTTCATCCTGAGTTGCATGGCAATTTTTGCCGCAGGTGTATGGCTGGACAGCATGGTGCTGATTGCCTTCGCTTTGCTGCTGCTGATCTCATCACCCCGTTTCCTGGCCATTTACCGCCTGGCGCGGCACATCGGTCCCTCGAACAGGGAAGATGCCCACCGCGAAATATTCACCGCACTCCATGAGAAGTACGCTCATACGGCGAAACATCTGGTGCAACGCATTCAGGTAGTACGTGGCGTATTGCCGCTGGTGCTCGCCCGGCCGTTGACGGTGCGGGACAGCCTGCTCGGAGGTGCCGTCTATATCGCGGTAATTGCGCTCCCGATAATCAGCCTCCACAACATCTCTGTGGCACGGCAGACGTTCGCCCATCTGTTTCAGCTGTCACCCGCAGGTGCCGTGACGCAACGGCAGTGGGACGCCGAACTGGCTGGGGCCGCAACGGACGAAGAGCGCTGGCGAATTCTTAATGAGGCGGGTTACTGGGAAGAGGATACGAACTATGAACTGGCGGCGGCCCACAACCGCTACCAGCAGGCGCTGGTGATTGCACAGGGATTTCCCGCGGGTGACCTTCGCTTGCTCGATACAAAAATTGCATTGGTACGCACCACCACCGACCGAGGTGCAGCCCTGGCCGGTTACCGTCAGCTGGTGCGTGAGGCATCGCAGTTGCAAGGCACGGAGCGTCTCAGGCTTGCGGAGATCAACGAGGCTATCTTCTGGCTCGACGAGGCAGCGCCTGCCGACGTGCGGATGGAGTATCTGCGCGAGGCGATCTCGGTGCGAGAAGTCATCGAATATAAATCCTACATGATAGCCAGCGATCATGAAGAGATCGCCCGACTGCACTATCAACAGGGCGACTACAGCCAATCTGAAGAGGAGTTGCGGCGTGCTCTCGCTGCCAATAGTGCGACGCATCAGGCACTACCGCTGACCTGGTTGTTGATGGATCGGGATCGGAGCAAAGAGGCGGAGGAGTTGATGCAGGAATACCTGCACCAGGATAACGCCCCCTTCATCTCGACTTCATTGCGGGATTCGTTGGCCTGGGCCCAGCTGCTCCAGGGCAAAAGGGGAGAGGGGTACGAGATCCTTGAAAACATGGTTACAGCAGACAACACGGTGGTTCCCTGGCAAAAATACTATCTCATGCTCGATTTGATCCATTTCTCCGCTGACGATATCAAGGCGAGAAACGGCTGGAAGGTCCGTCTCAAGAGAGCGCTTGCTAAGGAGAATATTGGCTATAAAAGTCTCCTCAATGGGCTGGATTATTACGACACCTATGCGCCGTGGGATGAGCGACGCACCAAGGCGCGGCGCGCAGCGTTGGACAGCCTGGGTCTTTCCCGGGATGAGCCGTTGCAGAGCTGCAGTTAGACAGGGGCAGCGCCTGTGAGAAGCCTTTTCAACTCCGGTACACAGCTGCCGCAGTTGGTGCCGGCCTTGAGCTTGATACCCAGCGCCTCCACCGAAGCGGCACCGGCGGCGATGGCTGCCTTGAGGTCATTTTCACCGACACCGTGACAGGCACAGACGATGCGGCCGCCGTTGTGGGCATTGGCTGGCGCGCGTCCCGAGAGCAGCGCCAGCCGCTCGCCGTCGCCGAGCTGGTCGCGCGCGAACAGAGTCTCCAGCCACTCCTGCATCGAGTCATCGAGCTGTGGTCCGACGAAGAGGCAGCTCTCCAGCCGGCCGTTGGCCAGGCGGGCGGCGCGGTAGCGATTGGTGGCGTTGTCGAGGTATTCGATCCACCCCACATCCTGTTGCGGTGAACAGAGGATGGCGCGGGCGGCACGTGCCCAGTCATCGGGCGTGCTTTCGCCGGCTAGCCGGTAGCACCAGCCGCTCGGCGTGCGGCTGGCGCTCCAGATGAAGTTGCGGTCGATCGTCAGGCGGCGGCGCGAGATGAGCAGCCCCTGCCACGCCATGACGAGCGGCGCGATGGCCACCACCGCATGTTTCGATTCCGGCTGTCCCGAGACCGGATCGACCTGGGGGGCCACCAGCGCATTGATACACGCCTGGGCCGCGAAGCGATCGTTCCAGTGCATCGGCACGAAGAGTGAGCCCGGCAACACCTCGCTGCTTACGGTCGCGCGCAGGCGTGCTGCACCGTAGGGGCTACGCAGCTCGGCGAAGCTGCCGTCGTTGATCTGATAGCGCGCGGCATCGTCGGGGTGGAGCGTCACCAGCGGCTCTGGCAGATGGTTGGCGAGGCGTGGCGCCTTGCCGCTACGCGTCATGGTGTGCCACTGATCGCGAATGCGGCCAGTGTTGAGGCGCAGCGGATAGTCAGTACTGCATACACTCTGCGGCGGGCGCGGTGTTACCGCCACAAGGCGTGCCTTGCCGCTCGGCGTATAGAAGCGGCCGTCAGCGAACAGCCGTGTCGCCCCTTTGCGTTCCCCCTTGCGGATCGGCCACTGCACCGGCTTCAGGGAGTCGTACGCCTGTTCACCCAGCTCGGCGAGCCCCCCCAGGTCGAGGTCGCGCGTATTGTTGTTTTCATAGGCGGTGAGCTTTGCGTATTCGCTGAAGATTTCGGCGGGCGAGTGCCAGCTGAATTGCTCGGCAAAACCCATGCGCTTCGCCACCTCGCTGACGATCCACCAGTCGGCCTTCGCCTCGCCCGGTGGCGCGAGGAAGGCACGCTGGCGCGAGATGCGCCGCTCGGAGTTGGTGACGGTGCCGCTCTTTTCGCCCCAAGCGAGGGCCGGCAGTCGAATGTGGGCGTGCTGAATGGTGTCGGTGTCATCCATGCAGTCGGAGACCACCACCAGCTCGCACTTCTGCAGTGCCGCTTTGACACGTCCGGCAGCGGGCAGACTCACCAGCGGATTGGTGGCCATGATCCACAGCGCCTTCACCTTGCCCTGTTCGATCGCCTCGAACAGCTCGACTGCCTTCAATCCCGCCCTGTCGGCGATGCGCGGTGCATTCCAGAACCGCTGCACCAGTGCACGGTGCTGCGCATTGTCGAGCTCCATGTGCGCAGCCAATTGATTGGCGAGCCCGCCCACTTCGCGCCCGCCCATCGCGTTGGGTTGGCCGGTCATGGAGAAGGGGCCCATGCCGGGACGACCGAGGCGACCGGTGTAGAGGTGGCAGTTGATGATGGCGTTGGCCTTGTCGGTGCCGCTCGATGACTGGTTGATCCCCTGCGAATAGAGCGTCACCACCCGTTCGGTGCGGGCGAACAGGCGATAAAAGCGGACGACCTCCTCCACCGGCAGCGCACACTGCTGCGCGACACTTTCGACGGAGGGCGCACTCGCTGCAGCAGTGGCAAGCGCCTCCTCGACTCCTTCGCAATGATTGGAGGTGAAGAGCGTGTTGCCTTCGTCGTGCTGCTGCAGCCAGGCGAGCAGGCCGTTGAACAGTACCGCGTCGCTGCCCGGCTTCAGTGGCAGATGGAGATCGGCGCTGTCATAGGTGGCGGTGCGACGTGGATCGATCACCACCACCTGCAGATCGGGATTTTCACGTTTGGCGCGCACGATGCGTTGATAGATGACCGGATGACACCAGGCGGTGTTGGAACCGGTGAGCACAATCAGCTTGGCGCGCTCCAGATCTTCGTAGCTGCATGGCACCGTGTCGCTGCCGAAGGCGCGCTTGTAGGCGGCCACCGCCGACGACATGCAGAGGCGCGAGTTGGTGTCGATATTGGCCGAGCCGATGAATCCCTTCATCAACTTGTTGGCCACATAGTAATCCTCGGTGAGCATCTGCCCCGAGGCGTAAAAGGCGACTGCGTCGCTACCGTGTTCGGCAATGATGGCGCTGAAGCGTTGTGCCACCGTGTCGAGTGCCGTTCCCCAGTCGCTAAGGCGGCCATCGACCTGCGGATGGAGCAGGCGGTTATCGAGATCCAGAGTCTCGTCCAGCGCCGAACCCTTCGAGCAGAGCCGCCCGAAGTTGGCCGGATGGTCGGGATCGCCGCTGATCTTGATGCCAGAAGCATCGCGCGCGACGGTCAGACCGCAGCCGACGCCGCAATAGGGACAGGTGGTCTTGATCTGTTCCACGTCTTTATTCACCTTCGGTGAAAACATGCAAAAAGAAGGTTAACCGCCAAGTACGCGAAGGAACGCCAAGTAATATGATGATTAAACCTTTGCGTTACTTGGCGTCCTTTGCGGTTAATGCTTTTAGATCGAAACCATCACCACGCCATTTTCCACCTTCACCTGATGGCGGCGGCTGCACCCCTTGTCGGGGGCGACCGCCTCGCCGCTCTCCAGGTCGATGTTCCAGTTGTGCAACGGGCAGGCGACGCGGTGACCGAAAACCATCCCCTGCGAGAGCGGTCCGCCCTTGTGGGGACAGTGATCGCGCAGGGCGAAGAGCTGATCGTCGGAGGTGCGGAAGATGGCGATGGTGCCGTCGTTGGTCGAGATGGTGCGCGCGCCAAGGCGCGGGAACACGTTTAACGGACCAGCATTAATCCACTCTGACATGGCACGTCCCTCCTTGAGGTTATCTGCAGAGCACGTGGCTGCGTACCGATTCGGCGATGGCGGCTGCTTCGGCGATTAGATTGGCAGGGACGCTGAGCTCGGCGAGTGCCGCGCCGAGATTCTCCATCACCGCATCGAAGTGGCCGTCGTTGAGTCCGAGCTTCGCGACCAGCGGGGCATGGGCGTCGCGCATACTCTTGCCCAAATAATTGGGCAGGCCACCAAAAGCGTAGGTGAGAAACATCTTCTGATGATGTCGCTGTTTGGCCATATCGGTGCTGGTGAAGAAGTGCTTGATACGTGCATCTGCGAGCACCTTGTCGTAGAAGAGATCGACAGCGGCGTTGACGGCGGCCTCGCCGCCGATGCGTTCATAGAGTGATGTCATGATGAGCTCCTGTTGAGGGTAGATTAACTGTTGACAGCCTGATTCATCGGCACGAATTCAAGACGGTGCTCCACGGCGGCACGCTCCGCCCAAGGGTCCTGCTGTGCTACCTGCTGCGAAGCGAGGAAGCGCTGGTAGAGCGTCTTGCG
>DASWUD010000132.1:0-2467 GCA_036401755.1 Gammaproteobacteria bacterium
GGCTTGTGCGCAGCTTTTCGTCGCACGTGAGCAATACCGCACCGGCCGTCACTGCCGTGGCGGCGATCAGCCGGTCGGCGGGATCGCCGTGCGGCAATTCGATCTGCGTCGAGGTGGCAGCGATTTCCGGGGTGATGGGCAGTACCTGCACACCACGCGCGTCGAGGGCGAGGCGGCAGAAGGTGGCGGCGTCGGTGCCGGGGTCGAGCCGCCCCTTGGCGACGAGCATGGCGATCTCCCACAGGCTGATGTCGGCGCAGGCCAGCTTGCCATCTGCTTCGCCGCGAACAAGTGCATCACGAGCGGCTGGGCTCAGGCGCTCGGGGGTGAGTGCGTCGAAGATCAGCACACAGGTATCGAGGAGGATCACCGCATGGCTTCCCAGTCGGCTTCGATGGGAGTGATCACGTCACCCACGCGTGCCTTACCGCGCAGGGCCGCCAGTTGCTCCTTGGCATCAGCGCGGGTATCGCGGGCGGCCACCAGCCGGGCCACCACGCGGCCACGGCGGGTGACCAGAATCTCTTCGCCACCCTCGGCGCGTGCGAGATATTCCGGCAGATGATTGCGCAGATCGCTTACGTTGACCTCGTGCATGGCTGCCTCCTACTTGTACAGATGATTTGTACAGATGATACGAGTGTTGCACTCAAAGTTCCAGTAGAGAAAGTTGGCTCCTCCAGCCTTAACATGGAGGCGCACAGCACCGTTTGTTAAAGGCAGCATTTAATGCCGCAAACGCCGCTCCCGGCCATCCATGGCCTCCGCGGCATAAGTACCTCCATGACAACGCCGCTCTCGGGCTTCCTGCCCTTCGCGGCATAAGGCCATCCTTGGCCAAAAAAAACCCCCGCACAGGGCGGGGGTCTTTTGGGAGGCTTGGAGCCGGTGTGCGCTTACTTGTGCACGCCCAGCTTCTCGCGCCAGCCCGGGAACAGCTTGTCGGCGTCCTTCGGGAACGATTCGAAGGCGCGGGCAAACTCTTTGTGTTCCTTGGCCCACTGGATCGGGTCGGCCTTGGCCTTCCAGCAATCGTAAGCCTGACGCAGGGAGATGGCGCCTGCAGCGGGGCTGTCGATGTGGCCATAGGAGCCGCCACCGGCGGTGTTGATGACGTTGCCGTGGCCCAGGTTCTCGAAGAAGCCAGGCAGACGCAGCGCGTTCATGCCACCGGAGATGATCGGGGTGGTGGGCTTCATGCCGTACCACTTCTGGAAGTAGACCGGGCCCTGGCACTCATCACGCTCGATCATGTAGGCGATGATCTTGTCGTCGCCTTCGCCTTCCATTTTGCCGTAGCCCATGGTGCCGACGTGGATACCGGAGGCACCCTGCAGACGGCTCATCTTGGCCAGCACGAAGGCGGTGTAACCGCGCTTGGAGCTGGGAGAGGTCACGGCGCCATGGCCGGCACGATGGTAGTGCAGGTACTGGTTGGGGTACTGACGGCGGGCGGTGGTGACCATGCCGGGGCCGCCGACGTAACCGTCAACCAGGAAGGCCAGCTTGTCGGCGTCGGGACCAAAGGTCTCCAGCGCGAAGTCAGCGCGGGCGCACATTTCGTAGTGGTCGTCAGCGGTGATGTTCATGGAGAACAGCTTGGCCTGGCCGGTTTCGTCCTGGGCGCGCTTCATGGCGTCATACACCAGCGGCAGGGTCTTCTTGATGGGAGCGAAGACCTGGTTGCCCTGGGGCTCGTCGTTCTTGATGAAGTCGCCACCCAGCCAGAACTGGTAGGCGGCCTTGGCGAACGGCTCGGGGCGCAGGCCCAGCTTCGGCTTGATGATGGTGTCGGAGATGTAACCGCCGTTCTGCACGGGACGGCCGAGGATGCGCCACAGGTTGGAGATATCGGTGGCCGGGCCGTCGAACATCTGGATGACGCGCTCAGGCACGTAGAAGTCGATCATCTTGGCGTATTCGATATCGCCCATACCCTGGTTGTTGCCGATGGTCAGGGTCAGGAAGGAGACCAGCATGAAGCGGCCGTCGATAACGTTGCGATCGAACAGCTCAAGGGGATAGGCGATACGCATATCTTCCTTGGCTTCATCGATGTAGTAGACCAGTGCGTCAACGCCCTTGGTGAATTCGTCGGTGGTAGAGACTTCCACGTTGGTGCCGGTGGAAGATTCGGCGGCGAAGTGGGCAGCACCTTCCAGGTAGCCGGTACCGGCCTTGGGCTTCATCTTGTAGGCGACGAGGATGTGCTTGCCACCCTTGATCAGATCCTCTTCCTTCAGGGAAAGGTCTGAATAACGTGCGGATTGATCCATTGCTTTAGCCTCTCAGTAGTTCATAAATCGGTTGGGGGTCCGGGCCGGTGACGCTCTTTCAAGCCGGGCGGGATATCACACCCGGCCCGTCCACCCTGACTTGCACAAACTATATCGACCATCTTTCCATAAGAAAATTAATTTGATTTGATGGTGTCTATAAGGTTTGCATTATGATTGGTCAGGCGATG
>DASWUD010000133.1:0-4410 GCA_036401755.1 Gammaproteobacteria bacterium
TGTCGCGAAGTAAAAGCATTCACGACAGCGATAAGCATACCCATCTGGGGCGCATGAAATACGCCATAGGCATGACATAATTCCCGTATTTCACCTAATCAAATTACAAAAGGGAACTTTATGAAAACACGTCGTTTGTTATTAGCACTGTTGTCACTCATTCCATTGCAGGCCGGTGCCGCCCAGGGCGGCATAGAGAGCGCGAACTACAGCCTCGGTGTGGCGGTCACGGATAGTGAGTGGTACCGGGATTATACCCTCTCCGGCACGGCGCGTCTGCCACTGGTGGACTACGTGGGGCTCACCCTCGGTGCCGGGCTGGGCACACTTGAGGAGAGTGATAAGTCGAAAGAGCAGTGGCGGGAGTGGGGGTTGTCCGTTTCTTCAGACACCACATATACAGAGGCCAATCTAGGGATCGTGGTCAGCGACTTTACCATCGGCAAGGTCAGCGCCGATTACAGCCGTAGCGATTATGAATCCACTACCACTTTCGGCAATACGCCCATCGGCAATGTGACCTACCACGACCACTGGTACTATAATACCTATCAGTTGAGCGGCAGTTATTATTTCAACAGGTTCGATCTGGGGGCTACTCGCGGCTGGTCCAAAAGCTATTCGGACGACTCTAGCTCTAAAAGCAATGGAACGCTTTTTGACGTCGGCTATTACCCCACCGACAATCTGCTGGCGGGTCTCCGTACCGATGCCGATACCGAAGTGTATGAGCTCTCACTCATGTATCAGCCACAGCTGTTCAACAACGCCATAGGGCTGGGATTCTCCATGACAGATTCCATTGATTCAGACGACATCGGCCGCCCATATTACAGCCTCAACCTCGCCTACTACTTCGGCACCAGGGTCAGCCTCATCGACCGCAAACGCCGCTACTGATCTAATGCCTTCGCGAGCCACCGCAGCGCCGCTGCGGTGGCTGCTGCAAATATCATCGCCCCCTAGGCGGCGACGCGCGCCATGAGCTGCACGCGGTTGAGGGCGCTAAGTAGCGCCTTGAGCGAGGCGCTTACCGTGTCGTGGTCGAAGGCGGCGCCGCCGCTGCGCACACCGTCGATGTTGAGCTGCACGTAGCTCACCGCTTCGGCGCCGGTCCCTTCGCTCAAGGCGTGTTCGCTGTAGTCGACCACGCTCACTTGCTGACCCGAGTGGCGTATCCAGCCATCGACGAAGGCGGAGATGGCCCCTTCGCCGCTGCCGCGCAAGACAATTTCGTGATTGTTCTGCACCAGCCGTGCCTCGATGCGATCCTCGCCTGTGCTGCGCGTCAGCTGGTAGCCCTCGAGGCGCAACGGTGTTGCATCGGCGACGAAGTGGTCGAGAAAGAGCTGATGGATGGTGGCGCTGTCCACCTCGCCACCGCGCTGTTCACTCTCGCGCTGTACCACCTGCGCCAACTCCACCTGCATCCAGCGCGGCAGGGTAAGTCCATGGTCGCGCTCCAGGACGAAGGCGACGCCTCCCTTGCCCGACTGACTATTGACGCGGATCACCTCCTGATAGTCGCGCCCCAGATCGCGCGGGTCGATGGGCAGATAGGCCACCTGCCACGGCTCGTCCGTTTGCTGTTTGTGCAGACACTTGCGGATCGCGTCTTGGTGCGAGCCGGAGAAGGCGGTGTAGACCAGCTCGCCGATCCAGGGGTGGCGCGGGTGGACCGGTAGACCGGTACAGCTGGTATAGACCTGGATGATCTCGTCCGGATTGCTCAAATCGAGCTTGGGATCGATCCCCTGGCTGTAGAGGTTCATAGCCAGGGTGATGATGTCCATGTTGCCGGTGCGCTCGCCGTTGCCGAGCAAGGTACCCTCGATGCGATCGGCGCCGGCGAGCAGGCCGAGTTCCGCCGCCGCCACCGCGGTACCGCGATCGTTGTGGGTGTGCAGTGAGATGATGATGCTGTCGCGCCGTTTGATATGCGCGCAAAACCACTCCACCTGATCGGCAAACACATTGGGGGTGCTGCTCTCTACCGTCGCGGGCAGGTTGATGATCGCTTTATGTTCGGGGGTCGGCTGCCACACGTCGGTGACCGCATCGCACACCTCCACCGCGTACTCCAGCTCGGTGTTGGAGAAGCTCTCGGGCGAATACTGGAAGGTCCACTCGGTCGCCGGGTACTTGGCCGCCTCGCGCTGGAGCCAAGCTGCCCCCTGCACCGCGATCGCCTTGATCGCGTCGCGCTCCATGCCGAACACCCGCTCGCGCTGCACCGTGGAGGTGGAGTTGTAAACGTGGACGATGGCGCGCTTCGCCCCCTTGAGCGCCTCGAAGGTGCGCACGATGAGCGGCTCGCGCGCCTGCACCAGTACCTGCAAGCTAACATCGTCGGGGATCTGCTGCTCCTCGATGAGCCAGCGCACGAAGTCGTACTCGGTCTGGCTGGCCGAGGGAAAGCCCACCTCGATCTCCTTGAAGCCGAGTTTCACCAGCAGCGCCCACATCTGCCGCTTCTGGGCGACGCTCATCGGTTCGAGCAGTGCCTGGTTGCCGTCGCGCAGGTCGACGCTGGCCCAGAGGGGGGCGCGGTCGAGGGTGCGGCCGGGCCACTGCCGGTGGGCCATCTTGACGGCTGGGGCGGGGCGGTATTTGCGGTGGTCGAACGGGCTCATGGTCGGCTTCCTGCTGTTACGGTTTCGTTTAGGTGGCCCGGAGGGAGCGCGGGGCAATCCGGGAACGCTCACGGATTTGGGTCCGGGCGATGTGAAATTGGACCCCCCCTGGGTAAGGGGGAGCTGCCGCAGCCGCCCGGGTGGGGCTGGGCCGCCACCGGCCACTCGGGTTGGAGCGTCCGGCTTGGAAAGAAGATTAGTGCAAAGAGCGTGGCAGGTGCTTGCGAATTTATGCTTGTATAATGCATATGGCGCAATTAAATTGCGCATATTGTGTTAATTGATTCGATACTCTGCTTTTGTAGGAGGGGCTATGGAGCTGGATCGTTACGACCGGCGCATTCTGGAGCTGTTGCAGGAGGATGGGCGCCTCTCCAACCAGGAGCTGGCTGATCGCATCGGCCTCTCGCCCTCACCCTGTCTGCGCCGGGTGCGCGCCCTGGAGGAGGCGGGGGTCATCGCCGGTTATCGCGCGCAGCTCGACGCCAAACAGCTGGGGCTGACCCTGATGGCGCTCATCCACATCTCCATGGATCGCCACACCCCGGAGCGCTTCGCCAATTTCGAGACGCAGGTGGCAGCGCTGCCCGAGGTGCTGGAGTGCCTGCTCATCACGGGCCAGGATGCCGACTACCAGCTCAAGGTCATCGTGCGCGACATGGAGGCGTATCAGGAGTTGCTGCTGAACAAGATCACCCGCATCGACGGGGTGAGCGGCGTCCACTCCAGTTTCGTGCTGCGCCGGGTGGTGGACAAAGGCGCGCTGCCCGTGGGGTGAGCAGCCCGTTGCCGCACTACTGGCCGTAACTGTAGCGCACCGCGATCCGCGCGGTTAGCGAGTGCTCGCCTCCCCAGTGCAGCAGCTCCTGGCAGACCTGCTTGCTGCTGTCGCTGAGGAGGCGTTCGCTGGAGCGACTGGTGAAGCGGCCGCCACCGAAATCGGCACCGGCGCTGACACGGCTCTCGCTCCAGGGGTGGGAATCGCCCTCGGGGCGCGCAAAGAGATCGAGCGCCGTCACGCTCGTGTTGGCCGGGATCTCGGCGCAGAGCCGCAGTGGCCGTGCGGCCTCTTCCCCGCACGGGGCTGCTGTATTCCCCCCCTCGGCCGCAACGGCTGCGCATTTGTCGAGGACTACCATCGCTGTAACCCCTTCGGCACCGTGCCGGCGCAGCTCCTCGTCACGCACCTGCTGAGCAATCTCGTTGACGGCGTTGTGGTTGGTGTTCGCCAGCTGCTGGGTGGAGAGGGAGATGAGCTGATCGAGCTTGCTGCGCAGTTCGGCTTCGCGCGCCTCGGCCTCCGCCCGCCCCTTGCTGCCCAGGTAGTAGGAGAGGGCGAAGCCGCCCACCGCCGAGGCGACCAGCAGCGCCAGCACCGGCAACACCGGGCCGCGACTCTGCTTGCGCGTGACCGGCTTGTGATTGGCGCGCGCCAGCAGCTCCTTCTTCCACGCCATGCGCAGATTCAGTAGCGAGGCGGTGATGGTGGCGGTGGCGCCGATCAGCGAGGCGAGCAGTGCCGCCATCGGCATGGAGATAGTGGTCAGGTCGATCGATTGCATTGTTATTGGATCAACGGTTGCGAGGTGACGATGGTAGCCAATGACCGGGTGATCAGGAATTGCTCACCCGGCTACGGCGTTGGTGCGGTGGCGGTTTTGTGACGGCCTCTACGCTTTACCGCCTCGATTTACCCGCGGCGCGTGGTCGTTTTATCTGTTCATGGCCGAGATGGCGTTGTGGAAGACGGCCTTGTGGATGTCGCCCAGGCTGAGCC
>DASWUD010000134.1:0-2535 GCA_036401755.1 Gammaproteobacteria bacterium
TTGCGATCCTTCCAGAAGATGTGGCTGGGGTTGGAGTCGATCACCAGCTCCAGCATCTTGCGCGAGGTGTAGAGTGCCTCCTCCGCCTGCTTGAGATCGGTGATATCACGCGTGGTCCCTTCCACGCCGGCGATTTCACCATTTTCGTCGCGAAAGTATTGGAGATTGGTGGAGAGCCATACCAATCGCCCATTGCGATGGCGCATCAGGCTTTCATTGTTGTGCAGCACGCCACCCTTCTGGTGCAACTTCTCCAGCACCTGCTCGCGTTGCGTTCCATCCACATAATAATCGGCCAGCCGTGAGCCGATGACCTCCTCTGCACTGTAACCAAGCAGTTGCGCCACCGAGGGGGAGACGCGGGTGATGACGCCATTGAGGTCGGTGCGGTAGTAGGTGTCGAGCAGATTGTCGAGGATCAGGCTGAGATCGCGCTCAGACTTGCGTAACTGCTCCTCCACCTCCTTGATGGCGGTGATATCGACCAGAATGCCATCAAAGTGGCTCATCTCCCCATCGAGGTTGCGCAACGGCGTGGTGTAGTCATAGAACCAGCGCACCTCACCGTTGACGGTGAGAATACGGTAACTCTGCTCCCAGCCCTCGGCATCATTGCGTACATGTGATTCCACCTCGCCGGCGATGCGTGCCAGATCCTCGGGATGGACCATGGCGGCAAACGGTGCATTGTAAGCCACCAGCTGACTGGCGTTGTAACCGAGCTGCTCAATGTTGGGGGAGATGCTCACCATCGGCCAGCCTGGCGCGTTGCGCCAACGCACACCGTAGACCGGGCTGCCGAGCAGCGTTTTCTGTTCGCGAATAAGCGCCGCCTCGGCCCCGCGCCAGTGGGTGATATCGATGATGAAGTTGAGCACGCGCGCCGGATCGCCGGGCAAAATCGGCCGCTGCCAGAAATGGAGGTGGCGCAACTCGCCGCGTGTGGTACGCACCGTGACGTCATCTTCGAGCTCCAGCTCCCCCATGGCCATCTTTATCACCATGCGACGCAATGTCGGCAGGCTCTCTTCGGTGAAGCTGTGCGGGAAATGGGCGCGGAAGGCCTCGCCATTGGCCACGCCGGCCAGCTCGAGCAGCGCTGGGTTGGCATCGAGGATATGGATCTGTGCCATCAGCGCACTGACCAGCTGTGGATTTTCCACAAGATGACGCTCGAGTTCGCCACTGTCGCTAATACCCAATGCGGCAATGGCCCGATAGAGGCCGCTCAAGTCTTCTATGTAAGCGGGAACCGGGCTGCCCAGGAACAGCGCGGCGTGACACTGCTCACCCTCAACAGCCATCTGCCCGGTGACGAGCCACTGAAGTGGCTGGCCGGGCAGTGCCACTTGGGCAACGTGCGCATCGAGGCTGAGCACCGCGTCCTGGCCATCGGTAAGCTGCACACCCTGCGGGTGGGTGGCGGCGGTAGAAGGGGGGGACAAGCGCCAGTGAGGCCCCGCCACCAGCTGTGCACGTGTGCAGCCCAGCAAGCGGCAGCCACGGGCGTTGGCATCGATGATTTCGGCGCTGGCAGCATCGACCAGAAAGATCGGCTGATCGTCCGCGTCAAAGAACAGGTGTGCAAGTTGTGCAACGGTTGTAATGGTGGCGGTCATGTGGCGACTCCCTGGCCAGGCTTTTTTTCGGTGCGTTTTCCTCGTACCGGGTGGGGAGAAAGCAACTCGTCGATCCTCCTGCCTGGATCGGCGCCCCCTTCTGTTTTTTTATGACACTACATCAAAGCTGCATAAAGAAGAATGGAAACTTCGCATATTTCCAGCAGGGCTCCGGCGGTGTCGCCCGTCGTTCCGCCCAACCGTCTCATCAGCAGCAGACGAAACAATAGAAACACCATTCCCAACAGTGCCACCATCCCCCACATGGGGGAGGCCAACAACAACACACCAGCCACCACCAGCAGGGCGATCAGCCATCCCGCGCTGCGTGGCAGCTCCTGCGCCAGCGTTTCACCGAGTCCACCCTTGCGTACATAGGGAGTGGTGAGAAACAGCAGCAGTAGTGCCGTGCGCGCCAGCAGTGGTGCGACGATGAGCAGCACTGAGGCGTGCCCGGCGATCTGCTCCAGCGCCGCCACCTTGAGCAGCAACAACAGCAGCAGCGCCAATACCCCCATCGGCCCGCAGGCCGGGTCCTTCATGATCGCCAGGGTACGCTCGCGATCGCCGTGACCACCGACCCAGGCATCGGCCATATCGGCCACTCCGTCGAGATGGAGACCGCCGGTGAGTGCCACCCACGCCGTGACGAGAAGCGCCGCGCGCAGCAGCGGTGTGACGTCGGCCAACAGGTAATCGATGCCGAACAGCAGTGCACCGATGAGCGCCCCCACCAGCGGATAGAAGAGCAAGGAGCGGCCGGTGTCACGCGCCGTCACCTCGCGCAGCGCCGGCATGGGTATGCGGGTGAGAAAGGCCAGCGCCAGCAGCAGGGGGTTGAGCATGGAAGTACAGCCTGCCGTCGTGGAAAACAAGACGCGGCAGGGCCTCCTCGCCCAGGCCATCGATCTGGATG
>DASWUD010000135.1:0-4636 GCA_036401755.1 Gammaproteobacteria bacterium
ACGGTGCAGTGGCTATCAGGGCCAGCCACGGCAGAGGAAACAGACAGCTGGGCCAAACCGCGGCGACCACGACACGCACCACGATGCCGCCCATCAGCAGCAGCGCGGCATGGGCAAGGCCGGCCAGGCGCGCGTCACACAGCGCCGGGGCCTGAGGGTGGTGCAAGGGCTGATGGAAATGGCGGCGGTAGGCGATGCGCAATACCAGCCAGGTGAGCCCCAGCGCCAACAGCGCTGGCAACGCCAGGGTCCGTGCGAAGTCGATGAAGGGGTTGTCCAGAGTCACGGCGATGAGCAGGTTCTGCGGATTACCGATGGGGCTCATCACGCTGCCGGTGGTGATGGCGAAGGCGAGCGCCAGCAGCAGCATCTGAGGCGGCAGGCGGTGTTGGCGCGCCAGCAATACCATCAGCGGGGTGCCGATGATGGCGAGGGTATCGTTCATCAGCAGCGCCGAACCGAGGCCGCTGCCAAAGATGATCAACGCCAGCAACATGCCGGGGCTCTTGGCATGCATGAACAGGCGCTGGCTGAGACGTTGCAGATAACCGCTGTCGATGAGCGCCTGGCCGATGAGAAAGACGCCAAACAGAAACAGCATGACGTCGCGGTCGATGGCGAGCAGCGCCTCGCGTGGCGAGAGTGCGCCACCTACCACCATCACCAACGCACCACCCAGCATGATCTGCCAGATGGCCAGCTGCACTGCGCCGATGCGGCGCACCATGATCAGCAGCAGGACGACGGCAAGAATGAGCAGCGGTAGCGATAGGTGCATGGTTGTAATTGTTAAAGTGGCAAAAGGAAGCTGGAAAAGGATTATACCCCTCCTCACCTTTGCCCTCCCGGTGGAGAGAAAGGGCCACTGGCACGTAAACCTACTCATGCCACTGCAGGCTATCCAAAGGATCTCACTGCTTCGTAGGTGTTAGAATTACGGTTATGAGCAAAGAGTTGACCCGCACCCCGCCTGAGAAACACGACGGCCCCGACCACAGCGCCCCCTATCCGGTAAGCCGCATGGCGCCCGCCATCGAGCTTCTGGATCTGGCCAAGGAGATCGCGCAGGCCGACACGCAGCTGGCCAACCGCGCCAGCGCCAAGCTCGATGTGATCGCCGCGCAGATCCGCGCGCTGCAGCAGGCGGCACGCCAGGTGCTGGAGCAGACCCGCCACGACCAGCAGCTGCACCGTGCCCAGTGCAACTTCAAGCGCTCCCCCGGCAAGATTTACCACCTCTACGAGAAGAGCGATGGCACCCCGCTCTTCTCCATGCTCGCCCCCGAGGAGTGGCGCGGCCAGCCGCCCTACCGCTTCCTCGGCTCCTACCGGCTGGAAAACGACATGAGCTGGACCCCGGCCGGACAGATCGAATCAACGGGTGAAAACGCACACGAACTGGTGCAGCGGCTGCTCGGCGAGTAGCGTTGGTTAACATTTTCAGGTGACACGCTCACACCGTGAGTGGCAGCCGTATCGTCACCACCAGCCCCCCGCCTTCGGCATTGGCCGCAGTGATGGTACCCCCGTGTGACTCCACCGCCTGCCGACTGATGGCGAGTCCCAGGCCGTAACCACCACTGGCGCGGTCGCGCGCCTCGCCGACGCGGGAGAAGGGATGGAACAGCTTGCCCAGCTCCTCTTCGGGCACGCCTGTCCCGTGATCGCGCACCACGATCACCGCCTCACCCTGCTCGCTGCGCAGCGCAACGCTTACCGCACCCTGCGGCGCGGTATAGCGCACGGCATTGCGCATCACATTCTCCACCGCCGAGCGCAGCAGCACCGGATCGCCGCTGACCGTCACCCCTTGCGCCAGTTCGGCCATCACCGACTTGTGTGTCGCTTCGGCCTCAAACGCGGCGTCCTGCACCACGGCGGCGATGAGCGTGTCCATGCCGACGGGCCGACGCTCTGGTTGGCTAGCCGTGGCCTCGATGCGCGACAGGGCGAGCACGTCGGAAACCATGCCCTCCAGACGATCCGCCTCGCGCTCGATGCGCTCGATGACGCTTACCGTATCGCCCCTCTTGCGTGCCAGTTCCAGCGCCACGCGCAACCGTGCCAGCGGTGAGCGCAACTCGTGAGAGACATCGCGCAGCAACCGCTTCTGCGCCTCCAGCAGGTCGCGCAGCCGAGCGGCCATCACATTGAAGTCGTTGCCTAGTGCCGCCACCTCGTCACGGCCATGCACCGGCACCCGCACCGAGAGGTCGCCCTCGGCCAGCGCCTGCGCGGCCAGGCGCAGGCGGCGGATGGGGCGTGTGATGAGGGCGGCCAGCACAAAGGTCACCAAGCCGCTGAAAAGTACCGCGGCCATGATGCGCACCCACACCGGCACTATCTCGATGCGGTTCATGCGCAGCACCGTGCCCAGATAGAGTGGCGGCTCGCTGTTGGGAATAGGGGTGACGATGGCCACCAGACCGGGGCGAAGGGTCGTGGTCCCAGGCTGGAGACGGAGGTGGGCAAGACGCTCACGCAGCGGGGGCGGCAAGGGATGATCGTGCAGCAACTCACCCTGGTGATCGAGCAGGAACAGCGGTGCCTGTTCTTTGCGCGTCCGCTTTGCCAACCAGCGCTCCACCGCGCCCATGCCCGCATCGCCCAGCAGTGCCGAGACCGTCGCGGCGTGTCCCTCGACACGCTCTGTTTCGTGACGAACAACATCTTCGCCGAGATAGCGTTCGGCCAGAAACAGCGAGAGGCCCAGCAGCAGCGCCACCAGCCAGAAAGAGAGAAAGATGCGGGTGAAGAGCGAGTACATGAGCGCGATCAGCCCGGCAGGTATTGGTAACCGGCACCACGCACCGTAGTGATGCGCGGCGTGCCATCGGCGTGCGCCCCCAGCTTGCGGCGGATCTGCGCCATGTGGGTTTCGATGCGCCGATCGAAGGCCTGCAGCGGGCGCCCCAGTCCCTGCTCCGCCAAGATCTCTTTCGATACGACCTTGCCGGCATGGGCGACCAGCAGCGCCAGCAGATTGAATTCGGCGCCGGTCAGCTCCACAACCGTACCACGCACCGTGACACGGCGGTGGGAAGCATCCAGTAGCAGATCGCCGACGCGCACAGCGCTGGTAGCCTGATCGCCGGCACCGCGCCGCAACAGCGCGCGTAGACGTGCGGTGAGCACGCGCGGATTGACCGGCTTGGCCACGTAGTCGTCGGCCCCCAGTTCGAGCCCGACCACCGTGTCGGTATCCTCGCCACGCGCGGTGAGCATCATCACCGGCACACTCTCCTTTGCCTTGATCTGTTTCAGCACATCGAAGCCGTTCATGCCCGGCATCATCACATCGAGGATCACCACGTCCCACGGCTCGTTAGTCGCGCGCGCTGCGCCAGTGATACCGTCGTGGGCCAGCGCCACCGCGAACCCTTCCGAGGCGAGATATTCGGCCAGCAGTTCGCACAGTTCCACGTCGTCATCGACGAGCAGCAGGCGCGGTATAGTCGAGGTATTCATGACCCCATTCTCCCGCCTGTTACCGTATTGGGGAATAGCCTGATCTCAGCTTTGCACTTCTTTGCATTTGTTCGCATCAGCGTGAACCACCTTTGCATGGCCGGCGCGTAGATTGAGACTACCCCATACGGCGGTAACATCCACACAGGAGCACACCCATGAAAGCCAATCGAATCCTCATGACAGTCACTCTGGCCGGCCTGCTGGCCGCGGGCAGCACCGCAGCACTCGCCTGTGGCGGCCAAGGCGGCAAATTTGGCCCAGACGGCGTCGGCCCGATGCGCGCCATCTATCAACTGGATAATCTGAGTGACGCACAGCGCAAGCAGCTCGATGCGCTGCGCGACAAGCAGCGCAAGGAGATGGAGCAGACGCGCGACGAACGCAGAGCGCTGCATGAGCAGATGGACAAGGCCACCGATGCCAAGACGCTGCGTCCGCTGGCGGAACAGCAGGGCAAGCAGGTGACCGAGATGATTATGAAGCGCCAGGAGATGCGCAACGAGGTGGAGAAGATCCTCACCCCCGAACAGCGCAGCCAGCTCAAGGAGATGGAAACGAAGTGGCGAGACGGCAAGGACGAGGACCGCGAGCGCGGGCAGCGCTGGTAAGGTTGTAATGCGGGGCTGATCCCCGCACCAGCTTGACTCCCCGGCGCCTGCCGCGGCTATCCGTGGCAGGCGCGCCCGTCTATAATGGCCGCCTCTTCCGCTCACTCCCCCGGCTTTGCCATGACCGATTCCGACAAGATCCACCGCGCCCAACTCTTTCAGGCCAGCGAGCTGCTCGCGCTGATCCTCGCCGGCACCATGCCGGCCGACAAGCAGATGGAGCTCTACTTTCGCAACAACCGCCAGATGGGCAAGCGCGATCGCGGCTTCGTCGCCGAGACGGTCTACGGCTGCCTGCGCCGCTTGCGCCTGCTGGAGACGCTGGCGGGCGAGCTGCTGCCCGGTGAGTCGGGCAAGCGTGCCGAGACCCTGGTCGCCACCTACCTGCTCGCCTTCGCCGGCTGGGCCGGACGCACGCTGGAGGGCAAGGGGTTCATGAGCAACACCGCGCCGCTGGTGACGCAGGTGCGCACCATGGATCGCAAGGCCTTCTCCTTTGCGATTCGCGCCAACCTGCCCGACTGGCTGGCGGAGCGGCTGCTGGCGCAATTCGGCGA
>DASWUD010000136.1:0-14433 GCA_036401755.1 Gammaproteobacteria bacterium
TGTGCGCAGATTGGCCGTCGAGCGCTCGATCGGTGTGCAGTGGCATCCTGGTACCGAGGGCAGCGTGGTGGAGTCGGTTGCTGAAGAGTTGTTGCTACTCGCCGGAGTGCCGACGCCGTACACCAGACTTCGTGACGACTAACCGTCACTCAAGTGCCCGATGAATCCCTCGCCTCATGCGGGCGCATGACACACCGCCTCGATGTTGTGCCCGTCGGGATCGAATACGAATGCCGCGTAGTAGGTCGGCGCGTAGTCCTCGCGAATTCCCGGCGCGCCGTTGTCCGTGCCACCGGCCTGGAGCGCTGCCGCGTAAAACTGGTCGACCTGGGTACGGTTGCGGCACTGAAAGGCCACGTGGACGATGGGCTGAGTGGCTGTGCCCGCGCTGATCCAGAAGTCGGGTTTGCCGTCGGCACCCAGGCCCGCCGCCTCACCGTACTCGGCAACGACCGCATAGCCCAGGGGGGCGAGGGCCGCTGCATAGAACTGTTTGGCGCGCGGGTAGTTGCTCACATCGATACCGATATGGTCGATCATGATGAAACCTCTGCTGCAACAAAATCGTAAGTGTAGAACAGCGTCACTCACACGGTAGCAGCCTTAGCTGGCGGGGCTGGGTCAGCGCGTTTCGATAGTTCACTCGGCCGCCTGGCAGGTTGAATTACGCGATGGTGCCACCTAGTGTTATCTGGCGCATCCACAGCATTGCGAGCCATGCAGTCGCTCGGAGTGCATGAGAGTGTGGCTGCGCAAGGGGTGGTCGGAGATGGCGCGTCGTCATCTTCACTCCACCACTCTGGGAAACAGCATGGAACCCGGCCCGGGTACTCAAGGAATTGCGATGACCCCCTGACTATTTCTCTCTCCCGCAAGAGCCGAAGAACAATCCCGCAGTGCAACGGGTGGGCAGGCGTGTCGTGGTCGCTTGCCGCCCAACTACCCGACCGAGCTTCGATCACCCCATGAGCCAAACCCCAGAGAGCTTGCCGTTGCTACCGGAGGAGACCCGCACGAAGTCGGCGCGCCTGCACCACGTGCGCCGCTTGGTGCCGCTGCTGGTACTCGGTGTACTGCTCAGCCTCTCCTGGGAGAAGCTGGGCGAGCTGGATTGGGTCGACCTGCGCGACACCCTGCACCGGGTCCCGTTCGGTCATTTGCTGCTGCTGCAACTGGTCGGGCTGCTGGCGGTGGCGGGCATGCTGTCCTATGACGCGGTGCTAAAACGCACGATGGCGGTGCAGATGCCGCTGGCGCAGCTGCTGACCCTGAGCTGGGTGGCCAATACCTTCAACAACCTGGTCGGCTTCTCCGGTCTGACCGGCTCGGGGATCCGCTATTTCACCCTGACCCGCAGCGGGTTGAATAGCGGAAGCGCCGTGACCTATTCGCTGCTGCTGGTGCTGAGCGTGCCGGTGGGGCTCTCGGTGCTCGCCGCCTTCGCCGTGACCTACGGCCTGCCCGATCTCGCCTCCGCCGGGTTGCCGCGGCGCCCGGTGGAGCTGCTCCTCGTGTTGCTCGCGGCCTACCTGCCGCTCTATCTGCTGGTAACCGGCAGTGCCCCGCTGCTGCGCCGGCTGGGCAGCCAAGTGCCGCCGCCGCCATGGTCCACCCGCCTGCTGCTGGCCGTTATCTCCACCCTCGACTGGCTGATGGCGATGGGGGTGCTGGCCTTCGCCCTGTGGGTGGTCGGTGCCCCCTTCGCCCCCGCCGTGTTGCTCACCGGCTTCGTCGCCGCCGGCACCGCCGGCATCCTGAGCCTGATGCCTGGCGGGCTCGGCGCCTTCGACGCCACTTTGCTGCTGGTGCTCAATGCCCACGGCATAGCCCCCGAGCAGGTGGGTGCTGCGCTGCTCCTCTATCGGCTGGTCTACTTTGTGGTGCCCTGGGTGATCGGCCTTTGGCTGGGTGTAACCGTGCTGGCGGCGGACCGCGAGAGCCGTTTCGGGCAGCTGCTGGAGCGGTGGCGGCGCAGTCGGATCGCGGCACTGTTCCATCTGCCCCTGGCCCTGATCTCCGGCCTGAGTGTGCGGGTGCTCAGTTGGCTCACCCTGCTGGCCGGGCTGGTGCTGCTGGTGTCGGCGGCCTTTCCTCCCGAACAGCCACGCCTGGGGCTGTTGAAACAGTGGGCTCCCTTGGCCGCGGTGGAGAGCTCCCACTTTCTGTCGGTGGTGGTCGGGGTGCTGCTGGTGGCACTGGCGCGGGGGATCTTCAGCCGCGTGCAGCAGGCCTACGTGGTGACGATCGCGCTGCTGCTGAGCGGCGTGCTGTTCAGTCTGTTGAAGGGACTCGATTACGAAGAGGTGGTGCTGTTGCTGGTGGTGGCCCTGCTGCTGTTCGCCCAGCGCAAGGCCTTCACCCGCAACTCCTTTGCCCTGCTGAGCCGTCGCAACGCCTATTGGCTGCTCGCGCTGCTCGCCGCCGTGGCCGGCTATATCGCGCTGGGCCTGCTCAACTACAGCGATGTTCCCTACCGTTCGGCGCTGTGGCTGCACTTTGCCTGGCACACCGATGCCTCGCGCTTTCTGCGCTCGTTGCTGGCGCTGCCCCTTGGCCTGTTGGCGCTGCTGGCGTGGATGCTGTTCCGCCTGCCGCGCCCGCCGGTGCGGCTGCCCGACGCGGCGGGGCTGGCGCGCGCCCGGGCGCTGTTTGATGAGTATGGCGGTAACGCCTTCGCCCACCTCGCCTTCATGGGCGACAAATATCTGTTCTTCTCCCGCGACGGGAGCGCCCTGATCCAGTTCGGCCTGATCGGCGACCGCGCGGTAGCGCTCGGCGACCCCTGCGGCGCACCGCAGAGTCTGGAGGCAGTGATCCTGGAGTTTCGCGAATTCACCGACCTCTACGATCTGAAGCCGATCTTCTACGAGGTCTCGGAGGAGCGGCTCAGCCTCTACCACGACCTCGGCTTCGCCCTGTTCAAGCTGGGCGAGAGCGCGCGCGTCGAGGTGGCCAATTTCACCCTGGCCGGTCGACGCGGCGAATCGCTGCGCCACGCGGTCAACCACGCGCGGCGCGAGGGGGCCCAGTTCGCGGTGCTCGCCCAGCCGCTGGACGAGGCGACCTGGCGGCGCCTGGCCGAGATCTCGCAGGCGTGGCTCAAGGTCAAGGCGGGCGCCGAAAAGGGCTTTTCGCTCGGTAGTTTCCGGCGCAGCTACCTGGCCCGCTCGCCGATCGCGGTGGTCACCGTGGCGGGGCAGATCGTCGCCTTCGCCAACCTGATGCCTGCCTACGGCGAGCACGACACCCTCAGTATCGACCTGATGCGTCACGACCCGCAGGCGCCGGTGGGGCGGGTCATGGAGTATCTCTTCGTCGAGCTCATCGAGCTGGCCCGGCGCGAGGGCTACCGCTATTTCGACCTGGGCATTGCGCCCCTCAGCGGTGTGGGCGAGAGCCGCTACGCCCGCGCCCAGGAGCGGGTGGCTCATCTCGCCTTCCGCTATGGCAACCGCTTCTACAACTACAAGGGGTTGCGCAGCTTCAAGGAGAAATTCCATCCCGAGTGGCGCGGTGTCTATCTCGCCTATCCCTTCAACCAGCCGGCCGCGCGGCTGTTGATCGACATCGCCGCGCTGATCGCGGGCGGCTACCGCGCCATCCTGTTCAAGGAAACGGTCACGGAGTAAGTATGGGAGAGAAGCTATTTTGCTAAGTCTGCGTCTACTGTTACCCCTACTGTGTGCCATCGCCCTCAGCGCACCGGCGCACGGCACCGAGGCGACCCTCGCCGTGCCGCGCTTTGGCACCGTGCATCTCTACCAGCCCGCGACTGCGCCGAAACATGTGGCGCTCTTCATCTCCGGTGATGGTGGCTGGAACCTCGGGGTGGTGGGGATGGCCCGCGCCCTGACCGAGCTGCAGACGCTGGTGGTAGGCATCGATATCAACCACTATCTGCAGAGCCTGGCCCGCAGCAACAGTCGCTGCGACTACGCGGCGGCGGACTTCGAGGCGCTCAGTCAGCAGGTGCAGCAGAAGCTCGGCTTGCCCGACTACGAAAAGCCGGTGCTGGTGGGCTACTCCTCGGGTGCCACCCTGGCCTACGCGGTCGCGGTGGAGGCCCCGCCCGGCACCTTCCGTGGCGCCCTCAGCCTGGGCTTTACCTCCGATCTCCCCCTGCAGCGTCCCCTCTGCGCCGGCAACGGATTGCGTCATGTGCCGCTGGCGAAGGGGGTGGGGATCAATTTCCTGCCCGCGCCCGAACTGCAAACGCCGTGGCTGGTGTTGCAGGGCGACATCGATCAGGTCGCCTATCCCCGGCAAACCCAGGCGTTTGCTGCGCAGATCCCGGCCGCCCGGGTGATCGTGCTGCCCAAGGTGGGGCACGGATTCTCCGTGGAGCGCCACTGGCGGCCACAGTTCAGGGAGGCCTTTCTGCAACTGGCCGAGCAGGGGGGCGAGCAGGCGCCTTCCCCTGACAATCCGCTCCACGAACTGCCGTTGGTGGAGGTGCCCGCTGCGGCACAGGCACCCGCCAGTGACCTGCTGGCGATATTGCTGACCGGCGACGGTGGCTGGGCCGGACTCGACCGTGGCATGGCCGGCGAATTCGCCAGAGCCGGGGTGCCGGTGGTTGGGCTCAACTCACTCAGATATTTCTGGAAACCGCGCGATGCGACTACCACCGCCAGCGATGTGGCGCGTATCGCGCGCCACTATCTCGCCGCCTGGCACAAGCAGCGGCTGCTGCTCATCGGTTACTCCTTCGGCGCCAACGTGCTCCCCTTCGTGGTGGAGAGGTTGCCCGTTGATCTCCGCCAGCGGGTGGCGCTGGTAGCCCTGCTCGGCCCCGAACCCAACGCCACCTTTGAATTTCATCTCTCCGAATGGATGGGGGGTCTCTTCGCTCACGACGGTGAGCCGATCCTGCCCGTGCTGGAGCGGTTGCACGGTGTGCCACCGATGCTCTGCATTCACGGCAGCGAGGAGGCACACAGCCTGTGCCGTGGTCTCGATGCGGCGCTGGCGACGAGCATCGAGCTGAAGGGTGCGCACCACTTCGACGGTGATTTCGCCGGGCTGGCGCGGCTCATCCTGCACGCGCTGCAACGGTGAATGGTGTGGTGCGGTGGATGCAAGGTTTAGTGGTGGCGCCGTTGCAGGTGTTCGAGGAGCACCACGGCGTTGTTGTGCGCTTCATCCTTGGCGCCATAGAGCAAAGTGACATGCTGTTGCGCGGCAACTTCCCGCAGGTGATGTAACGCGTTCACGGCAGCTTCACCCTCCAGCTCATGGAGGTAGCGGCGTTTGAACTCGGCCCAGCGTTCCGGCTCGTGGCTGAACCAGCGTCGCAACTCGGTGGAGGGCGCCACATCACGCAACCACTCAGCCACGGCGGCACTCTCCTTGGTGAGGCCACGCGGCCAGAGGCGATCCACCAGAACGCGGTAACCATCCGACGGCGCGGCGGGTTCATAGACGCGCTTGATCTGCAGTTTCATGACAGCGCCTCACCTGGCTGAAGAACACCACTCAATAGTAGTGAGGATTGTTGGTGCATCCAGTGCCGCTCAGATTTTCTTGGCGCTGGCAGGATTGAGGGGCGCGGCCGCAGAGCCGCGCTCCTCGTGTGTCGTGCTCGGCGGTACATCAGGCCGGATAAGCGAGGCTCATCCGATACATGCCACCGTGCTCTCCGGCCGAGGCGGTGAGGGTGCCGCTGCCGGTGATGCCGGCAAGATCTCCGCTACCGCTGCCCGGCACGATGTCGAGCGTGCCATGAACGCCGGTCCTGGCTGAATAGATGCCGTGATGGCGCACGACAAAGCTGCCGCGATGCGCCCCGAGGCTGCCGACAATGCGCTCGTAGCCGATAAACGCAACCTCGCCGTCCGGGCTGCCAGGATAGGCCAGCAGATACTCCAGCGTCCCCGTCGCCTCGATCCCGTCGCTATGCACGTTGTTGATGCTGGCACGGGCGAGCTTGCCCGCACCCGCTATTTCGTGGAACGCCACTTCGGACCAGTGGCTGGCAAGGAACGCCCATGTGTAACTTTCTGTGGTGGGCATGCGTTAAATCTCCTCGCGATTGGTTAGACAGAGGAGGGGGCGTGCACGCCCACGCGGTTACCTTCGCTGTCGATGAAGATGCCGATGTGGCCGATATCCTCGCTGAGCAGCGTCTGGTCGAGCACCACCTTGCCGCCCTGGGCGGTGACGCGTGCCAGCACCGTCGCGACATCGGGGCTGGCGTCGAGATAGACCAGCGTGCCGTCGGCACTCGGTTTGAGCTGGGGCATCTTGCAGACGCCCCCCGAGGTGGCAGGCATCGTGTAGGGAAAGATCCCCATCTCGATGCCGTTGACCGCCTCGCGCCGCAGGGTGGTGGCAAAAACCTTTTCGTAAAACGTTACCGCGCGCTCGAAGTCGACGGCGGGGATCTCAAACCAGTTGATGACTCTTTTCATTGTGCGCTCCTTCTGTTTGTTTGGTGTGGTCGCGCTGACTGTGGTCAGCCGAGACACCTTACCGCAGCGCAGATGACACCCTGCTGTCAGGAGCCCACCCGGGGCAGTGCACTTTGCTGCAGGTTGTTGCCACCCCGGTGGCAGCAACTCTGGGGTAAGCTTGCGCCCATGAGACGCGCCGACCGACTTTTTCAGATTGTGCTGCTGCTGGGCCGCGGCCGCGTGGTGACCGCGCGGCAGATGGCCGCGGAACTCGAAGTCTCCGAGCGCACGGTCTATCGCGATATTGCTGACCTGATGGCCTCGGGTGCCCCCATTGATGGCGAGGCGGGGGTCGGCTATCGCCTGCGTCCCGGCTATCAGGTGCCGCCACTGATGTTTGATACCGAGGAGTTGGAGGCGCTTGCGCTGGGCGTCAGCATGGTGCGCGCCTGGGCCGATGCCGAACTGGCGCGGGCGGCAGGGCGCGTGCTGGCGAAGGTGGATGCGGTGCTGCCGGAGCGCCTGCGCGGGCGCTGGGACAAGGAGACGCTGCTCGCCCCCGATTTCTTTATCTCGCCGCAGACGGTGACCGGCATGGCGACACTGCGCAAGGCCATCGACCAGCGGCTGCTGGTCCACCTCGCCTATGCGCGCGAGGACGGTACGGCCTCCGAGCGTGTCATCTGGCCGTTGGGACTGGTGTTCTGGGGGATCAAATGGACCCTGGGGGCGTGGTGTGAACTGCGTGGTGAGTTTCGCACCTTTCGTCTCGACCGGATCCGTTCACTGGAGGCGCTGCCCTCGCAGTTCCCCGATCTGGCGGGGCGGCGCCTCAAGGATTACATCGCCCACGCCAGTGGCGAGTGAGTTTGCCGGCGACAGTGGTGTCCTGGTAAACAACAGAGGGATAATCACAGGAGGAAGTCTGCAATGGATGACGCGATGAAGTGGATGGTGCTGTTGATCTTTGGGGGCATTGGCGTGGCTGCCTTTCTCGGAGGCAGTGTCTGGGCATACAAGCGTTACACCCTGTACAGCAATGGTGCGCACACAGAAGGGGTGGTGGTTAAAAACTTCGAGAGTGTCACCAGCGATGGGGATAGTAGTCAGCGCAGCACTTCCATCAGTTACTACCCCGTGGTCGAGTTTACCGCGCAAAACGGTGTGAAGGTCAATTTCCACGGCAGCACCGGCTCCAGTGTGCCTGATTTCGAGGTCGGTGCCCGTGTGGCGGTCATTTACGACCCGCACAATCCGTCGTCCGCACAAATCGATGACTTTAGCCAGATGTGGCTCGGACCGGTGGCCATTGTAGTTGTCGGTGTGATAACCCTGGCGCTTGCCACAGTCGTCTTCATCGGCATGTCTGCTGCGGACAATACCTCACCGCAGCTTGCAAGGGCGATGCTCAGCTTCAAGGCCGAGCACGGTCAAAGCGCACGCATAGAAGGGATGATCCGGGAGGTCCGCGCGCTGGAAGGCAAGGAGACGGGTAAATATGTACTAGTGGTCACTGGTCTGCGGCCGGGGGGCGATTCACACGAAGAGTTTCTTTCGGAGACATTTGCGTTTGATCCGGGGCGCGACCTGGTGGGACGCAGCGTGACCATCTTTCTCGATCCCTACGACCCGGATATCTACCAGATCGATATCGCGCCACTGCTGCCCGATATCATGGCACGGCAGAGTGCCCGCCGTAGATGAGGATCGCGTTCGTACAGGAGTCAAACCTTAGAGCTTCACTCTGCGCAGCAGCTGTGCATTGATGGCGACGATCACGGTGCTCACCGACATCAGTACCGCTCCCACCGCCGGCGGCAGCAGTATGCCGGCACTTGCCAGCACGCCGGCGGCGAGCGGGATGGCGATGATGTTGTAGCCGGCGGCCCACCAGATGTTTTCGACCATCTTGCGATAGGTGGCGCGACTCAACGCGACGATGCGTGCCACATCGCGTGGATCGGAGCGGACCAGCACCACATCACCCGCCTCCACGGCCACCTCGGTGCCGGCGCCAATGGCAATGCCGATATCGGCCTGCAGTAGCGCCGGGGCATCGTTTACTCCATCGCCGACCATCGCTACCCGCTTGCCACGTCCCTGCAATTCGCCGATCTTCGCCGCCTTGTCACCGGGGAGCACCTCGGCAAAGACGCTATCGATGCCCAGCTCCCTGGCAACGTGCGCGGCTACCTGATGCGAGTCGCCGGTGAGCATCGCCACGTCGATCCCTGCCGCGTGCAGCCGGCGTATCGCTTCGGCCGATTCGGGACGCACCGCATCGGCGATGGCGAACGCCGCCACGGCGCGCCCCGCCTCGATCAGGTAGATCGCGGTCTGGCCACTCTCGCCGAACCGGCGTGCCGCCGCGGCCAGCTCCTCGGTGAGCGGCAGCTGCTGCTGGGCGAGCAGGGCCGGCCCGCCCACCCACCAGGTACGGCCCGTGATCGTCGCCTCCACCCCCTGGCCGGGAAGGGCGCGAAAGTTCGTGGCGGGAGGTGGCGCGAGCCCCTGCGCCTCGGCACTGGTGCGCAGCGCCTGGGCGATGGGGTGTTCCGAGTCGTGCTCCACGGCCGCCGCCAGGCGCAGTGCCTCGTCTGCCGTAATAGCACCGGCGGTGACCGTTTCGATCACGCGCTGTTCGCCCAGTGTTAGGGTGCCGGTCTTGTCGAACACCACCGTGTCGAGAGTGCGCGCCTCTTCCAGCCCGCGCCGGTTGCGCACCAACAGACCATTGCGCGCACCGAGCGTGGTGGAGATGGCGATCACCAGCGGTACCGCCAGCCCCAGTGCATGGGGACAGGCGATGACCAGCACGGTGACCAGGCGCGTGACGGTGAAATCGAGTGGCGCATCGCGCAGCAGCCAGAAGAGTAGCGTCAGAGCGGCGGCGCTGATGGCAATGAGGGTGAGATAGAAGGCGGCGCGATCGGCCAGCGCCTGGGCTTGGGAGCGCGAGTGCTGCGCCTGCTCCACCAGCCGCATGATCCCCGCCAGCGCGGTCTTTTCGCCGGTGCCGGTGATCGCCACCCGCAGGGAGCCTGCACCGTTGACGGTACCGGCGATCACCTTGTCCCCCTCGCCCTTGGTGATGTGGCGCGATTCACCGGTGATCATCGATTCGTTGACCGAGCTCTTGCCGCTGCGCACCACGCCGTCGGCAGGAATGCTCGCACCGGGGCGGATCAGTAGCAGCTCACCTTCGCTCAGCTGCGCCACCGGCACCTCCTCCAGCTGGTCGTCGGCCGCGATGCGCAGCGCCATGTCGGGCAACAACTTCGCTAGCTCCTTGAGCGCCCCCTGTGCCTGAGTCACCGAACGCATCTCGATCCAGTGGCCGAGCAGCATGATGGTGACCAGCGTCGCCAGTTCCCACCAAAGGGGGTGGCCGGGAAAGCCGACCAGCACCAGCAGGCTGTAGAGAAAGGCCACGCTGATCGCCAGGGCGATCAGCACCATCATCCCCGGCTGGCGGTCGCGCAGCTCGTGCACGGCCCCCTGCAGGAAGACCCTGCCGCCATAGAGATAGACGGCCGTGCCGAACAGGATGGGGATCAGGAAAGAGCCGGCAAACGACGGTGCGCGGTAGCCGAACCAGCTCTGTAGCATCGGCTCCCACCACAGGGTGGGGAGTGTCAACAACAGGCAGATCCAGAAGGCGTTACGGAACATGGCCACACTGTGGCCGGCGTGCCGGTCGTGGGCAGCGCCTGTGGCATGAGCGTGATGAGCAGCATCAGGGTGTTTGACCGATGGTGACGGGGGGTGCAGGTGGGCGTGGTGACCGGCATGTTGCATGGTAAATTCTCCACCAGTTTATGCGGCAACCATCAACATTGGCTGACGATCAGCCACGACCCTTGGCGAATCCAAGGCGCAACTTGTTCCCTAGCCGAGCTAACGCTCAACTCCGTAAGCGAACACCCACCCTTCGATCACTCAGAGCAACGCCGCGTCTAGGGTGATGGTAGTGCCGGCCAGGGCGCGTGAAACGGGACACCCCTCCTTGGCCTGCTCGGCGAGGGCGCGGAACTGCACAGCGTCGACCATGGGCACGCGGGCACGTACCGAGAGATGGACCAGGGTGATGCGGTAGCCATCGCCCGATTTGTCGATGGTGACGGCGGCATCGGTCTCGATGGTTTCAGCGATATAACCCGCCTGTTCCAGCAGCAGTGAAAAGGCCATGGAGAAGCAACCGGCATTGGCGGCACCGATCAGCTCCTCGGGGTTGGTCCCCTTCTCCTCACCGAAACGGGTGCCGGCGGAGTATTCGCCACGATAGGCGCCGCTCTCGACCGACATTTCGCCGCGTCCCTGTTGGAGGGTTCCTCTCCAGATGGCGTGAGCCGTGCGTGTGGGCATGATCGCCTCCTCGATTGCGCGGGTGTGTAGCAGATGAGTGTCGATCAGATTCGGCGCATTGCAAGCATGGTCGCAGGTCCGGTTACTTTGACAAAGGCAGGGGGCGGGACTATGCCTACGCCATCATTGCGGGTGCAGCGGAACACCCTCTCATCTTCGCACTCTCCGTTATTAAATCGGGTGCGCACCACGGAGACCGCCATCATGAAACATGTCAATCTCACTATCAGCGGTATGGAAATGGATTACCGGATGGCAAATGCCATCGCGCGTTCCGTCGCGGCGCTCGTCGAGCATGAGCCGACGGTGGTGGCGTGGCACGACGGCCTACGTCACGTCATGTCGCCGGTCATCGAGGGGGCCAACGAGCAGAGTCGCTGGCACGATTACGGCGCCAGTCACGGCGGAAATCTCAACGTCAGCATCAATGGAGATTTCGATTTCATCTTCGCCGACAGCGAATCGTTCGAGGAGTTGGGCCGCAGTCCCTATATCTCTTTGCAGGATGCCGAGGGCAACCAGTTCCTCTGTCGCATCGGCGACCTGCGTGATCCAAGCGATCCCCATCAGCAGGCCTGCTTCTCCATCGAAGAGGACAGTACCCCGAGCTCCCTGCACGGCGGTTGAGGCGAGCAACTGGCAGTTGGATGGGCAGCCATAAAGGGTGCGCGCCGGGTTCGTGAGGCGCTCGGCTAACCAACCGGTCCGTTATTCCTTTTCGCGAGGCAAGCTCTGGGCGCCGGCGAGCCAGTCGAGGAGCGGCTGCCACTGCGCAAGGTCGTGCGCCACCTGGGCCGGCGCCATCTCGAACAGGCCGATACCGCACTCGGCAGCGCGGATGTAATTCTGCGTGTCGCGCAGATGGGTGAGAAAGGGGATCCCCAGACTGTCGAGGAAGCGTTGCAGCGCGTGGTAGATGAGGGTGTTTTCACGTACCCGGTTGGCGAGCACGGCGATGCGCGTACGCTCGCGCTCCACCTTGCCCACCAGCAACAGCTCCTCGATGAAACGCGCGGTGGTGCGCATGTCGATGGGGGAGGGCAGTACCGGGATCAGCAGGGTATGCGCCTTCTTCACCAGCCGCGTCATCGCCTTGCCGTGCACCCCGGCCGGCGCATCCATGATCAGATAACCGGGACCGTGGGGGATGAGCAGTTTGTCGTCGTCCTCCACCGCAAAACCGTGGATGGGTGGAGAGGTGGCGGGGCGTGCCGCCAGCCAGTCGAGGCTGCAGTGCTGCACATCGAAATCGGCAAGGGCCACACGCTCGCCCCGCTGGGCGTAGTAGCTGGCCAGATTGGTGGCCACGGTGCTCTTGCCGCTCCCCCCCTTGGGGTTGAGAACCATTATTCTGCGCATGCGTCTATTTTAGCGGAATCCCTGCCTGTTACTCGTTGACACCCACCCGTACCGGCATTGGCCAGTGGATGGTGCGGACGGTGTCGCGCGCGCCCCACACGGACAGCAGCGCCTCGGCGGTAGCCATCAGCGGATCGCTGCCGTGCAGCTGTTGGTAACGGCGCACCGCTGACCAGGTGCCAAGATAACCGAGCAGTTGATCGAGCGTCCAGTGCGTTGCCATGACAAAAGCGGGTGTGGCGAGCGGTTGGAAGGGAAAGGCGATGCCGCGATAATCGTTCTCCACCAGCTTGCGCTCGGGCGGCCAGTAGTTATCGAGTACCGTGCCGTAGAGATGGTTGACCACTGCGTCGATGGCCGGTTCGATGGTGAGCAGGTTGTAGCTCCAGATAGCGATGAGGCCACGCGGCTTGAGCACGCGGCGCGCCTCAGTGAAGAAGGCCGGAATATCGAACCAGTGGAGCGCCTGCGCCACCGTGACCAGATCGAGCGAACCACTTTCAATGCCCGATGCTTCAGCGGTGGCGACACGATAGTCGATGTTGGCAAGGGGTACTGCGCTGGCGATCTGCGTCGCGCTGCCGTCGGTGGCGATCACCTGCTCGAAATAGCGGGCCAGAAGCTGTGCCGCCTGACCGGTGCCGGTGGCGCAATCCCAAGCGCGCTGGCGGCCGGGGGCGTGTGCCGCGAGAAATTGGAAGAGCGACTCGGGATAGCCGGGACGGTTGCGCTGATAGGCAGTCGAGGCTCCGGAAAAGTGGTCCTTGAAACCCGTCTCGGCCACGGCTATTCGGCCTCGGATGAAATCAATCGGGATTGGTGGGTGGCTTGCCCTTGTCCAGCATCAACAGCCAGACACCCGCCACCACCAGCGCCAGCCACAACACCATGGCACCGAACCCCAAATATTGGGAGACCCAGTCGAGCTCGAGCAACACCAGCAGTGCCAGAGCAAGAATGGCATTGCCGATCCAGAATTTGGGCGAGCGTGGCGTGTCGATCATGGCGCAGTCGTTAGAGTGTGGTGTGGACCGTATGATACCCGTTTGCACCTGTTGCAGCAGCAGTGCCGTCACTGCTCGGGCGTGGGACACGATTCCTCACGGCAGGTCGCTTCACCGCCATTGAGCAGGCTCTCCAGACACTGCTCCTTGATGCCGTAGAACTGCTTGATCGCCTCGACCTGCCGCAGCGTCTCTGCCGCATCGCGCGGTTGGCGACGCTTGACGCCGAGGATCATCTTGTTCTTGCTGGTGTGCTCCAGCGAGACGAATTCGAAGATCTGGGTATCGTAACCATTGGCCTCCATCAGCAGCGCGCGCAGCGCGTCGGTCACCATCTCCGCCTCCTGCCCCTGGTGCACGCCGTACTGCAGCAGCGGGCGCAGCACCGCCGGGTTGTGCATCTGCGGGCGGATCTGTTTGTGACAGCACGGTGCGCACATGATGATGCTGGCCTGCGAGCGGATGCCCATGTGGATGGCGTAGTCGGTGGCGGTGTCACAGGCGTGCAGCGCGATCATCACGTCGATGGTTTGCGGCGCGAAGTGGCGCACGTCGCCCTGGCGGAAGGTGAGTCCCTGCAGCTGCAGCTTCTTTACCGCGTTGTTGCAGAGCGAGGTGAGATTCTCGCGCAGCTCCACCCCCATCACCTGGGCAGCGAGGCCGCGTGTGTGGCGCAGGAAGTCGTGGATGGCAAAGGTGAGGTAGCCCTTGCCGGAGCCGAAGTCGACCACCGATACACTATTGTTGGCGGCCAGCTCAGTCGCATCGAACGCCTTCTGGAACACTTCGATGAATTTGTTGATCTGCTTCCACTTGCGCGACATGGCGGGGATCAGCTGGCGCTGCTGATCGGTGACCCCCAGCTCGGTGAGAAACGGCCGCTCCAGTTCGACGAAGCGCTGCTTCTCGCGGTCATGGTGCGGTGCTGCCTTGGCTTCGTGCTGCGCCTTGCTGCGGTGGAGCAGCGGCTTGCCCTTCTTGCTGAAGCTCAGCTGGATCTCTTCGTCCTGCAGGAAGAGATGAATATTTCGGAATGCATGACCGATAAGGGTATCGAGCAGCCCGACACCTTCAGCGACCGGATGGTTTTTGGTGATATCGCGCGTTTTGTAGCGGTAGACGAAAGAGAGCGAGGCCACGCCACGCAACACCAGCGGTCGCACCTCGATGCGCTCCAGTTCGGGTTCGGCACCCGATGGTTTGGTGAGCAGCAGGCGCACGAGGGTGTTGTTGGTGAGGGCACCCGTCAACAGCGGAGTGAACTCACTGAGTTCAGGTAGAGTCATATCGCTGACTGTCATCTATTCTCTCTC
>DASWUD010000137.1:0-4764 GCA_036401755.1 Gammaproteobacteria bacterium
ACTGGTAGGGGGAGGGAATGATGAAGCGAAGCGTCGTGTCGATTCTGTTGCTGATGGTGTCGAGCGCCGTCGTGGCGGGCGACCCCTTCAAGGGGCGCGAGGTCTATCAGCAGCACTGCGCCAGCTGTCACGGCGCCGACGGCCGCCCCACCCAGCTCGGCGTACCCGACTTCACCCGCGGCCAGGGGCTGCTGGTGGGCGACCTGCAGCTGGTGGAGACGCTGCGCACCGGCAAGAACATGATGCCCGCCTACCAGGGGATGCTGAGCGATCAGCAGCTCGCCGACGCCATCACCTACATCCGAACCCTGTTCTAGAGCGAGACCGTTATGCGATCACCCTTCATTCTGCTGCGCCTCATTCCTCTCCTGGCTTTGCTGCTCATCGGCTGCAGCGACGACAAGGTGGAAGAGCTGCCCGCAAAAACGGCCACTCCGCCTGCCTCTGCTGAAAAACCGTGGCACGTGCTGGAGACCTTCAACGTCGGCGAGGGGGTCTATGTGCGCTCGCTGGCGATGGAGCCCAAGAACAACACCCTGTGGGTCGGCACCTCGGTGGGGGTGCTGGAGATCGACCTCGTCAAGGGCGAGCCGCGCCACACCTACACCCGCCAGGATGGCCTCGCCAACGAGTATGTCTTCTCCATCTTTGTCGACAGTCAGGGCAACAAGTGGTTCGGCACCAACGGCGGTGGGGTGTCGCGTCTCAACCAGAAAGGGGAGTGGAAGACCTACTTCCCGCTGCACGGCCTGGCCGACTACTGGATCTACTCCTTCGCTGAGGAGCCGCAGGGAACGCTCTGGATCGGCACCTGGGCAGGGGCCAATCGTCTTGAGGTCGAAAGTGAAAAATTCACCACCTACGTCAAGGAGCTGATCAATGAGTGGGTCTACGGCCTCGGCATCGACTCCAAGGGGCGTATCTGGTTTGGCACCGAAGGGGGCGTCTCGCTCTATGACGGCCAGAGTTGGCAGGAGTGGAACCACCAGGATGGCCTCGGTGCCGCCAACCTCGACAACCTGCCGGTCAGCACCAATACCGGCCTTGGTACCCGCTCGCGCCACGACCTCTCCACCATGACCCAGGGGCGTGACACCTACAACCCGAGCTATGTCTTCGCCATCCACGTCGACCCGCAGGATCAGGTGTGGGCCGGCACCTGGGGGGGCGGTGCGGCGCGCTTCGACGGCAAACAGTGGCACAACCTCACCAGCCAGGATGGCCTGGCCGGCAACATCGTCTACAGCATCACCCAGAGTGCCGACGGCGCCTACTGGTTCGGCACCGACAAGGGGGTGTCGCGCTACGACGGCAAGAATTGGCAGACCTTCGGCACTGCCCAGGGATTGGCCGGCAGCCACGTCTACACCCTGGTCCCCGCCGCCGACGGCACCCTGTGGGTCGGCACCCTTGGCGGCGTCACCCACCTTGGCAGATAACAACTAGGAGTCGCCCGTGAACATCAGTTACAAAGGGGGTGCAGTGATCGCCCTCGCCGTCGCCGGCCTGCTGGCCGGCGCCTATACCCTCGGCACCAAGCAGAGCGGCAAGAGCGCCGTGCCACTGGCCAGCGCTTCCGACAACACCTCACCCGCCGTGCCGCCCAGCCATCCGCCGGTGGGTGGTGAGGCCAAGGCCGGCGCCGATCCCAACGCCAAGTTCACCCACTTTCGCGTCGGCAACCGCAACGTCAAGTCGATCCTCGCCGACGGCGAGCTGATGTGGGTCGGTACCAGTGGCGGGGTGATCCGCTACGACACCACCAACGACGGCTACGAACTCTACGACAACACCAAGGGGCTGCTCTCCAACGGCGTCTTCTACGTGGGCAAGGTGGGCCAGCGCATCGCCGTCGGTACCTACGGCGGCGGTCTCTCACTGTTCGATCCCGCCAGCAAACAGTGGCAGAACTACAACGTGCCGCAGGGGCTGGGTGACGCCTTCGTCTACGACATGATCGAGACCCCCAACGGCGACCTCTGGATCGCCACCTGGTCGGGCGCCAACCGTGTGCGTGGCGGCAAGCTCGACGACCGCAAGGCGTGGGAGACCTTCACCGTGGAGAACACGAAGGGCGGCCTGCCCAACGATTGGGTCTACGGACTGGAGAACGGCAAGGATGGCGAGGTGTGGCTCGGCACCGAAGGGGGACTGGCGCGCTTCAAGGACGGCAAGTGGCAGAACTGGAAGCACAGCGATGGCCTCGGCGCCGACTATGAGCTGGTAAAGGCGGACATCAAGTTCGCCAACGACCCGGGCAAACAATCCTCGCACCACTCGCGCCAGAAGAGCGAGCAGGGGCTCGACAACGTCAACGTCGCCTACAACCCCAACTACATCATCTCCATGGCGGTCGACGCCGACGGCATCGTCTGGTGCGGCACCTGGGGCGGCGGCCTGGCGCGCTTCGACGGCAAGCAGTGGCGCAACTTCACCACCAAGGAGGGGCTCCCCTCCAACCACATCTTCATGTTGCACACCGACGCGCAGGGCGAGCTCTGGTTCGGCACCAGCGACGGCCTGGTGCACTGGGATCGCCAGGGCAACCAGGTGGCGCGTACCTACACCACCGCCGACGGCCTCTTCTCCAACAACGTCTTCTCCATGGCCGAGGACGGCAAGCAGAACCGCTGGATCGGCAGCTACGGCGGCGTCTCGCGCATCGTCGCACTGGCGCAGTAACGACCTTTCATCCCCCTGTATGTTCATCTTTCCTTCAGGCAAGATGAACGTACAGGGGAAAAACAACAAATTCATACCATTTAGAACCCCTCACCCCAGCCATCTCCCGAATGGAGAGGTGATAAGCGTACAGCGGGAATATCAATGCTTCAGACATGATCGTGTCGCTGCCGCGACGGTTTGAATTTGATGCGGGGGGCTGCCCCGCGCGCAGGTCACTTTCTCTTGCGCGGCCAAGAGAAAGTAACCAAAGAGAAGGCCGCCCGAAGACTTGCCGCTGCGCGGTTCCCTGTGCTTCTCGCCATTTCAGGGCCGTTCGTGCAACTCGCGAGGCAAAAAAATGCCTCGCTCAAACATGCACTCACTTACCCCTGCAATGACTGCGATGCTCGGCTGCGTCTACGGGCTGGTGTTACCCTGGTGTCCAAATCAATCACAACACTTTCCCGTTAATCCGCAGAACCGAAAAATAGGCCGACAAACCTCGACACTTATCGGTGTTGCGACCATTCCGCACTGCCCCTCACTCCTTCGCCAGCGGATGTAAGGCACGTCCCACATAGGCGATCAGCGCCTCGATCTCCTCATCACTCAGCACGCTCTGCCACGCCGGCATGGAGGTGCCCGGCAGCCCGGTACGGATCACCTGGCGTAGCCGACGCTTTGTCATCGTTGTCATGAATTCGGGCGAGGTGAGATCACGTGGATGGGGTTCCAGGAAGGTGCCGATCCAGTTCTTGCCGGTGCCGTCGGCGCCGTGGCAGAAGGCGCAGTTGTGCTGAAACAGCGTCTCGCCGCGTTGTTCCAGCGGGGTGAGGTTGACGAGCTGTGGCGCGATATCGTGGATAGCGTAGGGGGTGGCGCCGCTGGTGGCGTCGACAGTGTGCTCGTCGCGGTGCGAGTAGTGGCGGCGCGGATAGGAGACCGCCTGCGCCGCCCACGGCGCACCGGGCTCACTGACGCGCCCTTGGTCGTGGCAGCTGACGCAGCTGCTGAAGTAGAGGCGCAGGCCACGCTGCTGGGCGGCAGTGAGCTGTTCGGGCGGGGTGTCGGTGGCGAGTGTGCCGGTGGCGAAGGGGAAGGCGTCGCGGTAACGCTGGTGATCGGGCCAGCCGTTTGCTGCGGTGTGGTAGCGGGTGTTGGGGGCGCGCGTGCTCATGAACTCCGTGCGCGCAAAATCGACCACCAGCCCGATCTCCTCCGCGCTCAGGGTGCCGCTAAACCCCTGCATGCCGGTGCCGGCCTTGCCGTCGCTGACGATACGCAGCATCGCGTCGCGCGTCAGCGTGGCGGGGTCGGCGCGGGTGAAGTCGCGCGGTGGTGGCACCATGTAGGTGGCGGCGAGGGTGCGGCCGTCGCCCGAGTAGCCGTGGCAGACGTAGCAGCGGAAGTTCCACAGGGCACGGCCGCGCTCATGGGCGGCCGAGCCGTTCAGGACTTTTTTTTGGTGCTGGCCTGCGGTGCGATGAAGCTTTGGAAGACGAACTCACCGACATCGGCGAGTTGTTGTGGTGTCAGCACCTTGCCCCAGGCCGGCATCTCGCTGGCTTGCTTGCCGTCGCGGATGGCCGCGTAGAGGGCGGGGCGGTTGAGGCGTTCGCGGTACTGCGGTAGGTGGAAGTTGGCCGGCTTGGGGTTGATGAAGTAGGCACGCGGTCCATCACCCTGACCGCCGGCACCGTGACAGGTGAGACAGTTGTGCATGTAGAAGTCGCCGCCGCGTTTGGGATCGCCCTTGAGGCCATTGGCGAAAGGGGCCTTCATGTCGAGCTGTGGTGTGACCACGGCAGGAGCAGGCGGTGTACCGTGGGCATAGGTGCCGGAGAGACCGCTGATCTCTGGTGGTGCCTGCATGAAGGTGGCACGCACATAGTCCACCACCGCCTCGATATCCTGTTTTTGCAACTGGCTGGCGTAGGAGACCATCGGTGTACCGGGGCGACCCTTGGTGACCACGTCGATCATGGTGGCGCGGCTCAGGGCGCTTGGCGGCGTAGTGGTAAAGTCGCGCGGCTTGAGTGCCATGCCGCTGGTCCACGTGCCACCGTTACCTGCGTCACCATGACAGACCGCACAGGTCTT
>DASWUD010000138.1:0-3789 GCA_036401755.1 Gammaproteobacteria bacterium
CATCTCGGCCAGGATGTCGATATCACGCTCGATCAAGGCCGACTTGGTGACGATGCCAAGCGGGTGGCGATACTCCTGCAGTACCTCCAGTACCTGGCGGGTGATGCCGAGCTGGCGCTCCACCGGTTGGTAGGCATCGGTGTTGATCCCCAGCATCAGCGGTTGGGGTTGGTAGCTCTTCTTCTCCAGCTCGTGGCGCAGCAGGGTGGCGGCGTCGGGTTTGTAGAAGAGCCGGGTTTCGAAGTCGAGCCCCGGCGAGAGGCTCAGGTAGGCGTGGGTGGGGCGGGCGAAGCAGTAGATGCAGCCGTGCTCGCAGCCGCGATAGGGGTTGATGGAGCGGTCGAAGCCCACATCGGGCGAGTCGTTGTAGGTGATGATGGTGCGGCTGGTGTCGCGCGTCAGGGTGGTGCGCAGCGGCTCCACCGGCTGGTCGAGCGAACCCCAGCCATCATCCAAGGCTTCGCTCTGCCATGCGGCATAACGGTTATCGGGATTACCGAGGGCGCCGCGGCCGCGCAGGGGGGAGGTGAGGTTCTTGCTCATAGGTTTCTGGGGTTTGACTGGCCGGAACCTTTAATAGGGTTTCGTCTATGTTGAGTCTCGTCGATGTTGAGATTAAGTCCCCTCTCCCTGCGGGAGAGGGCCAGGGAGAGGGGAGCAATAGCGGTGCTTCCCACCCTATAGAAAGCTTCCTGCAATATTCTGCATTGGTAGAGAAGGATGAGGTGCAGATCCCCTCTCCCCTACGGGCATGAATCCCTGTGGGAGAGGGGCGCTCGTCTGTGTGCTAATACCGGACATCTTAGCAAGCCACACCGCCACTGGGGTACAATGCCGCCACCGCTATTTTCAGGAGTTGTGACGTGAAGCTGACCGCCCGCGAGTTCCGTGACTGGAGCCACAAGCGCATTACCCTGCTGGGGATGTCCGGGGTCGGCAAGACGCGCATCTCCAACTTGCTGCGGCGCGGCAACTGGTTTCACTACTCGGCCGACTACCGCATCGGCACGCGCTACCTGGACGAGGCGATCCTCGACAACATCAAGGTGCAGGCGATGCAGGTGCCGTTCCTGCGCGACCTGCTGCAGTCCGACTCGATCTTCATCCGCAACAACATCACCGTTGATCACTTGAAGCCGGTCTCCACCTTCATGGGCAAGGTGGGCAACCCGGAGCAGGAGGGGCTGTCGCTCAAGGAGTTCAAGCGCCGCCAGCATCTGCATCGCGATGCAGAGCTGGCCGCCTTCCGCGACGTGCCGGAGTTCATCCAGAAGGCACAGACCATCTATGGTTATAAGCACTTCATCAACGATGCGGGCGGTTCGCTGTGCGAGCTCGACGAGCCGGAGATCCTGCGCATCCTCGACGACCACACGCTGTTCCTCTACATCAAGGCGAGCGAGAAGGATGAGAAGGCGCTCATCGCGCGCGCGGTGGCCGATCCCAAGCCGCTCTACTACCGCGATGCCTTCCTCGACGAGAAGCTGGCGAGCTACATGGGCGAGCGCCAGCTCGACTACGTGGCGCAGATCGATCCGAACGATTTCGTGCGCTGGGTCTTCCCGCACCTTTTTTATGCGCGCATCCCGCGCTATGAAGCGATTGCCAAAGAATACGGTTACACCATCACCACCGATGAGCTCGCCCAGGTGCAGAGCGAGGACGATTTCCTCGCACTGGTGGAGCGCGCCATCGAACGCCGCGGCTGATTTTCAGGAGAACGCCATGCCTCTGGTCGCCCATACTGGTTTACCCACCTTTGCCCGCATGAAGCAGGAGGGGCAGAGCGTGCTGCCGCGTGACTACGCCACGCAGCAGGATATCCGCGAGCTGCACGTGGGACTGCTCAACATGATGCCCGACGCGGCGCTGGAGGCGACCGAGCGGCAGTTCTTCCGCCTCATCGGCGAGAGCAACCAGATCGCCCAGTTCTACATGCACCCCTTCACCCTCAAGGCGCTGAAGCGCAGCGCCAAGGGGCAGGAGCATGTGGACAAGTATTACGAAAGCTTCGAGCAGGTGAAGGAGCAGGGGCTCGACGCGCTCATCATCACCGGCGCCAATGTGCACGGCCACGAGCTGTCGCACCAGCCCTTCTGGCAGCCGCTCATCGAGGTGATCGACTGGGCCTACGCCAATGTCACCTCGACCCTCTGCTCCTGCCTCACCACCCATGCGGTGATGGAGTTTCGTTACGGCCAGAAGCGCCACCCGCTCGGCTTCAAGCGCTGGGGCGTCTATTCACACCGTGCTTTGGATCGCACCCATCCGCTGGTGACCGGCGCCAATACCCGCTTCGATGTGCCCCACTCGCGCTTCAACCAGATCGACCGCAGCCAGTTCGAGGCGGCGGGCTGCCGCGTGCTGGTGGAGAGCGACGTCGCCGGCGTGCATCTGGCGGTGAGCCCCGACCTGTTCCGCCTGGTCTTCTTCCAGGGCCACCCCGAATACGACGTGATCTCGCTGCTCAAGGAGTACAAGCGCGAGGTGGGGCGTTTCTACGCAGGTGAGCGCGACGACTATCCGCCCTTCGTGGAAAATTATTTCACGAGGCAGAACGAAGCGATCCTCGACGAATACAAGGATCTGGTGATCGCCGCCAAGGCGAAAGGCCAAGCGCTGCCCGAAATGCCCGAGGCACTGGTCGCCGAAAAGATCGACAACACCTGGCACGACTCCGCCGAATCGATCATCAACAACTGGATCGGCACCGTCTACCAGCTCACTCACATCGAGCGCAAGAAACCGTTCAAGGACGGTATCGACCCCGCCGACCCGTTGGGCTTGCGCAAGCGCTGACATGTAGCTCCGATAAATCAGACTTAAAGGCACCTCTATAGGACGAAATTTTGCACATGGAAAAGACACCGATAGAGCGTATTTTGGCTGAGCTAGCAGTTCAGAACATAAGTGATGCCGAGTTTTGTCGCAGACTAGAAGCATCTCAGCAAACGCTGACTAACTGGAAAAAACGTGGGCTTCCAGGAGTGAAGGTTCCTGCTGTAGCGGATGTTCTCGGAGTGACTGCGGATTGGATACTTACGGGTAGAGGGCCAAAGTGCTCTGACTGGATGGTGGAGAGGACCCCGATAGAGCGCATTCTGGCTGAGATATCGGTTCAGAATTTGAGCGAAGCCGAATTCTGCCGCCGCATGGGAGAGCTTCAGCAGACATTTAGCGCTTGGAAAAAGCGTGGATTCCCTCCCGCAAAAGCAGTCAAGGCATCAGATGTATTGGTTGTGTCGGTGGAGTGGATACTTGCAGGTAGAGAGCCAAAGCGCCCTATAACGGAATCAAACTTCAATCACCGCAGAGTGCCAGTTCTTTCCTGCGAGCAGGCTGGGTATGCTCCTGAAATTGCGGAAAATTACACAAGCGCTGATCACTTGGAGACTGTAGGGCTAGATTTTGACCTGGCGCATCGGCTAAGTCTGCGAGCTTTTGCGCTGCTAGTTATCGGTGACTCCATGCTTCCAAGCTTCAGACAGGGTGACATTGTTATTATCGACCCGGCTGAAAGTATTAGGCCCGGTGACATTGTGGCAGCCAATTTCAACAACAAACCAGCGATCCTGCGCCGCTACCGGGATAGGGGCGAAGATGCTAATGGAAATCCCGTTTTCGAGCTTGCCCCCACGAATGACGCTTACCCAACCCTGGTCGTGGACTCTTCAAGACCGGGACATATCATCGGCCCGGTAGTGGAGCATCGGAGAAAGCTACGCTAGCTCTAGCACCCTCTCCCACAGGGAGAGGGTTGGGGTGAGGGGATCATGAGCAGTTCATTTA
>DASWUD010000139.1:0-2555 GCA_036401755.1 Gammaproteobacteria bacterium
CGGTCCCGGTATCCATATCTTGGCCAAGTCACCCAAACGGCCGGTGAGCAAGGAGATAAGCCAGCGGGTCGCCAGCCTGGTGCAGTATGGTGTGGAGTTTCATGCCTGCGGCAATACCATGCAGAGCCTCGGCTGGACCCAGGACGATCTGCTTCCCTTCGCCAAGGTAGTGGAGGTGGGCGCGGCCGATCTGATGGAGTTGCAAGAGCAGGGCTACGCCTACGTCAGCTGGTAGGGTATCTCTAAAAATTCGCTGAAGGCGCGCTGGCTGCGTTGGAAATATGCTCAAAATGCTCATTTACTACGTGTAAACTCCGCTTTTTCGCATATTTCCGCCTTGCCATCATCGCCTTGATCGAATTTTTAGAGATACCCTAATAAGCATTAACAAACATTTTTCAGGATGCAGTGATGATCAGAGTGGCAGTGACCGGCGCCGGCGGGCGTATGGGGCGGGCGCTTATCGAGGCGTGCCAACAGGCAGAGGGGGTGGTGCTCGGTGCCGCGATCGAGCGGCCGGGCAGCAGCGTGATCGGCGTCGACGCCGGTGAGCTGGCCGGCGTCGGCACTCTTGGTGTGAAGGTGGCCGATTGTCTTGAAACGGTATTGAGCGATTTTGACCTGCTCATCGACTTTACCCGTCCCGAGGTGACTGAAGCCAATCTGAAGGTCTGCCGCAAGGCGGGCAAGAAGATGGTGATCGGCACCACCGGTTTTTCCGAGGCGCAGCGCCAGGCGATCGCCGAGGCGGGGCGCGACATCGCCCTGGTCTTCGCCCCCAACATGAGCGTTGGCGTCAACCTCTGCCTCAAGCTGCTCGACATGGCGGCGCGGGTGCTGGGCGACACGGTCGATATCGAGATCATCGAGGCGCACCACCGCCACAAGATTGATGCCCCCTCCGGCACCGCGCTGCGCATGGGCGAGGTGGTGGCCGCCGCGCTGGGGCGTGATCTGAAGGAGTGCGCCGTTTACGGTCGCGAGGGCAACACCGGCGAGCGCGAGCGCAAGACCATCGGCTTCGAGACGATCCGCGCTGGCGACATCGTTGGCGATCATACGGTGATGTTCGCCGATATCGGCGAGCGCATTGAGATCACCCACAAGGCCTCTAGCCGCATGACCTTTGCCAAAGGCGCGGTACGGGCCGCCCTCTGGCTTGCCGACCATGACCAGGGGCAGTACGACATGCAGGATGTGCTGGGCCTCAAAGGCTGACTCACACTTGTGCATAAGGGTATGAATTTCATACCCTTTAATCGCGAAAAGAATACAAGAGTCCATCTTTTCCGTGGACAAGTCAGGGTGCGTTGCGCTAACATGATCGTCCAACCTGACTGATGTCTGGCACCCTCCTCGGTGCCGTATCAAACGCTTCTGAATCTGTACAGGACGATCCCCCGGGAGCCGTCCTGTTTTCGCGCACCTAAAAACTGGAGGTTACCTTGCGGCAACCGGCCTTGCTGGCCCTGGCAGATGGCACCCTGTTCTGGGGACAATCCATCGGCATTGAAGGGCTGACCGTCGGCGAGGTGGTGTTCAACACCGCCATCACCGGATATCAGGAGGTCATCACCGATCCCTCCTACGCCAAGCAGATCGTCACCCTGACCTATCCGCACATCGGGAGCGTCGGTACCAATCCCGAGGATGAAGAGTCCTCCAGGGTCTATGTGAGCGGATTGGTGATCCGTGACCTGCCGCGCCTGTGCAGCAACTGGCGCAGCACCATGCCATTGGATGCCTACCTGCGCCGCCACAAGGTGGTTGGCATCGCCGACATCGACACGCGCAAGCTCACCCGCATCCTGCGCACCAAGGGCGCGCAGAACGGCTGCATCGTGGCGCTGAAGCAGGGCGAGGAAGTCACGCCTGCCGTGATCGACCAGGCCGTGGCGAAGGCCCGCGCCGAGAAGTCGATGGCCGGCCTCGACCTCGCCAGGGAAGTGACGGTCGGCCAGCCCTACGACTGGGACCAGACCGAGTGGCACCTGGGCACCGGCTACGGCCACCTGGAGAACCCGAAGTACCACGTGGTCGCGTTCGACTACGGGGTGAAGAAGAACATCCTGCGCATGCTGGCCGAGCGCGGCTGCAAGGTCACCGTGGTGCCGGCGAGGACGCCGGCGGCCGAAGTGAGGAAGCTCAAGCCGGACGGCGTGTTCCTGTCCAACGGCCCGGGCGACCCGGAGCCCTGCGACTACGCGATCAGCGCCACCCGCGAGCTCATCGAGGACGGCTATCCCACCTTCGGCATCTGCCTGGGCCACCAGATCATGGCGCTGGCCTCCGGGGCGAAGACCTTCAAGATGAAGTTCGGCCACCACGGCGCCAACCACCCGGTGAAGGACCTCGACACCGGCCGCGTCAGCATCACCAGCCAGAACCACGGCTTCGCGGTGGACGAGAAGACACTGCCGGCGAACCTGCGCGCCACGCACGTGAGCCTGTTCGATGGCACGCTGCAGGGCCTGGCCCGCACCGACCGTCCCGCCTTCTGTTTCCAGGGCCACCCGGAAGCATCGCCGGGGCCGCACGATATCGGATACCTCTTC
>DASWUD010000140.1:0-7261 GCA_036401755.1 Gammaproteobacteria bacterium
ACTTCCCCCCAGCTACGATGATTCGTTGCTGCGCCCGCTCGCCCGCTCCTGCTTCCGCCACGAGGGGGAGGCTGTACCGATCCTCGATATCACCTACCTCGCTTCGTCAACATTGCGCGACCAACTACACAATCGAGCTAACGGCTAAGCAACATCTACTCGGACGAGAGGAAACGGCAGAGAGCCCTACAGGTAGTTGCGCCAGTGCTCGGGGCGCTCATCGCGGCAACCGTGGCGCCGCTTGATGTAACGTTGCACAAACACCTTCACGTTGCGTGGAGCGGTGTTACCATCCAGGCCGAGGTTGGCCCGTTGCGTCTCTTCGGTGTAGTAGTAGAGGGCGCGCTTGAGTTTCATCATCAGACTGTTGTCAAGGTGATACCCCAACTCATCCAATGCCTCCTCAAGAATATTGAGGGTCAGCCGACTGACGTCATAACTGATCTGCATCACCAGGGGATCAAGGGGCACCGCGCGGTGCACCCCCTCAAGATCGGCCAGCAGCAGACAGGCGGAGTGGGCCTGCGCCTGGTCCTGATGGAGTGGGCAAAAGCGGATTTCGCGGTGTTTGATGAGGCTATCGGATTCACGGTCCATCAGTTCATCCTAGCGTCACACCGCAAATTATCAACCCCCGACCCGGCCGCCCGTCACACGCTCATTTCCAGACAAATCGCGCCAGGTTGTAATATTTTCATATCCATTTTTCTGCAAAATCTCTGCGACCCACCCTCCTTGCAGGTAACCATGCTCCAGCAACAGCCAGCCGCGATTGTGAAGGTGGTCTCTCGCCTCATGGGCGATTTGGCGGATATCGTCGAGCCCATCGTGGCCCGCGACCAGTGCCGCACGCGGTTCGAAGCGCACGTCGCCTTGGGCCAGATGGGGATCATCCGCCGCTATGTAGGGTGGGTTGGCGACGATGAGGTCGAACAGCTCATCACCCAGCGCCTCGCACCACCGCCCCTGGCGGAACTCCACGTTGCCGATCTGGTTGCATACGGCATTGGCCTGCGCCACCGCCAGTGCCGCCTCGGAACGATCGGTCGCCACCACCCTGCAATGCGGGCGCTCCCGGGCGATGGCCAGGGCGATGGCGCCACTGCCCGTGCCCAGGTCGGCGACCCTCAGGGCAGTATGCTCGGGCAGCAGCCGCAGTGCCTGCTCCACCAGCAGTTCGGTGTCGGGGCGGGGAATCAGTGTATCGGGGGTAACCGTGAGCTTGAGCGACCAAAATTCACGCTCGCCCAGGATATGGGCGACGGGCTCGCCGGCGGTGCGGCGCGCGACCAACACGTCGAAGCGCTGTTGCTGTGCTGGGGTCAGAGCCTTGTCGGGCCAGGCATAGAGCCAGCTGCGATTCACCCCCAGTAGATGACACAACAACAATTCGGCATCAAGGCGCGCACTGTCGCTGGTGAATTGCGCGGCGGCGCTACGGAGGGCGTCGGCGACCGTCACTCGGCACTCAATGCCGCCAATTGCTCGGCCTGGTATTCGTTGATGAGCGGTTCGATCACCTCATCGAGGTCACCCTGCATGATCGCTTCAAGCTTGTAGAGGGTGAGATTGATGCGGTGATCGGTGAGGCGCCCCTGGGGGAAGTTGTAGGTGCGGATGCGCTCGGAACGATCGCCGGTGCCCACCTGCAAACGACGCGCTTCGGAAACAGCCGCCTGCTGCTTCTCCAGCTCGGCGTTGTAGATCTTCGCCTGCAACAGCGACATGGCGCGGGCGCGGTTCTTGTGCTGCGAACGCTCGTCCTGGCACTCCACTACGATGCCGGTGGGAATATGGGTAATGCGGATCGCCGAGTCGGTCTTGTTGACGTGCTGGCCGCCGGCACCGGAGGCGCGAAAGGTATCGACCTTGAGGTCGGCGGGATTGATGTCGGCCGCCTCCACCTCGTCGGTCTCGGGCAGGATCGCCACGGTACAGGCAGAGGTGTGGATGCGCCCCTGCGCCTCGGTCTCGGGCACGCGCTGCACGCGATGGGCACCCGACTCGAACTTGAGGCGCGAGTAGGCGCCCTGCCCTTCGACGCGGGCGATCACCTCTTTATAACCGCCATGCTCTCCTTCGCTGGCGCTGATGATCTCCACCTGCCAGCGGCGCTTTTCGGCATAGCGTGAATACATGCGGAACAGATCGCCGGCGAAGATCGCCGCCTCGTCACCACCGGTACCGGCGCGCACTTCGAGGAAGATGTTCTTGTTGTCGTTGGGGTCCTTGGGCAGCAGCAGCTTCTGCAGCTCCAGCTCCTGCGCTTCGCGGCGCTGCTTGGCGCTCTTCAGCTCCTCTTCCGCCATCGCCTTCAGTTCAGCGTCGCCCTCGCCGAGCATCTCCTCGGCGGTGGCGAGGTCATCAAGGGTCTTGCGATAGTCGCTGAAACATTTCACCACCGGCTCGAGCTGGGCGTACTCCATGGAGAGGGCGCGAAAACGCTCCTGGTTGGTCACCACATCGGGTTCGGCGAGCAGGGCACTGAGTTCCTGCAGCCGCTCGGCGAGGGTTTCGAGCTTGCTGCGAATCGAGGGCTTCACGGAGGTCAGTTTTCCGGGGTCTTGAGATTGAAGAGTTCGCGCGCGGCGTCGAGCAGTTCGATGCGCCCGTCGTAGCCTGCCTGCTTCATCTGGCTGCAGGGGGCATGCATCAACTTGTTGCCAAGCTGGCGGCCCAGCTCGCGCAGCACCTCATCGGGGGCACGGCCCAGCTGCAACTGACGCAACGCCGCCTCCACGGCCTGATCGCGCTGTTGTTCGACGCTGTCGCGGTAGCGGCGAATCAGGTCGACTGATTCGAGAGATTTGAGCCACCCCATGAAGTGGGTCACCTGTACATCAATGATCTCCTCGGCCTGCAGCGCCGCCTCCTGGCGCGAGCGCAACCCCTCATCGATGATCGCCTGGAGATCATCGACGGTGTAGAGGTAGACATCCTCCAGGTCACGCACCTCGGCCTCGATGTCGCGCGGCACGGCGATATCGACCATCAAGATTGGCCGGCGCTTGCGCGCCTTGATGGCCGACTCGACCGCCCCCTTGCCGAGGATGGGCAGCGGGCTGGCGGTGGAGGAGATGACGATGTCAGCCTCCGCCAGATGGGACGGGATCTCCGGCAATGAAATGGCGTAGCCGCCAAACTCGCTGGCGAGATTGTGCGCGCGTTCGAAGGTACGGTTAGCGACGATAATGCGGCCGATGCCGGTCTCGTGGAGATGGCGCGCCACCAGCTCGATGGTCTCGCCGGCGCCGATGAGCAGCGCGGTGTGGCGACTCATGTCGCTGAAGATCTGCTTGGCGAGGCTCACCGCAGCGAAGGCCACCGAGACCGGGCTGGCGCCGATGGCGGTGTCGGTGCGCACCTGCTTGGCCACCGAAAAGGTGTGCTGGAAGAGCCGGTTAAGCAGTTGGCCTACGGTACCCGCCTCATGGGCAGCGGTGAAGGCCTGCTTCATCTGGCCGAGGATCTGGGGCTCGCCGAGCACCAGCGAGTCAAGGCCGCTCGCCACGCGCAGCATGTGGCGCACCGCCTGGCGATCAGGGTGTGCGTAGAAATAGGGTTCGATATCGCTGGCATTGAGCTTGTGGAAATGGCTGAACCAGTCCAGCACCATCCGGCTATCCTCCCCCTCTACACCGCAGTAGATCTCGGTGCGGTTACAGGTGGAGAGAATGGCGGCCTCGGTCACATGGTGCTGGGCCGTCAGCTCGCGCAGCGCCTCGGGAAGCCGCTCTGGCGCAAAGGCGACCTTCTCGCGGATCGCCACCGGAGCGGTCTTGTGATTGATGCCTAACGCGAAAATACCCATGCGGCCTGCGCTGTCGAATTGCCCTGATGAATCGAACCGATAATTCTGCGTTACCGACCCCTCTCATAGCAAGGGGCGCACGCCTCAGGGAAAAAAGTGCAAAACTCGGGTATAGTTGATTTTTGCCTGCCGTCATCAGGAATCCTTGCGTGCAAAACCCCAACAAAGCCCTCTGGTTGCTGCTGCTGGCGTCGGTCAGTCTCGGCAGCGGCTGCACCCAGCTCGCCTCCCGCCCCGCCAGCGAGGAACCCGCTCTCCCGCAGGAGGCCGTCGAACAATCTCCCGATGAGGATGCTGTTACCGGGCCGCTCCCGAAGATAGAGCTCACCACGCCGCTGCTCTATCGCCTGCTGGTGGCAGAGTTCGCCGAACAAGCGGGGGTACTGCGCCTGTCCGCCGAGCAATACCTGTATGCCGCCGAAGAGACCCGTGACCCACGTCTGGCCAAGCACGCTACGCGCGTCGCCATGTACGGTAATGAGGCTGCGCTGGCAACGCGCGCCGCCGCCCTCTGGCAAACTCTGGCGCCAGAAGATCGCGAAGCCGATCAGGCGCTGGCCGCCGTTCTCATCAGTGAAAACCGGCTCGCCGAGGCGCGCCCCCATCTGGAGCGCATCATCCAGGCCCCGGCCAAGCAGGGGGGGGCTCACGGCTACTTGATTGCAGCCAATCTGCTCGGCCGCGCCAGTGACAAAAAGCAGGCGCTGGCACTGATGGACGAGCTGGTCCGCCCCCACAGCCACGAGGCCGAGCCGCTCTTTGCTGCCGCCTCTCTGGCTGCACAGCTGGAGCAGCCGGAGCAGGCACTCGCGCGGCTCGATCAGGTACTGCGCATCGACCCGCACCATTTGCAGGCCCTGATCACCAAGGCGCGCCTGCTGCATGCCACGAACCGCAAAGAGGAGGCGATCACCACCCTGCGCAGCGCAGTGAACGAGGTGCCGGATAACACCCAGCTGCGCACCGTCTATGCGCGCATGCTCATCGATGATCGGCGTCTCGATGAGGCACGTAACGAGTTTCGCATCGTCGATCGCAAGGCCCCCAATGATCCCGATGTCATCTACGCACTGGGGCTGCTCGCGCTCCAGGCCAACGATCTCGCGGATGGGGAAAAACAGTTCTTGCGCCTGCTCAGCCTCGGCCAACGCGAGGCGGAAGCCAATTACGCCCTGGCCCAGATCGCCGAAACCCGCGGCGATACCGACAAGGCCATTGCTTACTACGAGGCGGTGAGCGATGGCGATAATGTGCTGGATGCGCGCCTGCGTGCTGCCATGCTGGTAGCCAAGCGCGATGGCATCGACCAGGGACGCAACTATCTGCACAACATCAGGCCCGACAACGCTGCGGATGCGATCCGCGTGTGGTTGATGGAGGGTGAACTGCTGCGTCAGGCCGAACGCTATGATGAGGCGATGGTGGTCTACGACGACGCCCTCGCCCTCTTCCCCGACAATCCGGAGCTGCTCTATGCGCGGGCCATGATGGCCGAGCGGATCGACCGGCTCGATATCCTCGAAGCGGATCTACGCGCCATCCTCCGCCAAAATCCCGATGACGCCCAGGCGCTCAATGCACTGGGCTACACCCTGGCCGATCGCACCAATCGCTACGCAGAGGCCTACCAGCTGGTCGAAAAGGCGTTGCGACTCTCACCCGACGATGCCGCCATCCTCGACAGCATGGGGTGGGTACTCTATCGGCAGGGGCGTTACGACGAATCGATACGCTACCTGAAGCAGGCCTTCGCCAAACAGCAGGACCCAGAGCTCGCCGCCCATCTCGGTGAGGTGTTATGGGTCTCAGGCCAGCAGAATGAGGCACGCCGGATCTGGGATGCGGCCCTCAAGCAGTGGCCCGAGCATAAGGTCCTGCGCCAAACGATCGAACGCTTCGCCCAATGATTCGGCTCCTCCCCCTGTTGCTGGCACTGCTGCTGGCCGGCTGCGCCATGGAGCCGCCGCGCCAACCCGTCGGCTCGCGTGAACTGGCCTGGCAGGAGCGACAGGCACAGCTCAAAACGCTACAACGCTGGCAACTCACCGGCCGCCTGGCGATTCAGAGCGACGACGAGGGCTGGAACGCCACGCTCATCTGGCGCCAGGAGCACGAGCACTATCGCATGCAACTGGTTGCACCGCTTGGCCAGGGGAGCCTCCAGCTGCAGGGCGACCAGCAGCAGGTAGAGCTGCGTACCAGCGAAGGCAACAGCGCCATTGCCGCCGACCCGGACGCGCTCATCTTCTCCGAAACAGGCTGGCGCGTGCCGGTAAGTGCGCTGCGTTACTGGGTACTGGGGTTGGCCGCCCCCGGCGAGGCGGGAACGGTCCTCGACGAGTTCGGTCGCCTGCAGCGCCTCAAGCAAGCCGGCTGGGAGGTAGAGTTCCTCGACTATACAATGCATGGCACCACCGAGCTGCCCGCCCGTCTGTTCGTCTCCAACCATAAAGCGCAAGTGCGCCTGGTGATCAAGCGCTGGGAACTCGCTGATGAGCTCACCCGCTGATCGCCCCTGGCCGGCCCCGGCCAAGCTCAACCTGTTCCTGCACATCACCGGCCGCCGCGCCGATGGCTACCACCTGCTGCAGACGGTATTCCAGTTTCTCGATTACAGCGACGAGATCCATTTCACCGTACGCAGTGACGGCGCCATCCGTCGGCTCCACGAGCTGCCCGGCGTTCCCGAAGAGCAGGATCTGGTGGTGCGTGCCGCCTGGTTGCTGCAGCAGGCAAGCGGCACTCAGCTGGGCGCCGATCTCCACGTCGCCAAGCGGCTGCCCATGGGGGGCGGCCTTGGCGGCGGCAGTTCCGATGCGGCCACGGTACTGGTGGCTCTCAACCACCTGTGGCGCACCGGCCTCACCGAGGAGCAGCTGGCCGCCCTCGGCCTGCGCCTCGGCGCCGACGTGCCGGTCTTTGTTCATGGTCGCGCCACCTGGGCGGAGGGGGTCGGTGAAAAGTTCACCCCGGTGGAACTCACCGAGCCTTGGTTCGTGGTGCTGATCCCGCCGGTAAGTGTTTCAACGGCCGAGATATTCGGCGCGCCTGAATTGACACGGAATAGCCCACCCATCACAATACGCGCCTTTCTTGCGGGGGAAGCCGGTAACGTCTGCGAACCGGTGGTGAGAAACCGCTATCCGGCGGTGGCCGCAGCGCTCGACTGGCTCGGCCAGCACGGCAATGCGCGCATGACCGGCACCGGTGCCTGTGTCTTCGCCGCGTTCGATACCGAAGCGCGCGCCCGCCAGGTTTTCGCCGCGCGCCCCACAGGGTGGCACGGCTTTGTGGCCCGCGGATGCAACCGCTCGCCGCTTCTGGAACGGCTTGCCGATGCCAGAGCATCCAGTACCGAGACACAGTGGTTCAAAGACTGATTTTTGGGGTGTCGCCAAGCGGTAAGGCACCGGATTTTGATTCCGGCATACCCAGGTTCGAATCCTGGCA
>DASWUD010000141.1:0-17127 GCA_036401755.1 Gammaproteobacteria bacterium
CCTGGCTGGAGAAGGTGCCGAGAATGCGCGAAAAGGTTTCCGGTTTGACCGACAGCCGTGAAGCGATGATCCCTTTCGGCGTATCCAGATCGAATTCAATGCAACCCTGTTTTTCCAGGGCATGCTTTGCACAGAGGAAGCCGGCCACCCGTCCGATGGCCGTCTGCAGAGTCAGGTCATCGATCTCCTTGATCATGCGCCGCAGCCGCTGACTCATATCGCTCATCATACGGAAGCAGGTATCGACCGATTCCCGCAGCAGGGCGATAAATGCCTTGTTGTCGAAGGCCAGCAAATCGCTGCGTTCGATCGCCGTGGCACTGACCGGATAGGTGGGCGCATCGGCGAACATCAAGGCCTCGGCGAAGGTATGGCCGGCGCCGACAAGCTCAATCACCTTCTCGTTACCATTCGGTGCCAGGCGCGTCAGCTTGATATGGCCAGCGGTGATCAAGTAGAAATGGGTCGCTTGATCGCCGGCCTCGAAGAGCCGCTCACCTTCCACAAGTACGCGTTTGCGTGACAAGTCGACCACGCGACCAAGTTGCTGTTCATCGAGCTTTGAAAAGAGATAGGTGTTGCGTAATAGGTCGCGCATAGTTCGCTCCTCTACACTATTGAGCCTGTTATACCAAAACTTGTATCTAAATGGTATTAATATAAATCGAGACCGGTGCCGATTTCGGGTGAGAGAAGATGGGCGTTATAAGCTGCCTCTATTGCGGTGCGATCATCAACGATGATGTTGCCAACTGCCCGCGGTGTGGTGGTGTATCCCATTTCCAGAAGCGCGGCTACCGTTTCGGTGCGCGAAAACGATTTGTCATCTTCTTCATCCTGTTGGCGCTAACAACGCTGTTACTGGCCCTCTTGCTACCTCGCTAGAGAGTTGCTTTTGTAATTTCCTTATTCACCGCACCCCGAGCCATTTGACAAAGATCAAGGTGGTTCTGCGCGCCGTTGATATCTAATCGCCATGGGTCTTCGGGTTTGCAGAGAGGAGAGGGAGAAAATGGCGCAAGCATTCACAAAAGCAATGGCAAGAAACATCTTTTATGGGGGATCAGTATTCTTTTTCCTGCTCTTCCTGGCACTGACCTTCGATTCCATGGGACAACTGCCAATGCGTGACAACCGCGCAGCGCTGTCCAGCGACCTGGGACCGACGATCGCGCATGGCAAGATGCTCTGGGAGGAGAACAACTGCATCGGTTGTCACACCTTGCTCGGTGAGGGGGCCTATTTCGCCCCCGAGCTGGGTAATGTCTACACCCGCTATGGCAACTCCACCGAGGCCATCAAAGTTTTCATCAAGAGCCGGCCGGTGCAGGGGGTAGAGAATCGTAGAAGCATGCCGCAGTTCAATTTCAATGAAGAGGAACTGGAGGCGCTGGCACAGTTCCTCAAATATGTTTCAGAAATAAACTCGGCCAAGTGGCCGCCAAACGTCCAAGGTTAAGGGGGGACCAGCCATGAAATATCAATCACAAGCGGTTGCCAAGCCCTACTTTGTAGCGGCGATCGTGCTGTTTGTCGCGCAGATCACCTTCGGTTTGATTATCGGTCTGCAGTATGTGATCGGTGATTTTCTCTTTCCAGAGATCCCGTTCAATGTGGCGCGCATGGTGCACACCAATACGCTCATCGTCTGGCTGTTGTTCGGTTTCATGGGGGCGGCCTACTACCTGGTGCCGGAGGAGTCGGAGACCGAATTGCACAGTCCGTGGCTCGCGAAGCTGATGTTCTGGGTATTTTTGGTGGCGGCAGGCTTGACGGTCGCAGGCTATCTGCTGGTGCCCTATTCGGGATTGGCCAAGCTGACCGGCAACAGTCTGCTGCCCACCATGGGGCGCGAGTTCCTGGAGCAACCGACCATCACCAAGCTGGGCATCGTGGTAGTAGCCCTCGCCTTCCTGTTCAACATCGGGATGACGGTACTGAAGGGACGCAAGACGGTGGTCAATCTTGTGTTGCTGCTGGGGTTGGTGGGGTTGGCGGTATTCTTCCTCTTCTCCTTCTACAATCCGACCAACGTGGTATTGGACAAGTACTTCTGGTGGTGGACCGTGCATCTGTGGGTGGAAGGGGTGTGGGAGCTGATCCTCGGCTCGATTCTCGCCTTCGTCCTGATCAAGGTGACCGGCGTTGACCGCGAGGTGATTGAGAAGTGGCTCTATGTGATCATCGCCATGACCTTGATCACCGGCATTATTGGTACCGGCCATCACTTCTACTGGATCGGTACCCCGGAGTACTGGCAGTGGCTGGGGTCGATCTTCTCCGCCCTTGAGCCGATCCCGTTCTTCATGATGGCAGTATTCGCGTTCAACATGGTCAACAAGCGTCGTCGCAATCATCCCAACCGCGTGGCTACCTTGTGGGCGCTCGGCACGGCGGTGATGGCGTTCCTGGGGGCAGGTGTGTGGGGTTTTCTGCATACCCTGGCGCCGGTCAACTACTACACCCATGGCACGCAGATCACGGCGGCGCACGGCCACATGGCCTTCTTCGGCGCCTATGTGATGATCAATCTGACCATGATCTCCTACGCGATGCCACTGCTGCGTGGCCGCACCCTGGCCAATTCCAGTCGGCAGCAGACGCTGGAGACGTGGGCTTTCTGGCTGATGACCATCTCCATCGTGCTGATCACGCTGTTCCTCACCGGCGCCGGTATCCTGCAGACCTACATGCAGCGCGTGTCAGTAACTCCGCAGCCGTTCATGGCAGTACAGGAGCAGATCTCGCTCTTTTATTGGCTGCGCGAGTACACAGGGCTCGTCTTCCTGTTGGGGCTGACGCTCTACATCGCCAGTTTCTTCGTAGGGCGGAAGGATCCGGAACCTGCCGTGGCCAATTGATCGTGTGTAAATCGGGCCGGTGTCTCTGCCGGCCCGTTCTCTTTCCCAGTCAAGACTGTTCCAACCATCAGGTGATATGTCCAATACGTTGACCATCGAGGGTGTGAGACAACCACCGGGCGATTTTGCCATCTGGATATTCATCATGGCCGAGTTGCTGGTGTTCGCTATCTTCTTTGCGGCTTATGCCATGACACGCATGTCGCATGTCGAGCTGTTCAACGAATTTCAATTGCAGCTGAATCGGCGTGCGGCCTTGGCGAATACATTGGTGCTGATCACCAGTTCCTATTTTGTAGTGCGCGCCGTGTCTGCGATCTCCGGCGGTAAAGCGCGCAGCTGTTTACGCTGGTTGCTGGCAGCCATGGGGATGGGGGGCTTGTTCATCTGCATCAAGAGTGCGGAATTTGCGCACCATTTTGCCCTGGGGGTCAATCTCAGCACCAATCTTTTCTATATGTTCTACCTGTCGCTCACCTTCTTTCACTTCATGCATGTGATCCTGGGACTGGTGATCCTGGGGGCAGTCGCCTACAAGACCCGGCAGGGCCACTACAGTGCCATGAATCATACCGGCGTCGAGACCGCCGCCGCCTACTGGCACATGGTGGATCTGGTCTGGTTGATCCTGTTTCCACTGGTCTATGTGATGCGTTAAAAATATGCGAAAAGACGATACTGCAAATCTGGGCGCAGCAAACCGTACCTTTCTGGTGCTGCTGGCACTCACCTTCGTCACCTTTTTTGCGGGTGAGTCGCACGTGGAGGGTGTGCTGCTCTCGGGCATGGTGCTTGGTGTGGCGCTGTTGAAGGGGCACCTGCTGGGGGAACACTTCATGGGTTTGGCGCGGGTGCGCGGCGTGTGGCGTTGGATTGTAGTGATCTGGCTGTTTTTTCCCGCGATGCTGATCGGAACCACCTTCGTGCTGGCTGCCCGCTAGGAGTGCAACGTGAATAGTTTGTCGTTGATGGAAAACCTGGCACCCTGCGTACCCTTCTATGCGCCACAGGGGGATGAGGTTGCCCTTTTCGAGCACGCCTGGCGCCACCAGCTGCCGCTGCTCATCAAGGGGCCGACCGGTTGCGGCAAGACGCGCTTCATCAACCACATGGCAGCGCGGCTGGCCCGTCCCGTCTATACCGTCTCCTGCCACGATGACCTTACCGCGGCGGATCTGGTGGGGCGTCATCTGATCGGCGAGACGGGCACCTACTGGCATGATGGTCCCCTGACACGGGCAGTACGGGAAGGGGCGATCTGCTATCTTGATGAGGTAGTGGAGGCGCGCAAGGATACCACGGTAGTACTCCATCCACTCACCGACGATCGGCGCATCCTGCCCATCGAGCGTACCGGCGAGATCCTCAAGGCACCGCCGGAGTTCATGCTGATTGTCTCTTACAATCCCGGCTATCAGAACATGCTCAAGGGGATGAAGCCAAGCACGCGGCAACGCTTTGTGGCGCTGCGATTCGATTATCCGCCAGCTGCGCTGGAGCAGCAGATCCTGATCGGTGAAACCGGAATTGATACGGGGCTGGCGCAACGGCTCGTCAATCTGGCCAATGCGCTGCGGGCTTTGAAGGATCACGATCTGGAGGAGGCCGCCTCCACGCGCCTGCTGGTCTATACCGCGACGCTGATTCGCGGCGGTTACGCTCCCCTCGAGGCGTGTCGGGCCGCCATGGTGGAGCCGCTTTCCGATGATATGGAAACCACTGCGGCCCTGATGGAAGTGGTGAATGCGACCTTCGGCTGATGAGTCGTCAACACCAACTGCAGAGAAGGCGGCTGTGGTTTCAGAGCGGCTTTTTTCTGTTGTTTGTGTTGGCACCACCGCTCGACCTGTTTCGTTATGATTTGACACGCGGGCACTTCTATTTGCTGGGGATGGAGTGGCGCCTCGGTATCGAGCCCTTCATGCACGGTGAGATCGGTGCAAGCGAGGTGGTGGTAAATCTGCTGCTGCGGGGCTTTGTGCCGTTAGTGTTGGTGGCCGGGATCTTCATTGCCATTGCCTGGCGCTACGGCCGGCTCTATTGTGGCTGGCTCTGCCCACACTTCTCGGTGGTGGAGATGATCAACAAGCTGATGGTGAAGGCGGGTGGCAAACCCTCAGTATGGGAGCGGGCGCCACTACCGCTGTTGCAGGCCGATGGTTCGTTGCGTACCAGCAGTCGCCTCTACTGGCCGGTCACCTGGTTGGCGGCAGCCTTTTTTGCTTTTCTCTGGGCCACCATTCTGTTGACCTACCTGTTGCCACCCGCCGAGATCTATCACAACCTGCTGCATAATTCCCTCACTGCCAACCAGCTGCGCTTTATTGTCATCGGCAGCGCGCTGTTTTTCATCGAGTTCATGTTCGCCCGTCATCTGTTCTGCCGCTTCGGTTGTGCAATTGGGCTGTTTCAGAGCCTGGCCTGGATGGCCAACCGCAAGGCGATGGTGGTCGATTTCGACAAGCCACACGCACGCCGCTGCAGTGACTGTAATAATGCCTGCGACAATGCCTGCCCGATGCGCCTCAAGCCGCGTACTCTCAAACGCAGCATGTTTACCTGTACCCAATGCGCCCAGTGTATTTCTGCCTGTACCCAGGTGCAGGCCCGACAACAGGCGATCACGCTGTTGCGCTGGCGCGATGGCGAGAGTGAGATACGTCGGTCTGAGAGCTCCACCACCCGCACGTCACCCGATGGCGAGGAGGTGAAAGGCTGATGGAAGAGCAGGTCGGCGCCTACTGGCATCGTCTCATCACGCAACTGGCGAGCAAGCGCCATCCCCGCGCCGTGGTCAGGCTTGCTGATGTGGAGCGTGCCGTGGCAGTGATGTTTCGTGCACTGGGTGGCGATGGCGGGCTGTGTATCGAAGCCGTGACAGCAAGCGATTATGCGGCGCGGCAGGGGTGGTTGCAGCGCATCGCGGGGGGCGGCAGGCGCGTGGAGCTGGCGTGGCGCGACGAAAGGGCGCTACGCCTGCCCTGGCAGATCGATTACTTTCCCGAGCCACAACTCAACCGCGATCTCTATCTGTGGCTGGCGGCGCTGGCCGCGCACCAGCAGGTGACGACAGACGAGGCGTGGCTGGTAAAAAACCAGCGCCTGAGCCGGGCGTTGCTGGAAAATTATCCGGGCATGCAGCTCCGTTATCGACGACTGGTGGAGGCACACCTGTTGCAGCGCACGGCGCCGACGAAACTGCCGGAGGACGAGGCGCAGCAGGAGCAGGCGATTCGCAGGGCGCTGCTGCAGCCGGGCAGCGTAACGCATCTGCCTCTGGCCGCGCGCCTGCCCGATCCGGTGCCGTTGTGGCTGCACCCGGCGCCACCGCTCCTCGATGGGGCACCGACCGGCACCCGGCGCGATGATGAAAATGGTGAGAGGGCAAGCGGCAGCCCCAGCAATCTGAACAAACGCCGCAGTGCCGAGCGGGTCGACAAGCCGGTGGGGCAGGACAAAGGCTTGATTGCACTCCGTATGGAGAACATCTTCAGCTGGGCGGAGTTCGTCAATCTCGATCGCAGCACCGATGAGAGTGAGGATCTGGAAAGCGCGGCAGAGGCGGCCGATGACATGGAGCAGCTGAGCATCAGCCAGGATGCCAAGGCGGCCGCGGGTACACTGCGCTTTGATCTCGATCTGCCGGCCGGGGCCAGTGACGATAAGGTAACGGGCGAAGGCATCCTGCTGCCGGAGTGGAACTATAAAACACAGCGGCTGCAAGCAGACCACTGCAAGGTGGTGCCGATGCTGGCCGTTAGTGCAGCAACACAGCCGCTGCCAACCCATTTGCGCAAAACCGCCAAGCGGCTGCGGGCGCAGTTTCAACAGCTGGCACCGGCACGCACTTGGCAGCGCGCCCAGCCGGAGGGAAGCGAGATCGATATGGAGGCCTATCTGCGCTTTGTCGCGGATCGCCGCGCCGGGCAGATCTCCGCGAGCGACGGCCTCTACCGGGAGATGCAGCGCGGCGCGCGCGACCTCTCCTGCCTGTTGCTGGCCGACCTGTCACTCTCCACCGATGCCTGGATCGATAACCAGGTGCGGGTGATCGACGTCATTCGCGACAGCCTGATGCTGTTTGCGGAGAGCCTTTCCGCCACCGGTGACCGCTTTGCCATGTATGGCTTTTCCTCGCGCAAGCGTGACCCGATCCGTTACCATCAGCTGAAATCGTTTGATGAGCGCTATGCAGCGAAGATCCGTGGCCGCATCGCGGCGATCAGGCCCGGCTATTACACGCGCATGGGCGCAGCGATTCGCCACAGCACCACCTTGTTGGGCAGAGAGGCAGCAAGTCGGCGCCTGCTGCTGATCCTTACCGACGGCAAACCCAACGATCTGGACAACTATGAAGGGCGTTACGGTATCGAGGATACACGCCACGCCATCATGCAGGCACGTCAGCAAGGCTTGCAGCCTTTCTGTGTCACCATTGACGACAAGGGCAACGATTATCTGCCCTATCTTTTTGGCAGCAGCGGTTATGTGGTGATCCACCGCCCTGCGCAATTACCGCGGGAGTTGCCGGGCCTCTATGCCAGGCTGACCGGATAGGGTGAACGGGCGATGAGCATCGCCTCGCCGGCGGAGGGCGTCATGATCCCCTCTTCACGATAGAGAATAATCTCCAGCCCGGCAAAAAGTCGCAGCAGCTCGTTGCGCTGCAAGCGATAGGCGGGATTACCCGGACCACCGCTACTGTCGACACTCCAGGTCTGATAGAAGAGCAGCCCGCCGGGTTTGAGCGCCGCGGTGATGGCGGGAGGACAGAGAGTGCGATCGAGAAAACGGCTCACCACGATCAGATCGAAGCTGTTGGCCTCGGGTGGCTGTGCCACTATATCGCGCGCCAGGCAGTGAATCGTTTGCTGTTGCTGTGCTGCCTGCTGCTGCAGTTGTGCCATCGCTATTTCAGAGATATCCCAGGCATGGGTGTCGAAACCGCGCCGCGCCAGCAGCAGGGCGTTGCCGCCAAGGCCCGCAGCCAGATCCAGGGCGCGGCCACCGGCCGGCAGCAGATGCAGGTTGTCACGCACGACCTGGGCAGCCACAGCCAGTTCGCTACTCCCAGAGCGGTAGCGGGCATTCCATTTGTCTGCCTCCGACATCGGTTATTTGCGCCAGAAGCTGGGGGTGAACAGGATCAGCAGAGTGAAGATCTCCAGACGACCCAGCAGCATGGCGAAGGAGCAGATCCAGGTCTGTGCGTCAGAGAGAATTTGATAGTTGGTCGCGGGTCCTACCAAGTTGAGACCAGGGCCGGTGTTGTTGATCGTGGCGAGGGCGGCCGTCAGTGCCGAAACAAAGTCGAGGCCGGTGATCATCAGCAGAAAGGCGACCACCAGCAGGCTCATGAAGTAAAGGAAGATGAATCCCAGCACCGAAAAGACCACGTTATTGGGGATCACGCGTCCACCGATCTTGACGGTGCTGATCACCTGCGGGTGGATGAGCCGCTGCATTTCTCGTAAACCCTGCTTGTAGAGCAGCATAGTACGTATCATCTTGATGCCGCCACCGGTCGAGCCAGAGCTGGTGGAAATCCCGGCGAGGAACAGCATCCAGAGTGGCAGATAGATGGGCCACTGGTTGAAGTCGACGCTGGCAAAACCGGAGGTGGTGGCAATGGAGACCACGTTGAAACTGGCGTGGCGCAGGGCAGTGAAAAAGTCGCGGTAGACACTTTCATACATGAGAAATAGCGCAGTACCAACGCAGCTGGCCAGAACGATGAAGAGAAAACCTTTGGCTTCACTATCCATCAGATAGCTCTTTAATGAACGGCGGTGGAATGCCAGGAAATGGGTGGCGAAGTTGATGCCGGAAATCAGCATGAAGACAATCATCACTGCCTCAATGGCGGGCGAGTTGAAAAAGCCGACGCTGGAATCGTGAGTGGAGAAGCCGCCTAAACACATCACAGAGAAGGCGTGGCAGATGGCATCGAACCAGCTCATGCCAGCGATGCGCAAGGCGATGATGCAGAGCAGCGTCAGTCCGGCGTAGATATACCAGAAGCCCTTCGCCGTCTCGGTGATGCGCGGGGTAAGTTTGTCTTCTTTCATCGGGCCAGGTGTCTCGGCCTTGAACATCTGCATGCCACCGACCCCGAGCATCGGCAGAATGGCAATGGCCAGCACGATGATGCCCATCCCCCCAATCCAGTTGAGCTCATGGCGCCACAGATTGGCCGCAGGCTGTAGTGTGTCGAGCCCTACCAGCACCGTCGCCCCGGTGGTGGTGAGGGCTGAAATGGTTTCGAAGAAGGCGTCGGTAAAGCTCAGGCCGGGAATGATACCAGTCAGCGGCAGCGCAGCAGTGGCAGCCATACTGATCCAGGCAAGCACTACCAGCAGGAAACCGTCACGTCGCTTTAGCTCCCGGCGGAAACGCCGCGTGGTGATATAGAACATGAAGCCGATGATGAAGGTCACCACCATCTCACGCACGAAGATGGCGAGGGTCCCATCCTGATAGATGTAAGAAGTCACGATCGGCATCAGGAAGGTGAGGCTGAAAACCATCAGCAGCAGACCCATGATATTGAGAACCGGCAGCAGCTTGCGCATCTAGAAATATCCGAAGCCGACCTGGAACAGCTTTTCCACCACCGGTATCAGCTTCTTGTCGATCACAAAGACGATGAGGTGATCCTCGGTCTGGATGATGGTGTCGTGGTGGGCGATGATCACCTCGCCATTGCGCACGATGGCGCCGATGGTGATACCAGCGGGAATGGAAATCTCCTCGATGCGCCGCCCCACCACCTTCGAGGTGCGGAAATCGCCATGGGCGATCGCTTCGATCGCCTCGGCGGCACCGCGGCGCAGCGAGTGCACTGCAGCTACATCGCCGCGGCGGATATGGGTGAGCAGACTGCCGATGGTCGCCTGCTGTGGTGAGATCGCCACATCGATATCACCGCCTTCCAGCAGGTCGACATAGGCGGCACGATTGATGAGCGCCATCACCTTTTTGGCACCGAGCCGCTTGGCCAGTAGCGCCGACATGATGTTGGCTTCATCGTCATTGGTGAGGGCGCAGAAAACGTCGGTGTCAGCGATGTTCTCTTCCACCAGCAGATCAGCATCGGTGGCCTCGCCGCGCAGCACCAGGGTACTGCTGAGCGAGGCTGCCAGGGTACGGCAACGCTGCTCGTTATGCTCGATGAGCTTCACCTGATAGCGCGACTCCAGTGCGCGTGCAAGTCGTTCGCCGATATTGCCGCCGCCTGCGAGCATCACGCGTTTCACCGGCTGTTCCAGCTTGCGCAGCTCCTTCATCACATCACGGATATGTTTGGTGGCAGCGATGAAGAAGATCTCGTCGCCCGCCTCGATGACGGTGTGCCCTTCGGGAATGATCGGACGATCCTGGCGGTAGATGGCAGCGACGCGGGTATCGACGTTGGGGATATTTTCCCGCAGGGTGCGCAGCTCGCGCCCTACCAGCATGCCACCGAAGTGGGCGCGCACCGCCACCAGCTGCACGGCGCCCTCGGCAAAGCTCAGCACCTGCAGCGCCCCCGGGTATTCGATGATGCGTGAGATGTAGTTGGTGACGATCTGCTCGGGGCTGATTAGCACGTCGACATTAAAGCCCTCCTTGCCGAACAGTTGCGGATGCTCAAGATAGGACTGGGCGCGGATGCGGGCGATCTTGGTCGGGGTATTGAACAGTGTGGCGGCGATGCGGCAGGCGACCATGTTGGTCTCATCGCTATTGGTGACGGCGATGATCATGTCGGCGTCTTCACCACCCGCATTGGTCAATACATCGGGATGTGAGGCGTGGCCGAGGACGGTGCGTAGATCGAGACGGTCTTGCAGAGACTGAAGCCGTTTTGGCTCGGAGTCGACCACGGTGATGTCGTTGTCTTCACTGACCAGATTCGCTGCCAGTGACGAGCCCACCTGGCCGGCGCCGAGAATGATGATTTTCATTGCGTCCCCTTTAATACAAGCCGCGCAGGCTGCGCCACGGCGTCCACCGGCGTCTTGGGGGTGGCATTCTACGCCGCCCGTGAAAAAATATGCAGCGCTGCGTTACAGCCCCTTGAGCTCCCGAGGATCAATCCCCAGCAGGCGTAGTTTACGGTAGAGGTGGGTGCGTTCCACCCCGGCGTGCTGCGCCACCTTGTTGACACTGCCGGCATGCCGGCGCAGCAGGGTCTCAAAATATTGCCGTTCGAACTGTTCGCGCGCCTCGCGCAGCGGCAGATCGAAGGGAAGCGCCTGTTGCTCCGGCCCTGCTTCTATGCTGTGCTGGCTGCCCAGTGCACTTTCCACCTCGTCGAGTTCGATGCGGCTGACGCTGCCGCTGATCAGCAGCCGCTGTACCATGTTTTTCAGTTCGCGCACGTTGCCGGGCCAGCCATATTGGCGCAGGCGGTTTTGTGCGGCGGTGGAGAAGGCGCGATAGGGGAGTTTGTCCTGGGCGACGAAGTAGTCCAGGTAATAGTGGAGCAGATCGGGAACATCTTCGCCGTGCTCGCGCAGTGGCGGGATCGCCAGCGGGGCTACGTTGAGCAGGTAGTAGAGGTCGTTGCGGAAGGCGCCGCTGCGTACCCGCTGCTCCAGGGAGTGGTGGGTGGCGGTGATGATGCGTACGTCGAGTCTGACGCTCAGGCTGCCGCCCATGCGCTGAAAGGTCCCGTTTTCGAGTGCGCCGAGCAGCCGTGCCTGGACCATCGGCTCCATGTCGGCGATGTCGTCGATGAACAGCGAGCCACCGTTGGCCTGCTCCAGCAGCCCGTAGTGGATCTTCTCTCCCTCTTCGCTGCCGAACAGTTCAGCAGCGGGATTGTCGCCGGTCAGCGAGGCAACCCCCACATCGATGAAAGGCCCATCGCGCCGCGGACTGCAGTGGTGAAGGAAGCGGGCGAACACCCCCTTGCCGCAGCCCGGTTCGCCACTCAACAACACCGGAGTGTCGTGCTGCGCGATGCGGCGTGCCTGCTCACGCAGCTGTTGCATGGTGGCGCTGTGGCCCACCGGCTCGGTGATGGGGTGGAGCTGGTGACGCAGGCCGCGGTTTTCGCGCAGTAGCCGTACCGATTCGAGCGCGTGCTGCACAGTGAGCAGCAGCTTGGCCAGCGAGAGCGGCTTTTCGATGTAGTCGAAGGCGCCGAGACGGGTCGCCTCCACCGCTGTTTCGACGGTGCCGTGGCCCGACATCATGATCACCGGAATGTGTTGCGGCTCCTCCTCGCTCCACTCCTTGAGCAGGGTGATGCCGTCCACATCGGGCATCCAGATGTCGAGCAGGATCAGCTCGGGGCGGCGGGCACGGCGCAGGCGTCGCGCCTCGGCGGCATTTTCGGCCGTTGCGACCTCGTATCCCTCATCTTCGAGGATCTCCTTCAGCAGCCGGCGGATGTCCGGCTCGTCATCGACAACCAGTATGTAGGCATGCGCCATGAAGTGCGTAGTCCTGCGGTGGTGGGTAGGTCAGCCGATCTCCTGGCCAAGCAGCTGTGGCTGGATCGGCAGGCGCAAGGTTACAGTGGCGCCACCCGCTGTGCCATTGTCCATCCAGATCACGCCGCCGTGCTCCTCGACAATCTTTTTTACGATCGCCAGACCGAGGCCGCTCCCTTTCGGTTTGGTGGTGATATAGGGCTCGAACATCTGACCGAGCAGCGCTTCCGGGATCCCCGGGCCATTGTCGCTCAATCGTAGTTCAACCGACTGACAGTTGTCCTGCTGCGAGCAGCCGACGGTGATGGCGATCTCCACCTGGCCGTTGCGGCCACCAGCCTCCTGGGCATTCTTGATCAGGTTGTGCAGCAGCTGGCGCAGCCTGCCGCGATCAGCGTGGATGAGAGGAGTATCAGCGGCGAGGGTGAGGGTAAAGGAGGTGTCGGGGCTCCCCTGATAGAGATCGATCACCTCGCCGATGAGGGTGTTCAATTCCACCGGTTCGAGATGCAGGCGAGGAGGGCGTGCGTAATCGCTGAAGGCCTTCACCATGGTCTTCATGGTCTCCACCTGCTGCACGATGGTGTGGGTGGCGCGATCCAGGACTTCGCCATCCTCGGCAGGCAGTGTGTGCAGATATTTGTGGCGCAGCCGTTCGGCGGAGAGCTGGATCGGTGTGAGCGGATTCTTGATCTCGTGGGCGAGGCGGCGTGCCACTTCACCCCAGGCAGCGTCGCGTTGTGCCTGGATGAGATTGGTGATGTCGTCGAAGACGATGACGTGACCGTCGCGGCCATTGTCACCTGGTGCCGCGAGGGGCGAGCCACGGCAGATCAGCACGCGCCGCCCGCTGGCGCCAAACAGGGTAATGTCGGCACGCCACTCGCCTGTCGCACCGCTCAGGTGGGGCTTGATGGCGGAGAGCAGCGGTTCGAGGGCCGGGTTCTGCTGTGCCAGCTCATCCAGGGTGGTGGCGGCGATAGCCTCCACCGGCAGGGCGAGGATCTGGCCTGCCGCCTGGTTGGCGGTCAGCACCAGACCGTTCGCGTCGAGGGTGAGCACCCCCGAGGAGAGGCGGCGCAGCACTGCTTCCAGGTAGGCACGCTGGCTCTCCACCAGCGACTGGCTGCGCTCGGCGGTATGGCGCGCCTGTTCGATATGAAAGGCCATGTCGTTGAAGGAGCGCACCAGAAAACCGATCTCGTCGCGGCTCGGTATCGGCAAGCGCGTACCGTAGTCGCCGGTGGCGAGCGCCGCGGTACCCTTCGCCAGATCGCGGATCGGTGCCACTAGGCGCCGTGCGAAGGAGAAGGCGGCGAGCACCGCGGTGAGCAGGCTCAAGAGCAGGATCAGCGACAGGGTCAGGGTGAAGCTCTGCTTGAGCGGGCGGCGCAGGTAACTGAGTTGTTGATAGTGCGCGTAGGCGTTTTGCAGATTTTCCGCCAGCAGCGCCTGGCGCTCCGCCACCGGATAGAGGGCGTGCAACAGGCGAGGCTGTGTCAGCGGGGTGCCGTGTACCGGGATGACGATGCGTACCTGCAGTCCGCGATCGCCGACCGGTTCGATGGCCGCGTAATCGATCCCCTGGTGCAACTGCTGGAGGATTGCCGGGCTGGGCAGGGTGGGTACGATGTCGGTCGGTTCGCTGCTGCTGCTGGCGATGACGTGGCCGGTAGTGGTGAGCAGAGTCAGTTCATTGGCCTCGCTGGCGCGCCGCAATTCACTGAGTTGCTGCGTGAGGGCTGCGTCGCTGCCACTGCCGATCGCCGCCGCGGCGGCGCGTGCCTGGCGCATCAGCTCGCGGACACGGTTGTCGAGGGAGGCGCGCCCCAGCTGCAGGGCATCCTCCACCACCTGGTCGACATGGACCTCGAACCAGTTGTCGATGCCGCGGTGGAGAAACTGCATCGAAAAGTAGTAGAGCACCACCGTCGGGGCCAGCGCGAGCATCGAGAAGATCACCACCAGGCGCATGGTAAGACGTGAACCGGGTTCGCGGCGCCGGAATTGGAGGAGCAGCACCACCAGATGGCGTGCGATCAGCACCAACAGCAGCAGCAGGGCCGCCAGGTTGATGATGAGCAGCTTGGCGTAGAGTTCGCCGAAGAGTTGCGTGTCCTGGGTGGCGCTGCTCATCAAGTAGAGCGAGACCAGTAGCAACAGGAACAGGAGCGCGATGGGCCTGCGGCCGGAGGTGAGCCTTTTCAGGGTTGCAATGACCATGCGGACCATGTGCTGGAGAGGTGCCAGTCGGGGAAGACGTAGGCAACGAGCTTGAGTGGCGAGGGCAGTGAATCGATGTCGAGTTTGACGCGCATTTCAACCTTGTAATCGGCGTCGGGCACGATCAGCTTGGCATCGAGCAGCGGAAAACCGCGAATCTCACCCAGCGCCTCGATAGCGCTCTCTTGGGACGGATAAACATAGAGTGCGCCGCTGTTGAGGTTGCGTACCAGATAACTGTTGCTGAGGGCGTGGTAGGTGAGCTGGTAATACTGTTCGAGGGTGGCGATGGTTTCATCAGGCAGCCAGTTGCGACTGCGCTGCACCTCAATATCCATGCGCAGGGTGAGTGGCACGCCACTGGCGAGCGCCTCCAGCGCGCGCTTGCTGAATTCGAGCTCGACGTTGGCATCCATCACGTAGACCTGATCGACAAGCCGCGTGTTCACCTCACCGATCGAGAAGCCGCTCGCGTGGGCGCTGCTCGCTGCCAACAGGAGGAGTGCCAGCAGCACCACCCTCGGCAAGGCGCGCACCCGGCTTATCATTCCTTGCCCTTCGGCTGCTTCACAAGACATGCGTAATAGAAACCATCCATACCGTCGCGGCCTGGCAGGATTTGTCGTCCTGCGCTGACCGCCTCACCCCATGTGGCGTTGATGGGTAGCTCCCGGGCATCAGGGGTCTGCGCAAGAAAGGCGCTGATCTGAAGGTGGTTCTCGCGCGGGAGCACCGAACAGGTTGCATAGACAAGCATACCCCCTGGGGCAAGCAACGGCCACAGGGCAGCAAGCAGGCGCTGTTGTTGGGCGACCAACTGGTCGATGTCTTCGGGCCGTCGCAATATCTTGATATCGGGGTGGCGGCGGATCACACCGGTCGCAGAGCAGGGGGCATCGAGCAGGATGCGCTCGAAGGCTCGGCCATCCCACCAGCTGGCGGGCTCTCCTGCATCGGCGGCGAGCAACTCTGCGTTGAGACGCAACCGCTGCAGGTTTTCCGCGACACGCGCCAGGCGTGACGGCTCCTGATCTATGGCGAGCAGCGCGATCCCCTCATAGAGCTCCAGCAGGTGGCCGGTCTTGCCGCCCGGTGCGGCGCAAGCATCGAGCACCCGTGTCCCCGGCGTGGCAGCCACCAGATGGGCGGCCAGCTGCGCGGCACCATCCTGTACCGAAACCCGACCGTCGCTGAAGCCCGGCAGCTGCTCGACGTTGAGCGGACTCGCCAGGGTGAGCGCCTCGGCGGCATGGGGCGAGGGGGTTGCCGCGATGCCGAGTGAGCGCAGCTCTGCAAGGTAGGCATCACGCGATTGGTGGCGGCGATTGACGCGCAGCGTCAGGGGTGGGCGCTGATTGTTGGCGGTGGTAATTTCGCGCCACTGCTGCGGCCACGCCTGCTGCAGTTGCTTGAGCAGCCATAGTGGATGGGCGCTCTGCGCCACCTCATCGTCTGGCATGCGCTCATCGAGTTCGAGGCGCTCGCGCTGAAAACGGCGCAGGATGGCGTTGACCAGCCCCTTGGCCCACGGCTTGTTAAAGCGTGCTGCCACCGCCACCGTCTGCGACACGGCGGCATGCGGCGCGATCTCCATGAAGGCAAGCTGGTAGAGACCGACCAGCAGCAGCGCCTGCACCTCGCGGTCCTTGTTCTTCAGCGGTTTGTCGAGCAGCTGGGCAGCATACCAGTCGAGGCGCGGCAGCCAGCGCAGAGTGCCGTAACAGAGCTCCTGCAGCAGCGCTCGCTCGCGTGGTTCGATGGGTTGCGCCAGTTCGGGCAGCAGCTGACTGAGCGAGCGCCCCTCGCCGGTGACCTGCTGTATGGCAAGGCAGGCCGCCTCGCGGACGGCGAGTGGTTTAGGCGCCATGACCGAGCACGCACCCCTCGGGATTGCGGGCGTTGAGGAAGTCGGCGGCACTGATCGGCTTGCCGCCCGGCGACTGTAGGGTGAGCAACCGCAGCAGGCCGGCGCCGGTGGCCACGTCGATGCCGTCGCGGCCGGCGCGCACCACCTTGCCGGGCGGCGTGGCGTGGCCCTCGATGGCACGCGCCGCCCAGATGCGCAGGGTGTCGCCGTCGAAGGTGGTCTGGGCCACCGGCCAGGGGTTGAAGGCGGCCACCTGACGCGCCAGCGTGTCAGCCGGCCGCTGCCAGTCGATGAGTGCCTCGCCCTTCTCCAGTTTGCGTGCGTAGGTGGCCTGCGCCTCCTCCTGGGGTTCGGGAGCAAGGCTTCCTGCCTGCAGTTGGTCAAGGGCCTCCAGTAGCGCCGAGGCGCCCAGTTCCGCCAAGCGGTCGTGCAGGGTGGCGGCCGTGTCATCGGGCGAGATCGGGGTGGTGACCTTGTAGAGCATAGCCCCGGTATCGAGCCCGACATCCATCTGCATGATGGTGATGCCGCTCTCGCGGTCGCCGGCGAGGATGGCGCGCTGGATCGGTGCGGCACCGCGCCAGCGCGGCAGCAGCGAGGCGTGAATGTTGAGACAGCCAAGGCGCGGGGTATCGAGCACCGCCTTGGGCAGCAGCAGGCCGTAGGCGGCTACCACCATCAGGTCGGGTTGCAGCGCGGCGAGGGCGCGCTGCTCCGCTTCGTCCTTGAGGGAGAGCGGCTGATAGACCGGCAG
>DASWUD010000142.1:0-11384 GCA_036401755.1 Gammaproteobacteria bacterium
TTCTCCGGCGGCACCTCGGGCCTCTCCATCGGCCACGTCTCGCCCGAAGCCGCCGAAGGTGGCACCATCGGCCTGGTGCAAAACGGCGATGTGATCGAGATCGATATCCCCAACCGCACCATTCGCGTTGCCGTGAGCGACGAAGAGCTCGCGAAGCGCCGCACCGCCATGGAGGCGAAGGGCAAGCAGGCATGGAAGCCCGCCGCGCGTGAGCGCAAGGTATCTGCTGCCCTCAAGGCCTACGCCGCCATGACTACCTCTGCCGCACGCGGTGCGGTGCGCGATGTGAGCCAGTTGGAGAAGTAACTATAAATGGTCGCGTGACAGGCGCATTTTTTGTCACGCGACCCATCAAGCAAGGATGTTTCATGAAAGGATTAGTTATCGCTCTGACGTTGCTTATCACCGGCTGTGTACATGTACAGGCCGGGCAACCACGCGTACGTCCTACCGAATGGGCCCAACCGGTGCTCGGGGTCGAACTCGGCAATTTCTATCAAGTGAGCAACGAGCTCTATCGTTCCGAACAGCCCGACGACGAGGCGATGGCGCAGTTGCAGCAGATGGGCATTCACTCCATCCTTAATTTGCGCGAATACCACGACGACAATGGCGAGGCGGATGGCACCACCATCAAGCTCTACCGCGTAGCGATGAACGCCGGCGAGATCAATGATGATTTGGTGGAACAGGCGCTCGATGCCATTGCCGATGCCCCCAAGCCGCTGCTGGTCCACTGCTGGCACGGCAGCGACCGCACCGGAGCCATCATCGCCATGTATCGCATGGTGTTTCAGGAGTGGCCGAGAGAGCAAGCCATTGATGAGTTTATCAACGGCGGCTTTGGCTACCACAAGAGTTTCTATCCCAATATCGAGCGTTATCTGGAAACGGTCGATATCGAACGTTTCAAGAAACGTTTCGCAACACAGCACTCTGGGTTACGCCCGTGATTCGCTCGTAATTGGAGATCCCTGTTCTACCACACGCAGCCCGGATGCAGCGCAGCGCAATCCGGGAGCGTTGGCTCGTCAGGATTTCCCGGATTACGTTCACTCCATCCGGATTACGCTTGCCGCCCAACATTCACCTAATATGGTATTGAATTGCTCAGCCGTTGCGCTACCACACCAGATCAGAGTGAACGCGAAAAAACAGATGTGAGTTTCATGCTGGTGGCCCAACGATTCGACTTGCCTTTTCCTCTATTATTTTCACACTTCTGGTCTGAGAATTGAATGAAACACCGCTGTGCAAACAACGTTCTACCTGCACAAAAGCGCTGATCCGGGGAAAGACCATTACAGCGACAAGCCCCACGATCAGGACAGCTACCACGAACCAGATCATGATCTTTGCCTCTCGGCGAAGGTGGCCGGTGATTCCTTCTCTCTTTTTCTCTGACGCTGTCATTTCTTACGGCCTAACCATAATTCCACATCAAAATTGACGCTTTGAAAAACGACGATATGACGGTAAAATTCCACGTCAATCTAGTGATTGATTCGTATCAGGACGATACGTGGAAATACTCGGTAATTCATAGGGAGACATGGCAGGTCAGATCTTGCCTTTTTCCCAAGCCGAATTTCTCAGCTCCTCGATCCTTTTCTTGCATACACTCAACGTAATCATCTTGAGCGCAGCTATACGTTCACCTATAACATTCAACTCTTCATCGTTGATCCGGTAGCTCTTGCTATAGCGCGCGTCGACATAGGCGCGGCGCAGCAGGTCGAACAGGTGTTTCTCTTCCTTGGTGTTGTTGGGGAAGATCAGACCAAAGCGCGGATCGAAGCCGGTGGCCTGGCCGATGAGCTTTTCCATGTCGTGCTCCTTCGGGCGGTAGCCGGTGTGTACGAGCAGCAGGCAGGTGATGTAACGCTCGGCCGCCTGATGGAGATCAAATGCCGCGATTTTTGGCCGGTCTTTTGATTGGTTGTAGCCTGCGCTATCAAGAAAGCCATCCGCACTCTCCATCCACTCCTCAAAATACTCTTCGGCATGGCGCAGCATCACCTCCGGTGGCAGTTCTTTGGGCGGCCGTGCCAGTGTATAGCGTCCGGAGTCGTACAGCAGGCTGCCCTCTTTCTGGATGTCCATGAAAAAGAAGCGGCGTTCGGCGAGCATCTGGTTGACGTGCTGGATGGTGTGGACGATGTAGTTGACGCGGGTGCCGTAGGCGCCAGGTTCGAGGTCGTGTTTGAGGGCATTGTCGTAGGTGACATTGCGCTCGCTCTCTTTGTCTGCCGTGACGATGAGGATGTCGTAATCGGAGCGGTATTCGTAGGTGATGTGGTCCTCTTCGTATTTATCTTCGACCCAGTCGCCTCTGGCGTGGGAGCCGAAGAGGATGATCATCTCCACGTCGTGGTGGGCGCGGATGATCTCCACGATCTTGCGCAGTTCCTGCTGTTTGTGGGGCGGGAGGTGCTTGGGGCAGGTCTTCATCTTGTACCAGGCCGAGGGGCCGCGGGTGTCCTCATAGCTATGTTCCATCATGGCTGGCGCTCCCTGTCCGTGCCGGTTTCGCTCAAGAGTGAGGGTGCCGTCTCTTCTGCGGCCCGTTCGAGCCGTGCAGCCAGGTCTTCCATCACCAACGCGAAGGCGGCGAGGTTGACCTCTTTCGGGTCTGCTGCGGCGAGCAGCAAATCGGCGATAAGCCGCAAATGGGCCGCGACCAGTTCGATCCGGTCCCTGATCGTGTAATTGTTATCCATAGTGTTCTCCTGACAGTTCGTTCCTTGTGCAGAGCTCTTCTCTGTACTCGATCTATCAGGTGCGGCAGGTTTATTTCCCGTATGTCACGGGTGTTCTATTACACCCTCGCCCGGACCAGGATCACCGGGCGCCGCGGCCGCCTGAAACGGTTTCATCGTATCGCAGTTATCGTGGGGTTGAAAGGGAGATGGGCAGAGAAGGTCCAGGCGACTTGCGTGCTCATTCACCCCCAACTCCCTACGATATGTTGTAAATCCTTCGTGATACTTAGGTGGCGTGCCCGGATGCATGCGCGTCGTAGCACACGCCACACGCCCACACGATCAGCAGGGCGTGGCCTTGTGCGCGGAGAGTCAATTTGCACGGCGCCGGAGTGTGCGTCCGGCGCCGCCTTGCTAACTCGCCTTGCCAAGCAATTCACGGCGATAAGCAACCAAATCCTCGATCGTCAAAACCGTCATCCCCACACGTTCGGCAAAGGCGACGATCTCTGGCAGTCGCGCCATTGTCCCATCCGGATTGGTGAGCTCGCACAATACACCGGCCGGTCGATACCCGGCCAGCATCATCAGATCGACGGTGCCTTCGGTGTGCCCACGCCGTGTCAGCACGCCGCCCGGCTGGGCGCATAGCGGGAAGACGTGGCCGGGACGGGCGAGGTCGTCAGGTCTGGCGTCGGGTGCGATAGCGGTACGGATCGTCGCGACGCGGTCGGCGGCTGAGACGCCGGTGGTGACGCCGTGGCGTGCTTCGATAGTGACGGTGAAGGCGGTGCCGTTGCGACTGCTGTTGTCGCTGACCATCATCGGCAGCTTCAGACGGCGCACGGTGTCGTCGTCGAGGCAGAGGCAGACAATGCCGCTGCATTCGCGGATCAGCATCGCCATCTGCTGCGGGGTGACGGTTTCGGCGGGGAAGATGAGGTCGCCTTCGTTTTCGCGGTCTTCGTCGTCGACCAGCAGGACGCCGTGACGGTTGCGCAGTGCGGCGATTGCAGCCTTGACGCGCTGGCGTGGTTCGCCGAAGCGGTTCAACAGGGAGTCGTGGTAAGTCTGATTCATGGTTCACTCCCAATAGGTTCGGGTACCAGAATCAGGGCATGAAGGAACAGACCGCCCCTTGTGGTGACGGACGCAGGAAAGCACGACACCGATCGCGGGGAACGGCGTCGCTGCCTTACTCTCTCCCATCCGGACTGTCACCGTCGGCTCCGGTTTCTCACCGGATCTGCTGACCCTGCCTTGCGACAGGCGCTCGCGGGCTCTCCCGTATTGCTACGGAAATACCGCCGGTAGGGAATTTCACCCTGCCCTGAGAATAAGTACGTTCAGATTGTCGATGCGCCCAACAGCGGCGCCGGGCCATGGTAGACCCGACTGCATCTGCGGTACAAGCCGAGGGGTGATCAGGCTTCGCCGTCAGGCAACACCCGTTCCGCCAATACCCTCTCCACCGTATCGACGATGGCCTGGGTCTGGGGATCGATCTCGATATTGACGCGGTCGCAGGTGGCGCGGCTGGTGATGGTGGTGCGGCTCAGGGTTTCCGGGATGAGGTTGACGCAGAACTCATCTGCTTGCACTGCACCGATGGTGAGGCTGATGCCGTCGATACCGATATAGCCCTTGCTGAAGATATATTTGTGCAAGCCGGCGGGGATGCGAAACCACACTTGGCGGTTGTTGGCGCTGTCGATGAGGCGGCTTACCGCAGCGGTGGCCATGATGTGGCCCGACATGGCGTGGCCGCCGATCTCGTCGCCGAAGCGGGCGGCGCGCTCCACGTTGACGCGGTCACCGACCTTGAGTGCGCCGAGGTTGGTGATGCGCAGGGTCTCAGCCATCAGGTCGAAGGTGACGCGATCGCCGTCGATGGTGGTGACGGTGAGGCAGCAGCCGTTGTGGGCCACCGAGGCGCCGGGCTGCAGGCCGGGCAACAGCGCGGGCGGCAGGCGCACGGTGTGGGTGCGGAACGCCTCCTTTTCACTGATGGCGATGATTTCGGCGGTGCCCTGGACAATACCGGTGAACATGAGTGCTCCGAGTGGTGGTGGAATGACCCGCTGGCCTTTTGCATGATACCAGCGCCCCTGGCGCCGTACCCATTCCAGAAGGCTGGCTTTCCTCCCCCCTGAGAGGGTCGTTTCCCATACGCCATGGGGCGCAACGCGTTTTTCATTCGCATTCCCGGCATCTTTGCGCGATCATGGGCGGGGTTACGGGGCAGCGGGCTTTAACCAGTTATAGAGAATGGCTGCACGCTGTCACGCAACTGTCATGTGGTGCCGCTTTAATGGGCCACCAAAAATAGCGGGTCTCAGGAACATGACAGCCAATACCATTCTGATTGTGGAAGATGAGCCGGCCATCCGCGAGATGGTGGCGATGGCGCTGGAGCGGGCCGATTTTTCCGTGGTGCAGGCGGGCAACGCCTCGGAGGCGGAGCAACGCCTGGCTGACCGGTTACCCGATCTGATCGTGATGGACTGGATGATGCCCGGCATCAGCGGTATCGAACTGGCGCGCCGCCTGCGTCGCGATGACTATACAAAGCAGGTGCCCATCATCATGCTGACGGCGCGTAGCGAGGAGGATGACCTGGTGCGGGGCTTCGACTCCGGCGCCGATGATTATCTGACCAAACCCTTCTCGCCCCGCGAGCTGATTGCACGCATCCGCGCTGTGCTGCGCCGTGCCACCCCTGCCGGCGAGGCAGGGATGCTGGAGGCGGGTACCTTGCGGCTCGACCCCGGCAGCCACCGTGTCATGGCGGGTGAGGAGGTGGTCGAGATGGGGCCGACCGAATTCAAGCTGCTCCACTTTTTCATGTCACACCCGGAGCGGGTCTACAGCCGTGGCCAGCTGCTCGACATGGTGTGGGGGCGCGGAGCCTACGTGGAGGAGCGCACCATCGATGTGCACATCCGCCGTCTGCGCAAGGCGCTTGAGTCGAGCGGCCACGACAGCTATGTTCAGACCGTGCGCGGTACCGGATACCGCTTTTCTCTACAAGGGTAGATTTTGTCCGACGCTTGGCTTGCAGAAATCTGGCGACTCTTCGCCGTAGTGGCTGTCACCTTTCTGGTGGGGGCGCTGTTCGGCCATGGCGGTCTGTTTGTCGCCTTCGGCCTGCTCGGCTACCTGGGGTGGCACCTGCATAACCTGCGCCGCCTCGATGTGTGGCTGCGCACCAGTCGCACCATCCATCCCCCCGAGGCGGGGGGGCTGTGGGGCGAGATCTTCGACCACTTCTACCGCCTGCAGCAGCGCAACCGCAGCCGCAAACGCCGCCTCACCGGGATTTTGCACCGGGTGCAGGAGGCGACATCGGCGATGCCTGATGCCACGGTAATCATCGGTGCCAGCGGCGATATCGAGTGGTTCAATGATGCCGCCCAGCATCTGCTGGGGCTGGTGCCGGGCAAGGATATCGGGCAGCGCCTGGCCAATCTGCTGCGCCACCCCGACGTCGCCCGCTTTCTCCAGACGGGTGATCCCAAATCCTCCCTGCTCATCCCCGCGCCGGGCGATGAGACGCTCACCCTCAGCCTGCGTATCGTCCCTTACGGCAACGACCAGAAGCTGCTGCTCGCCCGCGACGTGAGTCAGCAGCAGCGGCTGGAGCAGATCCGCCGCGACTTCGTCGGCAACGTCTCCCATGAACTGCGCACGCCACTGACGGTGGTGAAGGGGTTTGTCGAGACACTGGCGGAGAGCGGCGACGAGTGCGCCACGCGCTGGCACCGTTCGCTGGAGCTGATGCAGCAGCAAACCGGGCGGATGCAGCAGATCGTCGAGGACCTGCTGTTGCTGACCCGCCTGGAGACCGATCGCAGCCGCCCGCCGCGCGAGGAGGTGGTGATGTCGGCGCTGCTCGGTGACATCCTGCATGGGGTGATGCCGCTGGCGGAGCGCAAGCATCAGCAGCTCACGCTCGATTGCGACAGTACGGTCAATCTGTTTGGCGCCGAGCGCGAGCTCTACAGCGCCTTCACCAACCTGGTGACCAACGCCATCCGTTATACCCCGGAGGGGGGCACCATCCGGCTGCGCTGGTGGGCCGATCCGCAAGGGGGCCACTTTGCGGTGAGCGACAGCGGCGTCGGCATCGAACCGCAGCACATCCCCCGCCTTACCGAACGCTTCTACCGGGTCGATGTGGGCCGTTCCCGCGACAGCGGCGGCACCGGCCTTGGCCTCGCCATCGTCAAGCATGTCCTCAACCGTCACGGCGCGCGGCTGCGCATCGACAGCCGTGTCGGGGAGGGGAGCACCTTCACCTGCGACTTCTCCGCCGCCAGCGCCGTGCACCGCCACATCGCCTGACGGCTGTCATACAAGTTTCACAATCTGATCATATCGTTGTCACGTCCTTTAGGCACAGTAGCGCCATCCTTTGATGGACAAACCAGGAGTGCAATCTCGATGAAGTTCAACAAGCTGTTCGTTGCAGGTGCGATTCTGGCGGCCTCGACCTTCTCCGGTCTGGTGCATGCCGATGCCGCGGTGGACGCCAAGCTGCCGGTCTACAAGAAGGCCAGCGGCGTCTCCGGCAACCTCTCCAGCGTCGGTTCAGACACGCTGGCTAACCTGATGACTCTGTGGGCTGAGGAGTTCAAGCGCCTCTATCCCAACGTCAACATCCAGATCCAGGCCGCCGGCTCCTCGACCGCGCCCCCGGCCCTGACCGAAGGCACCTCCAACATCGGCCCCATGAGCCGCATGATGAAGGACAACGAGATCCAGGCCTTCGAGCAGAAGTATGGCTACAAGCCGACCGCCATTCCCGTCGCCATCGACGCGCTGGCCGTCTATGTGCACAAGGATAACCCGGTAAAGGAGCTGACCATGGAGCAGGTCGACGCCATTTTCTCCAGCACCCGCAAGTGCGGCGGCAGCGACGAGATCACCACCTGGAAGCAGCTGGGTGCCGGCGGCAAGCTGGGCGAGCGCGCCATCCAACTCTACGGCCGCAACTCGGTTTCCGGTACCTACGGCTACTTCAAGGAGCACGCGCTCTGCAAGGGGGACTTCAAGAATACCGTCAATGAACAGCCGGGTTCCGCCTCGGTGGTGCAGTCGGTGAGCAGCTCCCTCAACGGCATCGGTTACTCGGGTATCGGTTACAAGACCTCGGGCGTGAAGGGCGTGGCCCTCTTCAACAAGAAGAGCAACAGCTATGTCCCCCCGACCACCGAGAATGCCCTGAGTGGTGCCTACCCGCTGAGCCGCTTCCTCTACATCTATGTGAACAAGGCGCCCAACAAGCCGCTGCAGCCGCTGGAGAAGGAGTTCATCAAGATGGTGCTCTCCAAGTCTGGCCAGAACGTGGTGGTGAAGGATGGCTACATCCCGCTGCCGATGAAGGTGGTGGAGAAGGAGCTGAGCAAGCTGGAGTGACGGGTTCCTCGGCAGGATGCCGACACAGGAGCAGACGCCCCCCTCGTGGGGGCGTTTTTTTGGGTGCTCTCCCAAATTCAAAACAACCCGGCCTCTCTTGCGGCAGGGTCTATAGTGATGTGCATGGGACGCTGCAGGCTGGCGTCTGGCTCCAGTGATTGGGAGGCAACATGAACATCCCTGCACATATTCGCGCTATCTTCCTGCTGTTTCTAATCGTTCTCTCGGGCTGCACCGCCATGGCTGCCAATGAAGAGGTAGGGTGGAGCCCCACCCCGCCGCGGCTGAGCTACATCGATGGCGAGGTCTCCTACTGGCGACCAGGCACCGAGGGGTGGGCAGCGGCCCGTGTCAATCTTCCCCTGGCGGAAGGTGATGCCCTCTATACAGGCGAAGGGGCCAACTTCGAGGTGCAATTCGGCAGCCGCAGTTTTGTCCGTGCCGATGAGAACAGCCAGCTTTCGCTCCTCGAGCACCAGGAGGGCCTTCTGCAGTTCAAGGTGACCAGCGGCCGGGTCTCCTTCGATATGCGCCGCCTTACCGCAGGCAGCCGGGTGGTGGTGAGCACCCCGAGCGCCGAGTTCCTTATCGAGGACCCGGGCTACTACCGGGTCGAGGTGGAGAGTCGCGATACCCACTTCATCACCCGCCACGGCGGCGAGGCAACGCTCACTACCGCCGATGGACGCACGCTCAGCATCTACCCTTCCGAAGATATCGTCGTCACCGCGGGCACGCCGGTGCAAGTGGCCACTTACGCCGCGCCACCGCCCGATGACTGGGATCGCTGGAACGATGCGCGCACCGAACGGATCGGTGAGTCGGTCAGCGCACGCTACCTGCCACCCGGCGTCTATGGCGCAGAGGGCCTCGACTACTATGGCCACTGGCGGGTGGTGGCCACCTACGGTGCGGTCTGGATCCCTTATGGGGTGAGCGTTTCCTGGGTGCCTTACAGCACCGGCTACTGGGTGTGGGATCCCTACTATGAGTGGACCTGGGTCGATGATGAGCCGTGGGGTTGGGCGCCGTTCCACTACGGCCGGTGGGTCTTCATCGACGGCTATTGGGCGTGGGCACCGGGTCCGATAGTGCGGCACCCGGTCTATGCGCCGGCACTGGTCGGCTTCATGGTGATCGGCAGTGGCGCGACGGTGAGCATCAGTGTCGGCCTGCCGGGGGTATGGTGGGTGCCGCTGGGGTGGGGTGAGCCGCTGGTGCCCTGGTGGCACCGCCACAGATACCGCGGCCATCCGCGCTGGGACGGCTGGGGTGGGCCGCGCATCGTCAACGGCCATGAGCTAAGGGGCAGACCGTTCACCAATGTGGCGGAGCTCCGCTACCACAACGCCGATTTGTCTCGTCGTGCCATCCTGACCATGCCCGCCGACAAATTCGGGCGCGAGCGGACACACGCCACCGTAGAGACGCGCTATCCCCCACGCGATTTTGCGCCACTGCGCGGCGAAGTGCCCATCAGGCCATCGCCCCTTAGTCCCTACGGTGGTCCGCCCAAGGGGGCTCAACCGCCACGCGAGATCATCTCGCGCCCGGTGGTTACCACCCGTCCACCGCCGCAGCCGACGACGCAACCGTGGCAGCAGCCGGCTCCCCGCACGGGTGTGACAAAGCAGCCGCCCCCGGGCTATGTGGTCCCCACCACGCCGCGGAGCACGGAACGGCGAGCGGTAATACAGCGTCCGCCATTCGGTACCGATGGCGGTCCCGAGCTGACTCCGCCGCCGCGCCTGCCTCGCTATGAGGATATGCGTAAAGCACCAGCACCCACGCCCCCTGCCTTCACGCGCGAGCAGGCCCCCGCGCGTGGGCAGGCCACGACGCGTGAACAGGCCACCACACGTGAACAGGCCACCACACGTGAACAGGCCACGACGCGCGAGCGGGCCACGACGCGTGAACAGCCCCCCTCGCGTGAGCGGGTTATCGAACCGCGCCGTGAACAGATCACTCGCCCCCCCTTCTTGCCGCCCAAAGGTGGGGTGCGCGAAGAGGGGGGAGCACGGGCTCTGCCCGGCCAACCCGCCAATCAGCCCCACAAGCGACGTGAACGTGAGCGAGACTGAGAGGGCGGGCAGCAGCGCGAGGCAATGATAAAACGGCAGTCATGCCGTTTTGTCCGTGCCGCGCGTAGGTGCGGCAACGTGCCATGACTCATGAGCGTGAGACAGCGTTGTGTGTCAGGCGGGTGCGCAGTGGGCCGTCAGCTCGCGCAGCGCCTGATAGGCGTCGCGGCTGCAGCGTACAAAGCGCAGGATTGTGCCCTGCTCGGTGCGGCGGCAGACGTGGGCGATGATGCGATGATAGGCGGTGTACCCTTCGCGCCGAAAGGGAAAGGTGATCTCCACTTCACTGAGGTGTTGCAGTACCACCCGTCCGGTATCCACATGCATCACCTCATCGCTGATCCAGTGGGCAACTGCGCTCACCAGGCCGAGGGGCTGGTAGAGCAGATGAATATTCAACCCCAGCGAGCAGGGGGTGGCGGTGGTGCGCGGTTTCATAACCTCTCTCCTTGGCGGCACGGACCGCTAACCATAGACACTCCCTTGTGTTTTGCCAGGTACACGACGGCGCGAGCGCCGCGACCATAACCATGATGAATGGTTACGCGTGGCGCTCATTGGATAGAAACAGCGCGGCAGCGTGCTGTTGGGTTAAGGGGCCTGATTGGGCGGGAGAGCAAAAAATAATGAAACGTTATGGCTCGGGAGGGCAGGCCACGTATGGGGTAAACACCCCATTTCTCACTGAACGCTCAGAAGAAGAACGAACGGTTGCTCTTGCGCAGGGTGCGCAGAAAGAGTGGGAACTCCACCGCCATCTGCCGCTCCAGGGTTTCGGCGCGCTCCCCCAGCTGCTTGAGACGCTTCTTGAGCCCTGGCAGATTGCCCGCCAGGGCGATGACATTCTCCTTGCCACCCACCGGCAGGCGCAACATCTCGCCCGAGAAGCTGTCGGCCAAATAGTTGAGGATATGGTCGAGACTGAGACGGTCGCGTGACCAGAGATTGATCGCCATCATCCCCTTGTCGGCGAGGCGTGCGCGGCAGGCGTCAAAAAAGAGGCTGCTGCAGACCGAATCGGCAATCCCCATCGCTTCGAAGGCATCGACCAGCACCAGATCATAATCGCTGTAGGTTTCCGCATCGGCCTCACGCATGAAGGTGCCGCCATCGCCAAAGTGGAGCGTCAGGCGCGGCTCTTCCGGCAGCGCGAACCAGTCGCGCGCCACGCTGTGCACCA
>DASWUD010000143.1:0-9192 GCA_036401755.1 Gammaproteobacteria bacterium
GTCGCTCACGGCAACGCGAATGGTGCGGTTGGGGATATCGATCTCGATCACATCGCCGTTTTGCACCAGGCCGATGGTGCCACCTTCGGCGGCTTCGGGCGAGACGTGGCCGATGGAGAGGCCCGAGGTGCCGCCGGAGAAGCGGCCGTCGGTGATGAGGGCGCACGCCTTGCCGAGCCCCTTCGACTTGATGTACGAGGTGGGATAGAGCATCTCCTGCATACCGGGTCCGCCGCGCGGACCTTCGTAGCGCACGATCACGACATCGCCGGCCTTCACTTCGTCATCGAGGATCTTCTTCACCGCCTCCTCCTGGCTTTCGCAGATCACCGCGGGGCCGGAGAACTTCAGGATCGAGGCATCGACACCGGCGGTCTTCACCACGCAGCCATCTGCGGCGAGATTGCCGTAGAGCACGGCGAGACCGCCGTCCTTCGAATAGGCGTGGGCATAGTCGCGAATACAACCGTTGGCGCGATCGTCATCGAGCGTGGCGTAACGCTTCTCCTGGCTGAAGGCGACCTGGGTCGGCACGCCGCCGGGGGCGGCGCGGAAGAAATCCTTGCGCTTCTGATCGGCTGTCACCTGAATGTCCCACAGCTCGATGGCCTCAGCCAGGGTGGCGGCGTGCACCGTCTTGCAGTCACCATTGAGCAGATTGGCACGGGCCAGTTCACCAAGGATGCCAATCACGCCGCCGGCACGATGCACATCTTCCATGTGATAGGTCTGGATCGACGGGGCCACCTTGCACAGGTGCGGCACCTTGCGCGACAGGCGATCGATATCCTGCATGGTGAAGGGCACCCCCGCCTCTTCGGCGGCAGCAAGCAGATGGAGGATGGTGTTGGTGGAACCGCCCATGGCGATGTCGAGGGACATGGCATTCTCGAACGCAGCGAAGTTGGCGATAGAGCGCGGCAACACGGAAGCGTCGTCGCCTTCGTAGTAGCGCTTGGCCAGCGCCACGATCATGCGGCCTGCTTCCTTGAAGAGGCGCTCGCGGTCCTTGTGGGTGGCCACCAGCGAACCGTTGCCGGGCAGCGACAGACCGAGCGCTTCGGTAAGGCAGTTCATGGAGTTGGCAGTAAACATGCCGGAGCAGGAGCCGCAGGTGGGGCAGGCACTGCGCTCCATGATCTCGACCGCCTGATCGCTCTCCTTGGGATTGGCGGCGGCGATCATCGCATCGATGAGATCGAGTGCCACGGTCTGTTCGTGGATCACCGCCTTGCCCGCTTCCATCGGCCCGCCGGAAACGAAGATCACCGGAATATTCAAACGCAGCGCGGCGTTGAGCATGCCCGGGGTGATCTTGTCGCAGTTGCTGATGCAGACCAGTGCATCGGCGCAGTGAGCGTTGACCATGTACTCGACGCTGTCGGCGATGATCTCGCGCGAGGGCAGCGAATAGAGCATGCCGTCGTGGCCCATGGCGATACCGTCGTCGATGGCGATGGTGTTGAACTCCTTGGCCACGCCGCCCGCCGCTTCGATCTCGCGCGCCACCAGTTGCCCCATATCCTTCAGATGGACATGGCCCGGCACGAACTGGGTGAAGGAGTTGGCGATGGCGATGATCGGCTTGTTGAAATCCTCGTCCTTCATGCCGGTGGCGCGCCACAGGGCGCGCGCGCCGGCCATGTTGCGGCCATGGGTGGAGGTATGGGAGCGGTAGGCTGGCATTGTTCGAGTTCTCTAAAAAATTAAGGGGCAAGCGAAAGGCGTAGTTTACACCTTCCCCTTGCCCCCCGGGCAACCGTAGCGAGCGTGGGTATTACTTCACCCACACCTCAACGCGGCGGTTCTTGTTGCGGCCGGCTTCGTTGTCGTTGGCCGCCACCGCCGCCACCGAGCCGTAACCACGCACGCGCATGGGCTTCAGGCCCTGGCGGATCAGCGAGTCGGCCACCGTATCGGCACGATCGGTAGCGAGGGAGAGCGCCACCATCGGGATCGCTTCGTTGCTGTCGGAAAAGCCAAACAGCAACAACTTGCCCTTGGCATTGGTGTCACGCTTCATGTAGGCCACCAGCCGCTCCTCATCACGCTGCGCCTTGTTGTCGAGTTCGGCCGACCCTTTGGTAAAGCGGAAGTTGAGGGAGAGGCGCTTGGCCCCCTGCGTGAGCTGCTTGTACTCATCGGGAAGATCGGTGGCAAACTCGGTGGCCTCGGCGCGGATCTCCTGGGAGACGAAGCCGGCCTGATCGATCATCTGTTGCCCCTTTGCGGAGACGGCAAAGTCGGCGAACTCCTTCGCCAGGGTGCTCTGCTGCCCCATCTGCGGCACGTAGAGGAAGAGGCGGCGCGCCAGCGCATAATCCTCGGTGGCCACGCTGAACGGCGTGGGAGGAATAGCCACACCGCCGTCGTTAATGGCCAGCACGCGGTTTTTCTTTACATAGGCGAGACCGGTGAAACCGATGGCGGCGGGATCGGCGGCCACCTGGTCGGAAAGCTCTGCGTTGGATTCTAAGCGCTTGGCTCCGGCCGCTAGCGCCTTATCATCGAGCACCAGGCTGTTGAAGGTGTCGAAGGTGCCCGATTTGGCATCGCGCGCCAGTACATGGATGGCCCCCCCCTTGCCACCCACCTCGGACCAATCTTTTACCTCGCCGGTGAAGATCTTGCGCAGCGTGCCCTTGTCGAGCTTGGCGAGCGGATTGGCCGGGTTGACGATCACCGCCACCCCGTCGAGGCCGAGCACATACTCGCTCTTAACGTCATTGAGCCTGCCGAGCTTGGCGAGGGAGCTGACCTCGCTCGCCTGAATGGGGCGCGAGGCCATGCCGATATCGCTGGCACCCTTGCCGAGATCGGCAAAGGCGGTGGAGGAGCCGTGGGCCTTGATCTCGATGACCAGCTGTTCTCCCGCGGCGTTGCTGCCGATCACCTGCAGCTCATTCTCGCCAAGAGGTTGGCGGCTGACGTTGGTGAACCCCTTCCCCTTCAGCCAGCTCTCCGCCAGCACCGGCATCAGCTCGGCGCCGATGGTGTTGGAGCCATGGATGCGCAGTTGCGAGGGGGCCGCGGCGTGGAGATGGGCGGCATAAAGAAAAAGCGTACCCAATACAAGCACTGTTTTTTGCCAAAGACGCATGATCTCTTCCTAGATATTGTTATGAATGCCGACTGTGGTAATAAATATCCCGGCATAAATACTGGAATTAGACCACGCGGTCAACCTCCGCTTGGCGGGCCTGCGATTATTGCAGCCAGACCTCGACGCGTCGGTTGCGATGGCGCCCGCTATCGCTGTCGTTGGAGGCCACCGCCACCGCATCGCCATAACCACGCACATGATAGGGTTCTACCCCCTGCATGAGCAGCCACTCGGCCACCGCATCGGCACGGTCGACCGATAGCACCAGCGATCGGATGGGCAGCAATTCGTGGCTGTCGGCGAAACCGAACAGCAGCAGTTTGCGGCGCGCGTTCTCCGGCCGGGCGAGATAGGCGGCAAGGCGCATCAGGTCACGCTTGGCCTTGTTGTCCAGCTCGTAGACCCCTGGTTCGAAGCGGAAGTTGAGGGAGAGGCGCTGCGCGCCGTGTGTGAAGCGCGCATACTCCTGCGGCACCTCACTCTCATGGGCCACTGGACGCGCCTCAATCTCCTGGGAGACGAAGCCGTGCGGCTCCAGGGCGCGCTGCCCCTCGATGGAGACGGCAAAGCTGGCGAAATCCTGGGCCAGCTGCCAGTTGTGACCACGCGTCGGCGCATAGAGAAAGAGGCGGCGCGCCAGGGCGTAATCCTCGGTCGCCACCGTGAAGGGGGCGGGCGCGATGGGGGCGCCACCATCGGCGATGGCCAGCGCCTTCACCCCCTGGATATAGGCAAGGCCGACGAAACCGATGGCCTGTGGATCGGCGGCCACCTGCGCCACCAGTTCGGTACTCGACTCGTAGCGACCCGCGGTGCCAACCAGCTTCGCCCCCTCGTCGAGCACCAGGCTCTTGAAGGTGTCGTAGGTGCCCGATTTGTCGTCGCGCGCATGTACCCGGATCGCCCCGGCCTTCCCCCCCAGCTGCGACCAGTCATCCACTTCGCCAGCAAAGATGCGGCGTACCGCAGCCTTATCCAGGGTGGCGAGCGGATTGGCGGGATGGACGATCACCGCCACCCCGTCGAGCCCGACCACATATTCACTGCGCACATCGTCGAGCTTGCCGAGCGCCACCAGTTGCGCCACCTCCCTGGCCTTGATGGGACGCGACGCCATGCCGAGGTCGGCACTCCCCGCCGCCAGATCGGTAAACGCCGTGGTCGAGCCGTGGGCACGGATCTCCACCGCCAGCTGACGCCCTTTGGCATCACGCCCCTCGACTCGCCGCTCCTCCGGCGCCGTCTCGCTTATGGTGACCTGGCTATAGCCCTTGCTCTTCAACCACTTCTCGGCAAGAACCGGTGCCAGCTTGTCGCCGATGGTGTTGGAGCCGTGCAGCCGCAGCAGATTTTCCTCGGCCTGAGCCAGCGGAGTGAGCAACAGCAGGAGCAGTACAACGTACTTTTTCATGGCCTTTCCCTGTTCATTTTTGGAATGGCCGCACCCTAGCGTTGCTATATGAATTTGCGATGACGCTCTTGTGTCACTGCGATGACGCTTACAAACTAACCGGATGATTGACGCGATGCCTATCGTGAACTGGAGAACGAACTGCCCCGCAGCGCCGATAACGACAGACTCTTCGTTGATTGAAATAGCTTGTTACACCACAGCAACAAAACAAGGAGCAGGGTCATGAGCGAAATCAAACGCCCCATCTGGATCTGGTTTGCTGCCCCCATCGCCATCGTGTTTGGTCTGATGACCATCAAATCGGGAGGGAGTGTGCTGTTCTTCGATGGCGCGGCGCGGCAGGCGGCGGGGCATTTGTGCCCTTCATCCTCTGGTTCAATTTTCTGGCCGGCTTTTTCTATGTCGCCACCGGAGCCGGGCTGTGGTTACGCAAACGCTGGGCGGTCGGGCTTGCAACCGCCCTTGCCCTGACAACCCTGGTCGCCTTCGCAGTGTTTGGCATGCACATCCTGAATCATGGTGAATATGAGATGCGCACGGTGTTCGCCATGACCCTGCGCTCTGCCGTGTGGAGCGTCATCGCCGGCTTGGCCTGGTTGCTGTGGCCGTCCAGAGTGCAAATTGCGAAGGGATAGTCTCTCTGAGGTATTAGAGGGGATGCCTTGCTAACAGGTTCTGGTTGTCGGCATCGGATAGAACCCGAAGCCGACAACCAGAGTGACAGTTCAGCTGTTTTGCAAACCCAGGAATGCGCTGAATATCAGTCGAGCAGAGAACCAAACACCTTGGTGATCACCTTGCTGCCCTGCTCAAGGGGATTGGCGCGGATGGCCTTCTCTTCGTCGGCAATCATGACAAACAGGCCGTCCAGCGCCTTCTGGGTAACATAGTCGTCGATACTGGCCTGCTCCTTGCCAATCAAACCCCAGCGGCTCGCCTTGCCGGCGAAGTTGTTATAACTGCGCCGCAACCCCACCTTGGAGGTGGCCTCTTTGACGATCGGGCGGAATTTTTCCGCTAGTGGTGCGGAGGTGGTGCGCCGGAAATATTCGGTGGCCGAGGTCTCCCCGCCGGTCAGTATCCCCTTGGCATCCTCAACACTCATCCCCTTCACCGCATCGACCAGCAGCACCTTCGCCTCCGGTACGGCTTCCTCGGCAGCGCGATTCATTTTCATGATCATATCGTCAGCCAGCTGGTCCATGCCGTATTTGCGCAGGGTCCGTTCCGCCTTGCGCAGCGACTCCGGCAGGGGGATCTTGACCCGCTCGTTGGCGAGAAAACCATCCACCTTGCCCAGATTGGCCACGGCCTTGCCGGCCCCTTTCTCCAGCGCCTCCTTGAGCCCTGCCACCGCGTCGCTGTTGGTGATCTCATCGATAGTCACCGCCTGCGCCGTAATGGTTGCAAGCGCCAGCACCATGGCAAGTATTGCCTTACGCATAACATTCTCCCTTAGTTTTATTGAACAGGCAGGATAAGCACATTCGACGTTTTAGAACAGTGCGCATTGTCTCAGGCTGCAAATTCCGGTCTGGCAATCAGCGATTATGCCGCAACTCCAGCCGTCTCAGGAATTCACGCATGATGATGTTGTAGAGCTCATCCTTGAGACTGGCGTCCTCGACCCCCGTTTCGATGCTGGGGTTGTCGTTGACCTCGATGACGTAGACCTTGCCGCTCTCCGACTGCTTGAGGTCGACGCCATACAGGCCGTCGCCGATCAGGTTGGCCGCCCGCAGCGCCACGGTGACCACCTCGGGGGGGGCCTCACCCACCGGATGGGTCTTGCAATTGCCCTCAATGGCATGCCCCTCCTTGTCGTAGTTGACGATCTGCCAGTGCTTTTTCGACATGAAGTACTGGCTGGCGTAGATGGGTTGGCGGTTGAGCACGCCGATGCGCCAGTCGAAAGAAGTGTAGAGATACTCCTGGGCGAGGATCAGCTCCGAATCCTTGAACAGCTGCTCGGTGATCTCGATCATCTGCTCATGGCTCTCCGCCTTCTTCACTCCTTGCGAGAAGGCGCCGTCGGGCACCTTGAGCACCATCGGGTAGCCAATCGCCTCCTCTGCGGCCTGGCGATCGTTTTTGCCCATGATCACGGTCTTGGGTGTCGGTACCTTGTTGGCGCGCAGCAGTTCAGCGAGATAGACCTTGTTGGTACAGAGCTGGATGGAGCGCGGATCGTCGATCACCACCATCCCCTCCGCCTCGGCTTTCTTGGCAAAACGATAGGTGTAATGATCGATGCGCGTGGTGTCGCGGATGAACAGCGCGTCGTACTCGGCAAGCCGCGCGTAGTCGCGCTTCTCGATCAGCTCCACGTCGATACCAATGGCGCGGCCCGCCTTGATGAAGTTGTTGAGCGCCTTTTCGTCGGAGGGCGGCAAGGGATCGTCGGGATTCACCAGCATCGCCATGTCGTAACGGAATTGCGGGCGTTCCTTCGGAGCACGCCAGCGTTTGCGCTGGTAGTCGTTGAACGATTCGGCGAACAGCACGCGCCCCTCCGCATCCAGTTTGGAAAGGGGCAGCACCTTGATGGCATCGATGCGCCACTTGCCGAACTGGCGCAGCGTCACTTTCAGCAAGGGAACCGGAAATATTTCGAAGATCTGCCGCGCCAGATCGGCAAGCGATTCGTACTTGCAGCGGCCGAAGCAGATCTGCATGGAGAATTTGATCTCGTCCCCTTCGCCCTGATAATTCTTCAGGCTCTTCTGCACCAGCTCATCCAGATCCTCGGCGTTGAGGCTATAGAGCGATTTGCGGCTCAGGTCGAGCATGCTCTTCACCGAGGGGATCACCCGGTGGTTGCGCGCCTCGGCCAGCAGCGAACAGTAGTAGCCGACGCTTAAATAACTGTAACTGCGGCACAGGTTGATCACCTGCACGTTCTTCTGGCGGAAATACTCCTGGCCGGTGAGATAGTCATCCGCGTGCACCACGTTGCACTGCACGCCCTCGATATTCCAGTCGGAGAGCGACTCCACCACCACGATCTGCGTCGTCATCTCACGGCTCCTTGTGCTTCTTGATGATCAGCACCGAACGCTGTCCCGATTTGCCGTAGCGGGCCATCTGTTCAAACTCCGTCTGCAATATCGGCATGTTGATGCAATCGGTGCGTACCTTGCCCTTCTCGCGATCGACAAAAGGGTCGTGGGCATAGATGAAATGGTCGTCGAAACCGGTAATGACCATCCAGTGGGGAAACTTCTCCTGGTAGATGCGATAGGAGCTGATTAGCACCAGCGGAATCGCCCCCTGATCGAATTGCTCGCGCAACTCTGGCAGGGTGATGCGCCGGTAGTGCACCGGTATCGGCTTGCGGCCGATCTCCTCCAGGAAATCCTCCTGCACGATGCGGATGACCTCCTTCTTCTCCTCGCTGCGCACCGAGTCGACGAACAGCGCCCCCTCATCGCTGACGAACACCTCCACATCGAAGCCGCGATGCTGCGCCGCCAGCGCCAGTCCGTAGGGACCGCAGCCGCCGTGGCCGGAGGTCATGAACACGGTGGTCGATTCGCGCCACAGGCGAATCTCGTGACGCCGGCTCAGTTCGATGGAGGGGTCGAGCGCCTTCATCGCCATCAGCAGCGCCGCCGTGCCACAGGTGAACTCCAGGGTCTGTTCGTAATAGGGCACATGGGCGAGATCGGGGCTGAGATGGGGCACCAGCATCTTTTCAAAACGCAGCGCCTCCATGTGGTCTTCGTAGTAGTCATCATAGATGCCGAACTGGCGATAGCCATGCTTGCGGAACATCTCCAGGGAAGCGGTGTTGTCACGGCGCACCTCGAGGCGCATGGTGATGCACTCGTTGTCGCGCGCCGCCTGTTCGGCGGCATCCACCAGGCAGTGACCGACACCCTGCCCCTGAAATTTCGGCGAAACCGCGATGGAGTAGAGGCGTGCCAGGGAGATACCCTTGTGAAACAGCACCATGGTGTAGCCGTGCAGCACACCGCCTTCGTCATCGACGAGGGTGGCCGCATGGCCTTTGCTGAGCAGATGGCGGAAGCTGCGCCGTGAGATACGGTCGCTCTCGAAACAGTCGTTCTCTATTTCCAACAGGGCGTCGACATCGTCGAGGGTGGCGTGGCGGATCATGGGAAGTCCCTTGTCACTCCGGCCGGAGGGTTTCGACCCTCCCCTGATAGTTCAAGCATGTTGAGTTCGTTTCCAAAGCAGAGCGCGCCTTGGCGAAGTATGGGGGGAGCCCTTGCTCCTGAATCTAGCATGCCCTGATCACCACCACCACTGCCTTGCAGTTCCTCCCCACGCCCCGCAGAATGGAGTGATGAAACACACGACCCCTTCCCTGCTGGAGATGCTGCACGGCCTCATCGCCGCCCCCTCCATGAGCAGCGTCAGCCCGGAGTTCGACACCAGCAACCGCGCGGTGATCGACCGCCTCGCCCTCTGGCTGGAGGGGCTCGGCTTCGCGGTGGAGGTACTGCCGCTGCCCAACCAGCCACACAAGGCCAACCTCCTCGCCACCCTCGGCAAGGGGCCCGGCGGGCTCGTGCTGGCGGGCCACACCGACACCGTGCCCTATGATGCCGGGCGCTGGAACCACGATCCGTTCCGTCTCACCGAAGCCGATGGCCGCCTCTACGGCCTGGGCACCTCCGACATGAAAGGGTTCTTCGCCCTGGCCATCGAG
>DASWUD010000144.1:0-11576 GCA_036401755.1 Gammaproteobacteria bacterium
GGCATCGAGGAAGGCAGCGACACCGAAACGTTTGCCGACATAGTGGTCATACTCGACGCTGCCCACCAGCAGATGCTTACCGCCCACCACCTTGCCATTCGCATCGGTCGGGCCGAGGGAGTTGTAGGCGTAACCGCGCACGCTGAAATCGCCACCGGCGAAGAAGCGCTGCGACACCGGCAGCTCCTGGAACTGGGCCACCTTGCTGGCGCCGAGATCGGCGCGGGTGATGAAGCGCCCGCCGCCCAGTGGCAGGATCAGCTTGCCGCGCAGGTCGGCCTGCAGAAAGCTGATATCGGAGACCACTGCCTCGGTCGCCCCCTTCACCCCCAGCGCCACGCGCCACCCCTTGTCGGGCGCGATGCGGTTGTCGGCCTGCAGGCGCTGCCAGCGCACGCTGGGGATGAGCAGCCGGGTGTGACCTTGGGTATCGGCGATCTCGAAACGCTCCATCTCATAGGAGAGGCCCAGGGTCTGCTGCCAATAGGCCAGTTGCCGCGATTGGGCGACCCCCGTGCTCGACTTGTTGCTGTAGCTGGTATCGAGCTCCTCCTCCTCCCAGCGACTGGTGATGTCGAAGGAGTCGGTGGCCGGTTTTTCCAGGGGGATGCGGTAGCGCGCCGTCAGGGTGTTACGCACCGGCGACACGGTCAGGTCGGCGCTGAACCGGTGGCCCTCGGTGTTGACGTAGCGCCGCTCCATACCCAGGGTGGCGCGCGGACCAGTGTCGGTGGCGTAGCCGGCGCCGAGGCTGTAGCGGGTGCGCTTGCGCATCTCCAGTCTGATGTCGATGGGCACCGTGCCATCACTCGCCTCCTCGATGACGGGGACCACATCGGCGCGCTGGAAATAGTCGCTGTTGGCCAGATGGCGCTGCATCTCCAGCAGACGGTCCGCATCGTAGTAATCGCCGCTGTGAATAATCACATAACGCTGCACGAGCTCGTCATCGAGCAGCGTGGGGGTGGTGCGCACCGCCCCATAGCGGTAGCGGGGGCCGGTATCGAACACCATCTCCACCACGGCACTGCGCTGGCCCACATCGACACGGATCTCATGGCGCACCAGCGTGCCATTCAGATAGCCCTTGTCGCGGGCGATGCGCGACAGGTCGCGTTTCGCCTCTTCATAGACTTGGTGATTGAGCACCGCACCGACCAGCAGGGGGTAGTGGGTGCGCCACTGCTCGAAGTAGGGCTCCTGCGCCCCGGCGCCGACGACACTCACCTCGACGCGGCTGATCTGCACCGGCTCGCCCGGGTCGATCACATAACGCGCCAGCCACTGCCCCTCTCCCGTTTGGGTGAGCGAGGCCTCAATCTTTGGTGCATAGAAGCCGAACGGCTGCAGCGCCTCGCGGATCTCCTCCGGGGCCAGGCCATGGAGACGCTGGATGCGGTAGTCGTCGAGCAACGGGTGGTCATGTTCGCGCTCGATCGCCAGCTGCGCGCGCACGTTCTCCGCCAGCGCCTCCGGCACCCCCTCGATTTCGACGGTGACCCGCGGCGCCTGCGCCATCGCCACAGCGCTGGCGAGCAGCAGCCACAGGGCAAGGAGCGGGAGGCGCGAAATAGGCATGGGAGGTTTTTGGCTGGCGTGGTCGGTGCGGGCACAGGTTTGTGAAGAGTATAAACAGTTCCACCGCACAAACCGCCAACTCCTTGACCGCGCGCCGCCCGCCCCGTAGAGTGGCCGCCACGTTTCAGGTGCTCCACGCGGCAGCCGCCGCAGGAGTGAAACGGGAAGCCGGTGCGCGACTACTCGCAACTCCGGCGCTGCCCCCGCAACGGTAGGCGGTCACAAGCAGATCATCCAGCCACTGCGCCTTGGCGCGGGAAGGCGATCTGCCTCGGGAGAGATCCCGGACCGCGAGCCCGGAGACCGGCCTGAGACCTGGCACCAGTGTTGCGGAGGGCGGCACGGCGGGCAGGTTTCACACACGTACCCGTCCTCTCTCCCACACACTGGCCCTTCCATGTGAATTCGCGCGCGGGTGTGCGCGAGAGGACCTGATAACAATGAAGAACCGTTTCCCCCTCTTCCTGGCCATGCTGCCGCTGCTGGCGGCTGCTCCCTTGACCCACGCCGCAGAGCCGCTCGCCCCGGTGGTGGTGAGTGCCACACGTACCGCGCAGAGCGCCGATGAGGCGCTGGCCGCGGTAACGGTGATCAGCCGCGACGACATCGAACGCAGCCAGGCCCAGAGCCTGCCCGATCTGCTCAGCGGCCTGGCCGGCATCGACATCACCAGCAATGGCGGCTATGGCAAGACCACCTCGCTCTACCTGCGTGGCACCAATCCCGGCCATACCCTGCTGCTCATCGATGGGGTGCCGATCGGCTCGGCCACCCTCAGCACCGGCGCCTCCTTCCAATATCTGCCGCTCGCCGAGATCGACCACATCGAGATCGTGCGCGGTCCGCAGTCGGCCCTCTACGGCTCCGACGCCATCGGCGGCATCATTCAGGTATTCACCCGGCAGGGGGGAGAGAAGACGCGCTTCAATGCCAGCGCCGGGGCCGGTCAGATGAAGAGTCGCGCAATTGACGCCGGCGTCTCGTCAAACCTCGGCAAGCTCAGCTACCACGTGCAGGCGAGCCGTTTCAGCAGCGATTACATCGATGTGCTTGGCTCTCCCGCCGACCTCGACGGCTACAACAACAACGCCGCCTCCTTCAACGCCAAGTACCGGGTGAGCAACACGGCGGGGGTCGAGGCCAACGTGCTGCGCGCCGGCGGTGTCAACGAATACGACAACAGCTATGACCCCGCCGCCTACGAGAGCCATTTCCTGCAGCAGGTCGCCGGTGCCCGGGTCTACCTGGCCCCCGCCAGTTGGTGGCAGCTGTCGCTGCGCGGTGGCGAGAGCCGCGACTTCAGCACCGAGTACCGCAACGGCACCGAAGGGAACCATTTCAACACCCGCCGCCTCAGTCAGTCGCTGCAGAACGACATCACCCTTTCCGGCAGCGACCTGCTTACCGTGGGGCTCGATCACCAGACCGATTTCGTGGCCAGCAGCGTCGACTACAGCGAGAACTCGCGCGCCAACCACGGCCTGTTCATCCAGAACCAGTGGCAGGGGGGCGGCCACAGCCTCACCCTCGGTGCCCGCCGCGAGAACAACCAGGCGTTCGGCCTCCACTCCACCGGGCGCATCGCCTGGGGCTACCGCTTCGCAGACAACCTGCGCCTGATGGCCAGCTACGGCACCGGCTTCAAGGCCCCCTCCTTTAACGAGCTCTACTGGCCCGCCAGCCCCTACTACTCCGGCAACCCCAATCTCAAACCGGAGGAGTCGCAGGGGGGCGAGCTCGGTATCGGCCAGAGCGAGGGCGGCAGTCACTGGAGCGTCCACTACTTCAACAACCTGATCACCAACATGATCGTTTACGACGCGGCCCTAGCGGCCTCCAACAACATCGCCAGCGCCCGCATCCACGGCTTCGAACTCGAAGGCGGCATGCAGAGCCAGGAGTGGCGCCTCAACGCTGCCGCCACCCTGGAAGACCCGCGCGATGCCGACAGCGGCAACGACCTGCCGCGGCGTGCCCGTCAGACGGTGCGGTTCGATCTCGATCGCCTTGGCGGCCGCTTCACCTGGGGGCCGAGCCTGATGCTGGTCGGGGCTCGCTACGATGACAAGAACAACACCACCCTGTTGCGCGACTACACCCTCGTCAACCTGCACGCGGCCTATCAATTGATGCCCGATTTTTCTCTGCAGGCCAAGGTGGATAACCTGTTCGACGAGAGCTACACCAGTGTGGCCGGCTACAATATGCCGGGGCGCGCTGGATTCGTCTCTCTCCACTATCTGACCCACTAGGCGCGCTCCCGGCGACCGAAGGCAGCATGATGATGATCACAACGGCCACACCTCGCACTGCAGTACGCACCCTGCGCGGCTGGCCGCTGTTTATCGTCCTCTCCCTGCTGTTCCATCTGCTGCTGTTTCTGCTGCTTACCCGCCTCACTCCCGCACCCTCCGTGGCGAACCACACCATCACCCCGTTCGCCGTGCAGATCGAAACCGCGCCGGCCACGCAGGTCGAACCGGCACCGACACCGACACCGGCGCCGGCTGCCGTGGTCAAACCGGTGGCCGCGCCACCCGCCCGCACGGCGACGCCCGCACCAAGCGCGGCAAAACCGGCGCTCACCGCACCGCCCCCCGCCGCTGCGCGAACCCCGCGCGTGAGGCCCGAGGAGTTCGACGAGTTCGACGGTGGCACCGGCCAGCGGGTGCTCGATGTCTTTCCCGATGCAGGTGGCCCAATAAACAAACCGAGCGAGGAAAGCGACCAGCCGGAACTCGATGAGGAGTCGCGCCTGCAGATCGAATCCCTCATCCGTACCCGCTTCGCCGACCACTTCCACTATCCGGCGCTGGCGCAGCACCATGGTTGGCAGGGCGAGGTGCTGCTGGCCTTTCGCGTGGAACCAGACGGCACCATCGGCGCCATCGAGGTGGTACGCAGTTCCGGCTACGCCATCCTCGACCAGGCCGCCATCGAATCGATGCGCGCCATTGAACAGCTCGAATTTGCCCCGGGTCTGCGGTTGCAGCGGATGCTCGAACTGAGCATGCCGGTCATCTATCACCTGGCACAGAGCTGAACCATGGGTCATCGCCTCTCGAAGATCTACACCCGCACCGGTGACGACGGCACCACCGGCCTTGGCGACGGCAGTCGCGTCGCCAAGGACCATCCGCGCGTCGAGGCCATCGGCTGCGTCGATGAGTTGAACAGCGCCCTCGGGCTGATTCGCGCCGAAGCACTCCCCGCGGGAATGGACGCGCTGTTCGGCGAGATCCAGCAGCGCCTCTTCGATCTCGGCGGCGAGCTCTCGGTGCCGGGGCTTCGCATCATCGCGGTCGAGGATGTCAGCGCCCTGGAGCAGCCGCTCGACCGCTACAACGAGGCGCTGCCGATGCTCAAGGAGTTCATCCTGCCCGCCGGCGGACGCGCCACCGCCCACTGCCACCTGGCGCGCACCATCTGTCGTCGCGCCGAGCGGCGCGTCTACACCCTGTCAAAGAGCGAGGCGGTGAACAACACCAGCCTCGCCTATCTCAACCGCCTCTCCGATCTGCTGTTCGTCACCGCCCGCGTGCTGGCCCGCCACGAGCACGGCGCCGAGGTGTTGTGGCAACCCAAACCGAAAACCGAGTAGCCATGCGCCCCACCACCCTCGCAACGCTCCTCGCGCTGCTCTTTACACTCTTTGCCTCCGCCGCCCAGGCCGATGCGATCACCTGCCCGCGCATCGTCAGCCAGTCGCCCTATATCACCAAGTCGCTGCAGTGGCTCGGGCTGGAGGCGTGCATCGTCGGGGTAAGCCGCTACGACACGCTGGAGCGGCCGCGCACCGGCGGGGTGCTCGACCCGGACGCGGGCATCATCGCCGTGCTGGAGCCGCAGCTGCTGTTCACCTCCGACTGGACCCCGGCCGCGACCCTGGCCGAAGTGACGCCGGCACAGACGCGCAGCTATCGCCTCGATGGCTTTGGCAGCATGGCGCAGGTCGAGGATAACCTGCGCCTCATCGGCCACGCGGCGCAGCTCGCCGATACCGAGACGCGGGTCGCCCAGTTTCACCAGCAGTGGCGCGCGGCGGCCCACGCTGTTCATGGCGACGGCCAGCGCGTGCTGCTGCTCTCCTCCTGCAGCGGCACCCCCTACTCGTTCGGCAGGGAGCGCTGGCTCTCCGACCTCTTCACTGAGGCGGGCTTCATCAATGTCGAGAGCGAAGCGAAGATCCGCCACCTCCGCCCCGGCGAAGAGGTGGCGACCATCAATGCACTGATCGAGCAGCTGCAGCCGCAACTGCTTTTCATCTTCGAGCGTACGCTCCACTCGCAGTGCGCCTTCATCAAACCGAAGACACCGCTGCGCATCATCAGCCTCGACGGCGAAAAATTTCTCCATCCCGCGCCGGTGGTATTGGAGGGACTCGCGGAACTGGCGAGCAAGCGCAATGAGTGGAGCCGTCAATGAGCGAACAGAAGGAGCAGCGCCACACCTCGCGCATGCAGCGCAAAAAGGCGGTAGTGGATGAGGCGATCGCCCGCGCCGAGCAAGACAAGGGTCTGTTGGTGATCCTTACCGGCAACGGCAAGGGCAAATCGAGCTCCGCCTTCGGCATGGTGGCGCGCGCCCTCGGCCACGGCATGCGGGTGGCGGTGGCGCAATTCATCAAGGGACGCGGTGACACCGGCGAGGAAAAGTTCTTTCGCGCACAAGGCGTCACCTGGCACGTGCTCGGTGAAGGTTTCACCTGGGAGACGCAGAATCTGGCGCGCGATATCGAAACCGCGCAACGCGGCTGGCAGGTGGTGCGCACCCTGCTGCGCGATCCACAGATCGAGCTGATTGTTTTGGACGAGCTCACTTATCCGCTCAAGTACGGCTGGCTCGCGCTCGACACGGTGCTCGCCGATCTCGCCGCCCGTCCGCCGCAACAGCACGTGATCATCACAGGGCGCGGCGCGCCGCAAGGGTTGTGCGATGCCGCCGACACCGTCACCGAGATGAACGATCTCAAACACGCCTTTCGCGCCGGTATTCGCGCACAAAAAGGGGTCGACCTGTGAGGCCGCGCACGACCAGTTGTCCGGCGCTCTTTATCGCCGCCCCCGCCTCGGGGCAGGGCAAGACCTCCATCACCGCGGCACTCGCTCGCTATCACCGCAATCAAGGGCGGCGCGTGCAGATCTTCAAGTGCGGTCCCGACTACCTCGACCCGATGATCCTGGCGCACGCCGCGGGCCAGCCGGTCTACCAGCTCGACCTGTGGATGACCGGCGAAGAGGATTGCCGCCTGCGCCTGGCGCGCGCCGCCGAGCAATCCGACCTGATCCTGGTGGAGGGGGTGATGGGGCTGTTCGATGGCACACCGAGCGGTGCCGATCTGGCACAACGCTTCGAGCTCCCCGTCGCCGCCATTATCGATGCCCGCGCCATGGCGCAGACCTTCGGCGCACTCGTCCACGGCCTCGCCAGCTATCGCTCCGGCCTGAGATTTCACGGCGTGTTCGCCAACCGCGTCGGCTCCGCGCACCACGCGGCGCTGTTGTGTGAATCATTGCCTGACACAGTCGCCTTTCTTGGCCACCTGCCCCACGATGCACAGAGCACACTGCCGAGCCGCCATCTGGGGCTGGCGCAGGCGGAGGAGATCGCCGATCTCGACGCGCGCCTCGATCGTCTGGCCGTGGCCATTGGCAACACCGCACTGTGCGAATTGCCGCCGCCCGTCGCATTCGCTCTACCCGAGGTCACCGCACTGGCGCCGCTGCTCGACGGCGTGCGCATCGGCATCGCCCGCGACGCGGCCTTCAGCTTCATCTACCCGGCCAACCTCGATCTGCTGCGTGAGCTGGGCGCGGAGCTCCACTTTTTCTCGCCACTTGCCGACAGCGCGCTGCCCGAGATCGACGCGCTCTGGCTGCCCGGCGGCTATCCCGAACTGCATCTGCAGCAACTGGCGAATAACACCGCGCTGAAGCAGGCGCTCATTGCCCACCATGACGCGGGCAAGCCGCTGCTCGCCGAGTGCGGCGGGCTGCTCTACCTGTGCGAGAGCCTCACCGATCAGCACGGCGTGCGCGCCGCGATGGCAGGACTCCTCCCCGGTCACGCCATGCTGCAGTCGCGCCTCGCCGCGCTCGGTCCGCAGGCGGTCACGCTGGAGGGGGGCGAGCTGCGCGGTCACACCTTTCACCACTCGCGCCTCGAAACCTCGATGCAACCCTTTACCCATGCTGTGCGCCACCCGGAGCGCTCGCCGGGCGAAGCGGTCTATCGCAGCGGCCGCCTTACCGCCGGCTATTTGCACCACTACTTCCCCTCCCACCCGGCGGCCACCGCCGCGCTGTTTCGTCCATGAGCGCACGCACCTTGATGATCCAGGGCACCAGCTCCGATGCCGGCAAGAGCACGGTGGTGGCGGCGCTGTGTCGGGTGTTGAAACGGCGCGGGGTGCGCGTGGCACCGTTCAAGCCGCAGAACATGGCGCTCAACAGCGCGGTCACCGCCGATGGCGGCGAGATCGGTCGCGCCCAGGCGGTGCAGGCGCAGGCGTGCGGCCTGCCGCCGCACACCGACATGAATCCGGTACTGCTCAAACCCAACAGCGACACCGGCGCGCAGGTGATCATCCATGGCCACGCCGTGGCCAATTTCGATGCGCGTGGCTATCACGACTACAAACGCGTGGCGCTGCATGCCGTGCTCGACTCGTACCAGCGACTGCGCAGCCGTTATGAGGCGCTTATCGTCGAGGGCGCCGGCAGCCCGGCGGAGATCAATCTGCGCGAGGGCGACATCGCCAACATGGGCTTTGCCGAGGCGGTCGACTGCCCGGTGGTGCTGGTGGCCGACATCGATCGCGGCGGGGTCTTTGCGCAACTGGTCGGCACGCTGGAGCTGCTCAGCGAATCGGAACGCAACCGCATCAAGGGCTTCATCATCAACCGCTTTCGCGGTGATATCGCCCTGCTCGAACCGGGGCTGCGCTGGCTGGAGGAGAAAACCGGCAAGCCGGTGCTCGGCGTGCTCCCCTATCTGCACGACCTGCACCTCGAAGCGGAGGATGGGTTGGGCGACACCCTGCGTTGGGAAGGTAACGCGCATGAACAGCTGCGTGTCGCGGTGCCGCTGCTGCCGCGCATCAGCAACCACACCGACTTCGACGCACTGCGCCACCATCCGCAAATCGATCTCCACTTCATTGCGCCGGGCCAGGAGATTCCCGCCTGCGATCTGCTCATCCTGCCCGGCAGCAAGAGTGTGCGTGACGATCTCGATTTTCTGCGTGCGCAAGGCTGGGATACAGCACTGCTGAAGCATCTGCGCTACGGCGGCAAGCTGCTGGGGATCTGCGGTGGTTTTCAGATGCTCGGCCGGGAGCTGCACGACCCCGCCGGGATCGAAAGTGCCGCGGGCAGCTCAGCAGGGCTCGGCCTGCTCGACATGGCGACGACTCTGCAACCACAAAAACAGCTGCACCGCGTCAGTGGCCGACTCACCTTGGCCGCGGCGGCGGTGGAAGGCTACGAGATCCACGCCGGCATCAGCACAGGTCCCGCGCTGCACACGCCGTTTGCCCAGCTCGATGGGCGCAGTGACGGCGCCTGCTCGCAAGATGGCGCCATTATCGGCACCTATCTGCACGGCCTGTTTGATCACCCGGAGGCCTGTCGCGCCCTGCTGCAGTGGGCCGGGCTCAAAGCGGTCGCCACCCTCGATATCCGCGCCCTGCGCGAGGCGAGCATCGAGCGGCTCGCCGACACGGTTGAACAGCATCTCGACCTTGCCACACTGTTCGCCCTGTAGTGTGCCGGTGAAGGCTCGCGGTGGACACACCACGCTCTGCACAAATTTGCCAAATCCTCTAAACTAGCCGTTTGTCCAATGGGAAACCGCCATGTCCACATTCGCCGAGTTGCTGGCGCAGCTGCCCAGCGTCGACCATCTTGCGGCCATCGAGTTGCAACCCGACGATCACGGTAGTGTGATACGCATCGAGAACAAGCCCGGCCAGGCCGGTTCACTGCGCCTTTATCACGCACTGTTTACCCGCTTTGGCCTCATCGATCGTGCCGCAGCCGAAGAGGGGTTGCGCCTCTACGCGGAACACACCGCCGATGCGCGGGCCCATCCCGGCAAGCACCCCAACATCGATCGGCTGTTCGCCATCATCGAGGGTGGCACGGCTTACCGTGTGACGCTCATCGCCAACTGATCACTCCAGAGGGAATATCCGCATGAAAGATCCCATCGTCGTCGTCGGTATCGGTGAAATGGCCGGGGTGTTCACCCGCGGCTTTCTCAAGTGCGGCTATCCGGTCTTTCCGCTGCGCCGCGGCGACGACATGGCCGCCGAGGCGAAGGCGCTGATAAAACCGGCGCTGGTGCTGGTGAGCGTCGGTGAGAACGATCTCCCTGCGGTGCTTAAACAACTCCCTGCGGCGTGGCGCGACCGCGTCGGTCTGTTGCAAAACGAACTGCTGCCGCGCGACTGGCAGCTGCACCAGCTGCGCGACCCCACGGTGGTCTCGGTCTGGTTCGAGAAAAAGAAGGGGCAGGAGTTCAAGGTACTGCTCCCCTCGCCGGTCTTCGGCCCCGCCGCAACGCTCATCGAGCAGGCGCTCGAAGCGCTCGGCATCCCCTGTTGGGAATTGAACAGTGCGCAAGCGCTGGAGTACGAGCTGGTACGCAAGAATCTTTACATCCTCACCACCAACATCGCCGGGCTGGCGTTGCCCGAAGGGACCAACGTGGATGCGCTGTGGAACCAACAGCAGCCGCTGGCGCGCGAAGTGGCCAATGAGGTGCTGGAGATCCAGTTCAAGCTGATCGGCAAGGCGCTCGATCGCAGCAAGTTGATCGACGGCATGGTCGAGGGGATCGCCGGCGACCTTAAGCACAGGTGCATGGGACGCAGTGCGCCGGGCCGCCTGGCGCGCGCCCTGCAGCATGCGGATCAGTTCGGCCTGGCGGTGCCGCGGCTGCGTGCCATCGCCGCGCGAGGATGAGATAGCGATGCCGGACGATGAGGGTTTCCTGCCCAAACCGAGCGAACTCTATACCGAGCAGGATATCCGCCGCTGGTTCGACGACCGCACCCTGGGCCGCGCGGCCAGCTACGGCGAGGCCATCAGCCACCTGACGATCCTGCCCGAGCTGCTGATGGCCGAGGTGCAGGGCACCGAGCCGGAGCCCTACTTCGTCACCATCGACATCCACCGCCCCACGCCGCGCTCCATCACCATCGAAGCGGAGTGCAGCTGCCCGGTCGGCTTTAACTGCAAGCATGCCGCCGCGGTGTTGTACGCCGCCTTGCGCCTGCGCGGCCACGGGCCGCGCGCCAACCCCGTGGTGATGAGCTGGATCGAGCACCTGGCCAATGGACATCGCCTGCCGCCGCTGCCGCCGCAGGCACCTACACCCAGCGGCGAGGCGATCCACTATCTGCTCGAACCGCACCAGCCACCGCATCTCTACCACCTCACCCTGTTCAAGGGCGAGTTGAGCGAGCCCAGTCTGAAACGCACCCTCCCCGCCTGGCGCGGCATGGAGACGGCGCTCAAGCGCCCGCCACGTTGTGTGCAGAAGAGCGATCTGGCGATCTTCCGCGCCCTGCTGGAGCTCGATCAGCCGCTGTTCGAACCGGACACCTACATCATCGATCGCACCATGGAGAGCCCAATCCTGGAGGCGATCGTCGCCAGTGGCCGCGCCTGGCTCAAGGAACAGCCGAAGGGGCGCGGGCGCGCGCGCGCCGAAATTCCGCTGGTGCCGCTCACCCTGGGCCCGGCCCGCTCGGCGCAGCTCGAATGGCAGCGCGACGAGTACGGTTACTACCTCGCCACGCTGCTTGCCGACGAGAACAGCTGGATCGTGCCGAGCCACGAGCAGCTCTACTACCTCGACCATGTCAGCGGCCGCGTGGGGCGCATCGGCGATGGCGAGGCGGAACAGCTGCTCAGCCACCTGCTTCAGCTGCCGCCGCTCGATACCATCGACGCGCAGCTGGTGGCCGCCGCTCTTGCCCCCCTCGCCCCCCA
>DASWUD010000145.1:0-12032 GCA_036401755.1 Gammaproteobacteria bacterium
TGGGATACCAGCGTCATCGACGGCACTGAGTACCGGTCACCCCTCGATGTCAACTGCGCCAAGATCTTCGTAATCAACGTGGTCGATGGCGGCGGCAACAGCGCCGACGATGCCAACACCGCCATCAACATGAGCGTGACCGCGGGGGGCATGGTAGACACCCCTAACTTCACCTATGGCAACGGCGACACCGGCTTCGTGCAGATGGTCGATTGGCTGAACGACACCGACCTCGCCGACGGCTCGATCAACGGCCTTGACGTGTCGGGCGACCAGACCGTCACCTCCTTCTTCGTCGCCAAGCACACCTCGCAGGTGGACGCCGCCGCCGCCGCTGGCGGCACTGGCTATGGCATCCAGCTCGGCGTGAATGCCGAAGAGGTGGTCGATGCCCTCAACAAGATCTTTAACCAGGTGGTGAGTGTCAGTACCACCTTCGTGGCCGCCTCCATCCCGGTCAACGCCTTCAACCGCTCCTCGGTGCTCGACAACGCCTACCTGGCGCTGTTCCAGGCCAACGAAAATGTTCAACCCAACTGGGTGGGCAACCTGAAAAAGCTCAAGCTCAGGATCAAGCCGGTGTGCAACCAGTTCGACCCCGCCACCAACACCTGCATCGACTCGGAAAATATCCTGATGCTGGTCGATAACCTTGACCCGAACAACTCCGCCATCGCCAACGACGGGCGCATTATCCAGGATGCCTTCACCTTCTGGACCCAGGCCAACGGTTATGACCTGTTCGACAATATCGATCCCGATATCGAAACCGCCGGGCGCGACGGCCGCTCGGTCAACCGCGGCGGTGCCGGGCAGCAGATCCCCAACTTCATCAACGCCGATGGCACCCAGGGGGCGATGAACTGGCTCAACAGCAGTAACGGGCGGCGCCTCTATACCGAGGCGAAGCCTTATATCACCACTAGCAACGGCCTGCTCGACGTCCAGTGGGACCAGATCTACTACCTGTGGCCGAGCATCCTCGGCCCCGACGACAGCTACCGGCTCACGCAGTGGCCGACTAACTTTACCTATACTGGAAGTTGGTCGCCGGACGCTTACCTGGACACGGGTATTGCCTGTCACACCTTTTATGGTTCAGCAAATTCTTATCTTTATTCAAGCTGCTGGATAGGCGACATTGCTTCCAATGTCTTGGCCTACATGCGCGGCTACAACACACAGGCCACCGTCGACACTGAACGCGACAAGAGCCGCCGCTGGCTGATGAACGACCCGCTCCACTCGCGGCCGCGCCCCATCAACTACGGTGCACGGGGGCTTGGCTACAGCCAAACCAATCCCGACATCCACATCCTGATGGGCAGCAACGACGGCTACCTGCGTATGATCCGCAACACCAACCCCGACGGCTCGGATGATGGCAGCGAGGTGTGGGCCTTCATGCCGCGCGCGGTGATGAAGTACCAGAAGCAGCTGATGGACAACGGCGTCTGGAACAACAACCCCGTCATCCCGCGTCACCCCATCGGCACCGATGGCCCGCCGGTCGAGTACATCAATGATGTGGATGGCGACGGCACCATCGATCCGGCCGACGGCGACCAGGTCTGGATCTTCTTCGGCCTGCGCCGCGGCGGCCGTGGCTACTACGCCCTCGACATCAGCGACCCGGACAATCCGAAGACCCTGTGGGCCAGCGGAAAGATCGACAACACCCTGCCTGACTTCACCGAGCTCGGCCTCACCTTCTCGCAGCCGACCATCCGCAAGCTGAAGTGGGGCAACAACACCGTGGAAAAACCGGTCCTCATCTTCGGTGGTGGTTACGACACCAACAAGGATGCCCCGGGTATTGGCACCAATGATTCGATGGGCCGCGCCGTCTACGTAGTGGATGCCGCGAGCGGCACGCTGGTCTGGAAGGCGGACTACACCAGCACCAATGGCCTGATGACCGACAGCATCCCCTCGGAGGTGACTCCCTTCGACGCAACTGGCGATGGCATCGTCGACCGCTTCTATGTGGGGGATACCGGTGGCCAGCTGTGGCGCGCCGACCTGACGGGCACCGATGTCTCGCAGTGGAAGATCACCCGCATCCTCAACGTCGGGCGCCACTACAGCGCTACCAGCGTGGCCGATGATCGCCGCTTCTTCTTCCCCCCCGAGGTGGTATCGACCATGGATGGCTCAGGGGCCTATGTGGGGGTAGTGATTGGCTCCGGTAATCGCGAGCACCCGCTGGATCTCACCATCACAGACTGGATGTACCTATACAAGGATCGCCAGGCGACCGCACTGACCGCAGACTTCTCCATGCTTACCCATGACCAGCTGCAGGATGTCACCGACAACTGTGTCCAGCAGGTTGCCCTTGACTGTGCAACAGATTTCTCGTTGACGAACGGCTGGCGCCTGCGCCTCGAAGACCAGGGCGAGAAGAGCCTGTCGCCACCGCTGGTGGTGCGCGGTGTGGTCTACTTCAATACCTATGTCCCCGCCGGCTCCGCTTCCGCGACCAGTTGCGGTCCCGACGAAGGCACTGGCTGGTATTATGAAGTCGCGCTGCGTGATGGACGTGCCGTCACCAACTACGACAGCACCAACACCGCGGTCGATGCCGAAGGTAACACTGTCGAGTTGCAGAAGGAGGATCGGCGCGTGACACTGGCTTCGGGTGGCATCCCCGCCGAAAATGTCTATGTCTCTTTCTCGGACGGCACCAACAGCTTCACCGGCATCCTGCGCCCCGACCTCAAGGCAGGGCAGGACCTCGGCCGCGGCCGCTGGCGCACCTACTGGTATGAACAACAGAAATAAGTGGAGTTTCAAATGATGCAGAACAGAACCGGAGCAAAACAGCCACAGCAGGGCTTTACTCTGATAGAATTGCTGATTGTGGTGGCGATTATCGGCATAATCGCGGCGATCGCTTTCCCCCGATTCCAGGCGAACTCGATGGAAAGCCGCCGCTCCGAAGGCCGCACCCTGCTCATGCAGGTCGCGGCGAAGCAGGAGCAGTTCTTCATGGATAACCGGGCTTATGCCAGCACCTTTGCCCAACTGGGTTATACAACGCCAGGAGCAACCTTGAGCAGCGATAACGGTTACTACAGCATCGCGCTCGCTCGCCCTGACAACTATCACTATACGCTGACGGCAACTCCCCAAAATGCCCAATCCAGCGATACGTGTCTCACGCTGACCCTCGATCAGGACAACACCAAGGGCTTCACGCCTCCTGGCGCTACCAAGTGCTGGTAATCACCGCTGCAACGCCTTGGGCAGCGGGAAGACGATGGTCTCCCGCTGTCCGCCCCCCTCCGCCACCTGTTCTGCTCCCAGCGCCTGCAAGCGCGCGATCACCTGCTCCACCAACACTTCGGGGGCTGAGGCGCCGGCGCTGACGCCGATCTGCTCGGCCCCTTCCAGCCAGTGGGGCTGGATGTCGGCGGCGTTGTCGATGAGGTAGGCACGAGCGCCGCAGCGCTCGGCCACCTCGCGCAGGCGATTGGAGTTGGAGCTGTTGGGCGAGCCGACCACCAGCACCACCTGGCACTGCTGGGCCAGGCTCTTTACCGCGTCCTGACGGCTCTGGGTCGCGTAGCAGATATCGTCCTTCTTCGGACCGATGATATTGGGAAAGCGTTTGCGCAGTGCCTCGATCACCACGCTGGCATCGTCTACGGAGAGGGTGGTCTGGGTGACGAAGGCGAGTTCGGCGGGATTGCGCACCTGCAGAGTGGCGACATCCGCAGGCGTCTCCACCAGGTAGATCGCACCGCCGTATGAGTTGTCGTACTGCCCCATCGTCCCTTCCACTTCCGGGTGCCCTTGGTGACCGATGAGGATCACTTCGCGCCCTGCCTTGGCATGACGCGCCACCTCGATGTGCACCTTGCTCACCAGGGGGCAGGTGGCATCGAACACCCTCAAGCCGCGCTGCTTGGCCTCCGCCACCACCGAGAGCGGCACACCGTGAGCGCTGAACACCACGGTGGCGCCATCGGGCACCTGATCCAGTTCGTCAACGAAGATCGCCCCTTTGTCGCGCAGGTTGCCCACCACAAAACGATTGTGCACCACTTCATGGCGCACATAGACCGGCGCGCCGAATACCTCCAGGGTACGTTCGACGATCTCGATGGCCCGGTCGACACCGGCACAGAAACCGCGCGGATTGGCAAGGATGATGCGCATGGTCAGTTCTCACTCGCATTAATATTCATAAAACGTAACTACCCACCTTCTTGATTTTCGCCAAGACGTTTATGCCTCAGGGTGCACAGCACGCCAAGAGAGTGAGGTTTTTTGTGCCATCAACTGATTCAAAATCCCTTCCAGGCGATCGTGGCGGCCTCATTGATTTTCCTGATCAGGGTGTGCAGTCACAGTGAAACAGTGTGGCAGTTCCGCGGGAGAAGACGCCAAGCCCTTACGACATGCCGAATGCCGAATACCGTTGATAGCAGACGCCGTTAATCTATCGTGTCCACCGCGAGCACCTCCACCTCGAAGGTGAGGTCGTGGCCGGCAAGGGGATGGTTGAAATTGACCAATATGCTCTCCTCGCCCACATCCATCACCATCCCCGGCAGCTCCGCCCCGTCAGGCCCCTCAAAGCCGACGACCATGCCCGGCTCCAGGTCCATCTCCGTGGGAAATTCACTACGGGCCACGTAGTGAAAATTTTCGGTGTCGGCATAACCGAACGCTTCGTCAGGTGTGAGCTGGAAGGTTTTGTGATCGCCCGCACCCAGTCCGAGCAGCAGCTTCTCCAGGTTGGGCAGCATCACCCCTTCGCCGAGCTGAAAGGTCACCGGCTCGTCATCGAAGGAGCTGTCGGCCACGGTGCCATCCTCCATGGTCATGCGATAGTGCAGCGTGACACGACTTGCCGGGCCGATGACCTGTTCGCTGTTAGCCAAAACGCTGTTCCTCCCAGGGGAATGCTTCGTTGTGATAGCCACGCACCTCCCAGAAGCCGGGACGGTCCTCGGCATGGATCTCGATCGCCTTTAGCCACTTGGCACTCTTCCAGAAGTAGCGTTTGGGCACTACCAACCTGACCGGCCCGCCATGCTCGACGCTCAGCGGCTCACCATTGAGGCTGTGCGCCAGCAGCACGTCGTCATCGAGCAGCGCTGCCAGGGGCAGATTGGTGGTGTAGTTGTCGTAGCTGTGGAGAGTGACGAAGCGCCCTTCAGGCTGCGGCTCGACGCTCTCCAGCAGCTGCTTTACTGCAACGCCCGACCAGTGTACATCGAGACAGCTCCAGCGGGTGACGCAGTGAATGTCGGCGGTGATCTCTACCTGTGGCAGGGCACGCAACTCCTCCCAGCTCAGCACCAAAGAATTGTTCACCAGGCCATGGATGGTGAGGCGCCAGTCAGCGAGTGCGACAACGGGATGAATACCAAGATCCAGCACCGGCAATCTGTTGACGCGATGCTGCCCCGGCGGCAGGTGCTCGCCACCAAATCGCTGCCCCAACCATTTACTTATTTCAGACATCGATTTAGCCGCCAATAGTCAGGGCCATCACACTTGCCATGGCATTCAAGCCTTGCTGTGCTGCCGCTTCAGGAACAGGACGTCGATAACGAGCATCGCAGCCCCGAGGGTGATAGCGCTGTCGGCGATATTGAAGGCCGGCCAGTAATGGGGACCGTAATAGAGGTGGATAAAATCGACCACATAGCCGAGCGAAAGACGATCCCACAGATTACCCAATGCGCCGCCCAGGACCAGTGCCAGCGCAGCGGCCTCCCAACGTTGGTGCGACTCCAATCTTTTCAGCCAGAAGGTGATGGCGGCACTGGCGAGTACGGCAACAGTGGCGAAGAAATAACGCTGCCAACCCCCGGCCCCCGCCAGGAAACTGAAGGCCGCCCCGTAATTGTGCATCAAGGTCAGATCGAAAAAAGGCATGACCGGCCGCGGCTCCTGAAAGTGCAACGCACTGCTCGCCCACCACTTGCTCGCCTGATCGAGCACGATTACCACCAGCGACAACCACAACCACCTGAGCATGGAGACTCCTCAGACGAAGCGGCGCGGTTCGCCGCTGCCCGTCACGTTATCCACACAGCGGCCACACAATTCTGGATGTGCAGGATTGATACCCACGTCGTCGCGATGGTGCCAGCAGCGCACGCACTTGGCGTGTTCGCTCGGGCGCACGGCCACCCATAGCTCATCACCACTGGAAAGCTTGAAGTGAACCGCTTCCGCCGCTGTTGAAGTGGTGTCGTGCAGACGCGCGGCAGAGGTGATAAGAGCAAAGCGCAACTCATCGCCCAGCCTTGCCAAACGATCATGCAGCTCACGGCCACACCAGAGATCGACCTCCGCATCGAGACCCGAGCCGATACCCCCCGCCACGCGCAGACGCTCCAGCTCCTTGTTGACCACTTCACGCAGCTCAATCACCTGCGCCCAGAAATCCATTGCCATCACCGGTTGAGTGGCCGCGCCACCCACATAGGCCCCGCCAGAAAGGTCATACCAGGTGGTGAGGAAAATTGATTCTTTTCGTTCGCCGGGGAGATGTTGCCAAATCTCCTCGGCGGTGAAGCTGAGGAGAGGTGCGATCCAACGACTCATCATCTCCAGGATGTGGAACATCGCGGTCTGCGTGGAGCGGCGTGCCAGCGAATCGGCCTGCGTGGTGTACTGACGATCCTTGATCACATCGAGATAGAACGAGCCCATGTCCACCGAACAGAAGTTGTGCACCAGCTGATAGATCTGGTGGAACTCGTACTGCTCATAAGCCGCCTGAATCTCCTTCTGCAGGGCTACGGCCCGATTCACCGCCCATACATCGAGGGCGACCATCTCATTGAAACCCACTTGGTTCGCCTCGGGGTCGAAGCCTTTGATGTTGGCGAGCAGGAAGCGCGCGGTGTTGCGGATGCGGCGATAGGCATCGGCGGTGCGCTTGACGACTTCGTCCGAATAGGTCATCTCGCCGCGATAGTCGGTGGAGGCGATCCACAATCGCAGAATATCTGCGCCGAGGGTGCCGGCGACCTTCTGCGGCTCCACACCGTTGCCGCGCGACTTGGACATCTTGTGTCCCTTGGCGTCGACAGTGAAGCCATGGGTCAGCACCTGCTCATAAGGCGCGCGGCCATGCATGGCAACAGAGGTCATCAGCGATGACTGGAACCAGCCGCGGTGTTGATCGGAACCTTCCAGATAGAGATCGGCGGGCCATTTCAACGCTGCATTCTTTTCCAGCACGCAGGAGTGGGTGACCCCCGAATCGAACCAGACATCGAGGGTGTCGCTCACCTTGTCGTAATCGTTGGCATCGGCGCCGAGCAGCTCACTCGCCTCGACTTCGAACCAGGCATCGATCCCCTTCTGCTCGATGCGCTTTGCCACTTCCTCGATAAGACGCGGGGTTTGCGGATGAAGCGCACCGGTCACCTTGTGCACAAACAGTGCGATCGGCACGCCCCAGGTGCGCTGGCGGGAGATGCACCAGTCGGGACGGCCTGCAACCATCCCTTCGATACGTGCCTGACCCCAGCCGGGGATCCACTGGGTCTGTTTGATCGCCTCCAGCGCCCCCTGGCGCAAGCCATTTTGATCCATGCTGATGAACCACTGTGGCGTAGCACGAAAAATGATCGGCGTATGGTGACGCCAGCAGTGGGGATAGCTGTGGCGCAGTGCCTGCGCATGCAGCAGCGCGCCCTTGGTACGCAGCACTTCGAGTACTGCATCGTTGGCCTTGAAGACGTGCTGCCCTTCGAACAGCGGCGTACCCGGCAGAAACTTGCCGTCGCCCCCCACCGGGTTGTCCACCTTCAGACCGTAACGGGTACCGGCCACATAATCCTCCAGACCATGTCCGGGGGCGGTGTGCACCGCACCGGTACCCGCTTCGGTGGTGACATGCTCGCCGAGGATGATCGGTACTTCGCGTTCGTAGAAGGGGTGCTGCAGCTTGAGCCCTTCCAGATCGGCGCCCTTGCAGTAGGCGACCACGCGATAGTCGTCGATACCATAACGGTCCATCGACTGCTTGAGCAGTGCCTCGGCCAACACCAGCCGCTCACTGCCATGTTCCCCATGGCACTGCACCACCGCATAGTCGAGCTCAGCATTGAGCGCCACCGCCTGGTTGGCCGGTAGGGTCCACGGTGTGGTGGTCCAGATCACCACCGAGATGGGACCGCTGCCATCGCGATGTTCGATATGATGGGCGCGCGCCATGAAGGCCACCTCATCGAGCACGATAAAACGTACGTCGATGGCCGGTGAGCTCTTGTCCTCGTACTCCACTTCCGCCTCGGCCAGCGCCGAGCCGCAATCGGTGCACCAGTGTACCGGCTTGGAACCTTTATGCAGATGGCCGCGCTCGATGATGCGCCCCAGCGCACGCAGGGTGTCCGCTTCGAACTGGAAATTCATGGTGAGATAGGGATTCTCCCAGTCACCGAAGACACCGAGACGTTTGAAGCCCTCGCGCTGGATGTTTACCTGCTCCATCGCATAGTCGCGGCACGCCTTACGGAACTGGGGGAAGGAGACAGCCACCCCTGCCTTGCCGATGCTCTTTTCTACTTGCAGTTCGATGGGCAACCCATGGCAGTCCCAACCGGGCACATAGGGCGCATCAAACCCTGCCAGGGTGCGCGCCTTGACGATAATGTCCTTGAGCACTTTGTTGACGGCGTGGCCCAGATGAAGCTCGCCGTTGGCGTAAGGCGGGCCATCGTGCAAGATGAATTTGTCGCGTCCCTCGCCCGTCTTGCGAATCTTTTTATAGAGCCCCATCGACTCCCATCGCTTCAGCATCTCCGGCTCACGCTTGGCGAGATCGCCGCGCATGGGAAAATCAGTTTCGGGCAGATTGAGGGTGTGTTTGTAGTCGCTTACGGGTTTGTCGCTCACGGTAGTGTCTCTCTTACGCTTGTTCCATCATGCAACTGTAGTGTCTGCCGAAGCTGCTGCAGAAAAAAAGCTGCGCGCTTGTTGTTCGTCGAGCAGGATCTGCTGCTTCAACGCCTCGAATGATTCAAAGCGCCGTTCACAGCGGATCTTGTGCAAAAAATCGACTTGCACATGGCGGCCATAGATGTCAGCCGAAAAATCAAACAGGTGTACCTCCAGCAGGGTGCGCGTACCGTCCACGGTGGGCCGCGAACCGATGTTCGCCACACCGTTCACCGGCTCACCATCGAGGCCGAACATCTGCACCGCAAACACACCCTCGATGGGTGCCACCTTGCGATGCAGAAAAATATTCGCGGTGGGAAAACCGATGGTGCGCCCGCGCTTGTCGCCGTGCGCCACACGGCCGCACATGCGATAGGGCCGGCCGAGCAGCGCCTCGGCGCCCTCCATGTCACCACGCGCTAGGGCTTCGCGGATACGGGTGCTGCTGACACGCGCCCCGTCGATATTGAACGAGTGCATGTGCGCCACCTCGAAACCGTGCTGCGCGCCCTGCTGCTGCAGGAAGGCGAAATCACCAGCGCGGTCATGGCCGAAATGGAAATCGTCACCCACCACCAGGTAGCGAATGCCGAGCCCCTCCACCAGAATGCGCTGCACAAACTGCTGGGCGCTCATCGCGGCGAGCCTGTCATTGAAACGCAGACATAGCACCCGGTCCACGGAAAAGCGCAGCAGCACACGCACCTTTTCGCGCAGACGGGTCAGACGCGGGGGGATCGCGCCGCGCGCGAAATACTCCTGTGGCTGCGGCTCGAAGGTGATCACCACGGTCGGCAGCCCCAGCTCCGCCCCCTTCTCCGCCAACTGGCCGAGCACCGCCTGGTGGCCGAGATGGACACCGTCGAAATTACCGATGGTAGCCACGCTGCCCAGATGGCAGGGGCGCAGATTGTGCAAGCCGCGAATCAGTTCCATTTAGGAGAAGAGTAGCCCAGGCAGTAAACGGGCGATTATAACCCAGCGGCGGCCCGCGTCACTTGTGCCGCACGAGAAGCTGGGCGGGACGGACTCCGACCAGAAGCAGTGCGAGCAGATAGGCGATGGCGCCTGCGCCGATCACTCCCGTCAACCGGAGTACCTGTTGATGGGAACTCCACGTCAGCCACGCTTGCAGTTCGCCCACCCCCACCAGCAGCACCCCGAGCATCACTCCGTTGGCGGCCAACAGCTGCAGGATGAAGCGGCGCCAGCCCGGCTGGGGCCTATAGACCCCCTCTTTGCGCAGGTGCCAGAAGAGCTGGCCGGCATTGGTGAAGGCAGCGATGGTGGTGGCGAGTGCCAGTCCGGCATGGGGGCCGGGTAATGCAAACCAGACCATGGGTACCACGAGCAGGAGGTTGAGCCCCATGTTGGTGACCATGGCGCGTACGCCGATAAGCATTGGGGTACGGGTATCCTGCCGTGCATAGAAGCCAGGGGCCAGCACCTTGATCAGCATGAAGGCGGGCAGTCCCAGCCCCATCGCCATCAGGCTGAGGGAGGACATGCGCACATCCATTTCGGTGAAGGCGCCATGGTGGTACAGCGTGGTGATGATGGGACCGGCCAGCAGCATCAACCCCACCATGGCCGGCAGGGCGATGAGCAGAACCCAGCGCAATCCCCAGTCGAGGGTGGCGGCGAAGGCGTCGGGATTGGCCTCGGCGTGGCGCTGCGACAGGCTGGGCAGGATCACCGTCGCCAGGGCGATGCCGAACACGCCCAGCGGAAACTCCACCAGCCGGTCGGAGTAGTAGAGCCAGGAGACCGAGCCGCTCACCAGGAACGAGGCGATGATGGTGTCGAGCAGCAGGTTGATCTGCGCCACCGAGGAGCCGAAGATGGCCGGCAGCATCAGGTTGAGGATGCGCCGCACCCCCTCATGACGCCACGCCCCGCGAGGAAGGCCGAACAGCTTGAGGCGCATCAGCGCCGGGAACTGGAACAGCAGCTGCACCAGCCCTGCCAGGAACACCCCCCAGGCCAGCGCCATCACCGGTTCTTCAAAGTAGGGGGAGAGCCAGAGTGACGCGGCGATCAGAATGAGATTGAGCCAGACCGGGGTGAGCGCCGGCAGGGCGAACTTGCCGTAGCTGTTGAGGATGCCGCCCGCGAAGGCGGTCAGCGAGATGAAGAACAGGTAGGGAAAGGTGATGCGCAGCATCTCGCTAGTGAGCGCAAACTTGCCCTCCATCCCACGAAAGCCCGGGGCAAACAGCAGCACCAGCAGTGGCGCGGCAAGCATCGCCACCACCGTTACCATCAGCAGCACGCCGCCCAGCGTCCCCGCCACATCGGCCACCAAGGCCTTCACCTCGTGGTGGGGGCGCTGGGTTTTGTATTCGGAGAGGACCGGCACGAAGGCCTGGGAGAAGGCCCCCTCGGCGAACAGGCGGCGCAGAAAGTTGGGGATCTTGAAGGCGACGAAGAAGGCGTCGGTGGCGGCACCGGCGCCGAAGACGTTGGCAAAGACCAGGTCGCGCACGAAGCCGAGGATGCGGGAGACCATGGTCATGGCGCTGACCACGGCGGTCGATTTCAACAACCTTTTGCTCATGAGGCCCCTGCGTCTCTGATAATGGTTCGCCAACCGGCCCAAAGCGCGCCATAATACTTGGCTAATGGGGCAGCGTCACGGCAAATCAACGCGTCGCGGCGTTGACAACCGGAGCCAAACGCAGCATAGTATGCGCCCTTTGGTACCTACAGAATTTATTTTGGAGTAAGACCTTGGCCAACACAGCACAAGCCAAAAAGCGCGCCCGCCAGTCGGAAGCCCGCCGCCAGCACAACACGGCTGCCCGCTCAGCCATGCGTACCGCCGTCAAGACCGTCGTCAAGGCACTCGACGCTGGCGACAAGGCCAAGGCCGAAGCCTCCTACAAGGAGATGTCCTCCATGGTCGACGCCAGCGCCCGCAAGGGTTTGATCGACGCCAACAAGGCCGCCCGCCACAAGAGCCTCCTCAACGCCCGCATCCGCGCCCTCTAATTCCGGACCGGGTTCAGCCGAAAAAAAAGCCGGTCGCTGACCGGCTTTTTTTTCGGCTATTAATTGGTTCTTTCGAAAAGAACGAATTTTTCTCCCCCCCCCCAGCGCAAACCGCGCGATTC
>DASWUD010000146.1:0-3730 GCA_036401755.1 Gammaproteobacteria bacterium
GCATCGATCCCCAGCTTGGCGCTGGAGGGGTCGAGGATACGCAGCACGATCTTTTCACCGAACAGCGTCGGGCAGGTACTGACACGGAAGTCGATGGCCTTGTTCTTGGAGAGGGTCAGCTTGATGCGCCCATCCTGCGGCACGCGTTTTTCTGAGATGTCGAGGCGCGACATCACCTTGATGCGCGCGGCGATCTTGCCGGCCAGCTGGATCGGCGGTGCCGAGACCTCGCGTAGCACGCCGTCCTGGCGATAACGCACCCGGTAGATCTTCTCGTAGGGTTCGAAGTGGACATCGGAGCAGCCCTGGTTGATGGCATCCACCAGCATCTTGTTGACGAAGCGCACCACTGGTGCGTCGTCGACGGCCTCGCTGTCGCCAGCGTTGTTGGCTGCGGCCTCGTCCTCGGCGCTGATGTCGAGATTGTCGAGGTCGGCATCACCGCCGAGGTCACGCATCGAGGTGTCGTTGGCGGCGATCGCCTTCTCGATGGTGGCGGTGAGCTTGTGCTCCTCCACCAGCACCGCCTCGGTCTGGGCGTTGACGTGGAACTTGATGGCATCGAGCGCCACCAGGTTGGTGGGGTCGGAGACGGCGACGAACAGGCGGTTGCCGCGCTTGAACAGCGGTAGGGCGTTATGGCCGCGGATCAGTTTCTCCTCCACCAGCTTGGTGACGGTGGCGTCGAGCTCCAGGGCGTTGAGGTCGAAGAGGGGGATGCCGAATTCGTTGGAGGCGGCGATGGCCAGCACGGTGGGGTCGACCAGCTTGTTCTCCACCAGATAGGAGACGAAGTTGACCTTCTTCCTCGCCGAGTCGGCGGAGGCCCGCTCCGCCACATCTATCTTGAGCACGCCATCCTGTACCAGCTTGCGCGCCAGACCGCTCAGCGCCGTTCTTGCTCCGATCGTTGACATCTTCCTGTGGACTCTCTCATTGGCTGATTGGCGGCTGGAACAGGCCAGCCACGGGAACGGTGCCCCGTTGACTTTCACTTATATATCAAAGTTATAGAGTTGAAACCATAGGTGGCGTCGAAAATTGAGCAATATTATTCGCATATTGCAGTGTGGCGCGCACATCTACTTTGATGTCGCGCAGAATGTTTGATTTCAAATGAGATGAGCCGGTTCGGGGTCTGGCGCGCTCTGTTGCGAGCACTCAGCCGGTAGAGGAATGTCAACGCGTGGTGCCGGCGACGCTGTCGAGGTGTTCCGGCACAAAAAAAGAAGACCGCCGCAGCGGTCTTCTTGTTTGTTCCCCCACATCAGGGGCAGCTTAGGGGTGGCAGCCCACCGGATCAAACGAACGCTTGTAAACGCCGGCAGGTTCGCCGGAAATAATGCAGTCCCACGAGCCATTGGCGACGATACGCTTGAGGGTGATGTTGGTGCCAACGACTGCCGGGCTGCCTTTCACCACACAGACCAGGGCATTGACGTCGGTGGTGGCGGTGGGCGCGGTGACGGTCACGCTACAACGCTGACCAGTGGCTGCGGCCGCGGCATCGAGGCCCATCGATGAGGTGGTAAAGGTACCTGCTATACCGCGGGCATTCAGTTCGGCCTCATACTGGGTGCGAGCCGGGGCTATTTCTGCCAGTGCTGCGGTCATGGTCGACTTGGCGATATAGTCCTGGTAGGCGGGGATGGCGATGGCCGCCAGGATACCGATGATCGCCACGACGATCATCAGTTCGATTAGGGTAAAACCCTTCTGGATCTGCTTCATGGTTGTTACTCCATTCATTATGGTTGGTTGGGAGAGAGCCGGGGGTGCGCTCTCATGTGCCGCCTCTTCCAAAGCACGACACGTGCCAAGTTTATGGAAATTCATTTGGGAACACCAGAGGCGCGCGGGTGGTCCACCCGTGGCGGCTCAGCGGGCGGGTGGCGCTGTGGCGGCTGCGCGCAATTGAGCAGGCGTTGGCACGAACGGGCGGCCGGAAGTGACAAACTTGGTCACCTCGGCGCCGTGATTGGTCAGGGCGCCCCGGCATTTCGGGCAAATGGCGGGCGCTGGCGAGATGGTGTAGCATGCGCATCCTTAAGTTCGTGCATGAAGCAGGGTGGCTATCTGCGTGAAAAATCTGGATTATCAGAAAGTTGCCGGGGCACTCGGGCGTCTCGTTCCAGCACGCCTGGTGGTGGCGGGCAACGAGGGGTGGGCGTGGGGCGCCGGGCTGCTGGGGGTGGTTGTCGTGGCAATGGCGCTGGCACAGCTCAGCTGGCGGCTGGTGCCGGTACCCCAGGAGGGCGCTGCAACGACCACGGCATCCACTCAGACTCGGGGCGCTGTGGCGCCACTCTCCATTACCGAGCTGGTAGGCGGTCACCTGTTCGGCCAACCTCTCGCCGAGCCTAGTGCCGCCGTCAATGCCCCGGAGACCACCCTCAACCTCACCCTGAGCGGCATCTTTGCCCTCGATAGCGCCCGGGCGCTGGCCATCATCGCCAGTGGTGGGGCCGATCAGCAGCCCTATAAGCTGGGGGATACCGTGCCGGGCGGGGCGAAGGTACACGAAATCGTCGCGGATCGGGTGATTCTGGAGCGCGCTGGCCGTTATGAGACGCTGACCCTGCCCAAGGACTCCCTCGAAAGTAATAATGGTGCGCCGGCGGGGCAAAGCGGCAAGCCAGGCCCCGCGGCCGCACGGCTCGGCGAGATCCGCAACCGCCTCAAGGCCAACCCGAGCGAAGTGATGGGGATGAACGCCGTGCAGCCGGTGATGGAGAATGGCCAGCTCAAGGGGTACAAGCTGGCGGATAATCCCTATACCCCGGTACTGCGCGAGGCCGGGCTGATGCCCGAGGATGTGGTGACACAGGTCAACGGCATTCCAGTGACCGACCAGGCGCGCGGCGGGGATCTGCTCAATCAGCTCTCCAGCGCGGGACGGATCGAGCTGGTGGTGGATCGCGGCGGGGTGCCCACCACCCTGTCGGTCGAACTGGGCAAATGATCATTACACAAAATTATTAAAATGACGGACACAAGGAATTTGGCAATGAATCATTCTGATGGGGCGGGATGGTGGCGCCTCGGGCAAGCAAGGGTGCGGAATCGTTTGGTCGCCGGGCTGTTGTTGTGGGCGGCGCTGTCGCTTCCCTGGGCGCCCTCCCACGCCGAATCGATGACCCTCAATCTCAAGGATGCCGACATCAATGCGGTGATCTCCACCGTGGCGGAGATGACCGGCAAGAATTTCATCGTCGACCCGCGCGTCAAGGGCAAGGTGACGGTGATCTCGGCGCGGCCGATGAACGCCGACGAAATTTACCAGGTCTTTCTTTCCGTGCTGAGCGTCAACGGTTTTGCCGCCATTCCCGGCCGCAACGCCATCAAGATCGTTCCCGAGGTGGATGCGAAACAGGATGCGGTGCGCACCACCTCTGATGAAAGTCCCGGGCGTGGTGATGAGTATGTGACGCGCGTTATTCAGGTCAACAATATCGCGGCGGCACAGCTCGTGCCGGTGGTGCGGCCACTGCTGCCTCAGGAGGCGCACCTTGCCGCCTATCCCGACACCAATGTCCTGGTGGTTTCGGCGCCGGCAGCAACCACGGAGCGTCTGGCGCAGATCGTGCGGCGCATCGACACCGCCAGCAACTCCGACGTTGAGGTGATCCGCCTCAACCACGCCTCGGCAGAGGAGGTGGCGCGCATTCTCACCACCGTCGCCAACGACCCGGCAAAGGGGGTACAGCAGGGGGTGGCGACACAAGCGAAG
>DASWUD010000147.1:0-2735 GCA_036401755.1 Gammaproteobacteria bacterium
CGTATAGTCCATGCGCTCACCGCGCGAGATCCCCTGGGCGAGCGTGATCCGCTGGGGTGATTCAACATCGGTCGGGAGAAACTCCCCGAGCGAAACGACCACGCGGCGCTTTTCGATTTGCACAATGTGCGCCGTGTACTCGCCGCCCTCACCGTTGAAGATCACCAACGGAGCCTGCTCGCGCATCCGCAGCACGCGCGCAACATGATTTGCTGCATTCTCACTTAACTCCAGCTCTGCAAGAGGCTGGAGAGGGCCGGAGTGGAAGATCCGCGGTACACGCATTGGCGCTACGTCAAATCAGGCCGGAAGCGCGAGCGCCTGCCAGAGGGTCTCGGTGGGGCCAGCCTGATTCATGGTGTAGAAGTGCAGTCCGGGAGCGCCCGCCTCCAGCAGTCGGCGGCAGAGATCGGCAGTCACCTCCATGCCATAGGTGCGAATGGCATCGGTATCGCTACCCATCCCCTCCAGACGTAGCCGCAGCCAGCGCGGCAGTTCGGCACCGCACATGGAGGAGAAGCGCGCCAGCTGCACATAGTTGGTGATCGGCATGATGCCGGGCACGATGGGAAGATCGAGCCCCATCTTCTCGCAGTCTTCGACGAAGCGCAGATAGGCGTCGAAGTTGTAGAAGTACTGGGTGATCGCCGCATTGGCGCCCGCCTCCACCTTTCGCTTGAAGTTGAGCAGGTCGACCTGGGCGGTTGGCGCCTGGGGATGGAACTCGGGGTAGGCGGCCACTTCGATATGGAAGTGATCACCGGTCTCCTGACGAATGAAACTGACCAGTTCATTGGCATACTGAAACTCGCCGGCTTCGCGCATACCCGAGGGCATATCACCGCGCAGGGCCACGATGCGCTTCACGCCCATGGCGATATAGCCTTGCAGCAGGGAACGGATATTTTCTGCAGAGGAACCGATACAGGAGAGATGGGGCGCGGCATCGAGACCGGCGGCCATCATGTCGCGAATCGTCTCGAGGGTCCCCTCCTGGGTACTGCCGCCGGCACCGAAGGTGACCGAGACATAACGCGGCTGGAGGCGTGCCAGCTTGTCACGGGTGGCCAGCAGTTTCTGGCGCCCTTCATCAGTTTTGGGCGGGAAGAATTCGAAACTGAACTGTTTGGAAAATTGTTGCTGAGATTTCATGGGATAGACTCCCGTAAAGATTAGCGGGGAGAGCACTGCTCTCCCCGCGATCTGATTGGCGATATCAGTAGCGGTAGTGATCTGGCTTGAAGGGGCCATCCGCCGAGAGACCGAGGTATTTCGCCTGCTCACTGGTCAGTTTAGTGAGCTTGGCACCGATCTTCTTGAGGTGCAGCCCCGCCACCTTCTCATCCAGGTGTTTGGGCAATACGTAGACCTTGTTCTCGTACTTGTCGGCGTTGTTCCACAGCTCGATCTGGGCGATCACCTGGTTGGTGAAGGAGGCCGACATGACAAAGCTGGGGTGGCCGGTGGCACAACCGAGGTTCACCAGACGCCCCTCGGCGAGCACGATCAGTTTTTTGCCATCGGGCTTGTCCCCGCTAGGGGGGAAGATCACATGATCGACCTGCGGCTTGATGTTTTCCCAGGTGTACTTGCGCAGGCTGGCGATATCGATCTCCGAATCGAAGTGGCCGATGTTGCAGACGATCGATTCATTCTTCATCGCCTTCAGGTGATCATGGGTGATGACGCCGATGTTGCCGGTGGCGGTGACGAAGATGTCGCCAGCAGCAGCGGCCTCGTCCATGGTCACCACGCGATACCCTTCCATCGCCGCCTGCAGCGCGCAGATGGGGTCGATCTCGGTAACCCACACCGTGGCACCCATGCCGCGGAACGCCTGGGCGCAACCCTTGCCCACGTCGCCGTAACCGAGCACCACGCAGATCTTGCCGGCGATCATCACGTCGGTGGCGCGCTTGATGCCGTCGATGAGCGACTCGCGACAGCCGTAGAGGTTGTCGAACTTGCTCTTGGTGACCGAGTCGTTGACGTTGATGGCGGGCACCTTGAGGGCGCCGGTCTTCACCATTTCATAGAGGCGATGCACCCCGGTGGTGGTCTCCTCGGAGAGGCCGCGCACATCCTTGAGCAGCTCGGGATATTTCTGGTGCATGATGACGGTGAGATCGCCGCCATCGTCGAGGATCATGTTGGGGCGCCAGTTATTGGGGCCGAAGATGGTCTGTTCGATACACCACCAGAACTCCTCTTCGGTTTCACCCTTCCACGCAAACACCGGAATACCAGCCGCAGCGATACCGGCGGCGGCCTGATCCTGGGTGGAGAAGATGTTGCAGGAGGACCAGCGCACTTCGGCACCAAGATCGGTGAGGGTCTCGATCAGCACCGCGGTTTGAATGGTCATGTGCAGGCAGCCGGCGATGCGGGCGCCCTTGAGCGGTTTCTGCCCCTTGTACTCTTCGCGCAGCGCCATCAGGCCGGGCATTTCGGTTTCAGCGATGGCGATCTCTTTACGGCCCCAGTCGGCCAGGGAGATGTCGGCGACCTTGTAGTCGGTGAAGTTGGCTACAGCGTTCATGTGTTAACTCCTACAGGAACGAGCGCCGTTGTTACTGAACCGCCCCCCTGAGCCTGACGGGTCTTTAACCCGCTGCAGCGCTCCTCAGGGGAACGGAGAAAAAAAGATTTTAACCGCGAAGTACGCAAAGGAACGCAAAGGAAAAAAATTAGCCGCAGATACCTTTGCGTTCCTTCGCGTCCTTTGCGGTTATAGG
>DASWUD010000148.1:0-4629 GCA_036401755.1 Gammaproteobacteria bacterium
GCCCATGAGACGGATGGTTTCGGCCAGGTGGCGCGGCTCGCTTTCGTCGAGCGGCTCGGGGCGGCCGTGGGCCACGTCACAGAAGGGGCAGCGGCGCGTGCAGATGGCGCCCATAATCATAAAGGTGGCAGTGCCGGCACGAAAGCACTCGCCGAGGTTGGGGCAGGCCGCCTCTTCACACACGGTATGCAGCTGCTGCTGGCGCAGGATCGCTTTGAGGCGCAACGCTTCGGGCGAGTTGGGGGCGCGGGCGCGGATCCAGGGCGGTTTGCGCAGTGGCTGCGCGGGGACTATCACCTGTACCGGAATACGCGCCAACTTGCTCGCGCCCTTGAGCGGATTGGGCGGTAGCGGCAGATCGTCGTCGCGTGGCTGGCTCATGATGAGGGTTCGTTAGGGAGTGACTCCAAAATCGTAGCAGCTGAAACGGCTCCCAGTCGCTCGCTGATGATCTTCAGCAATTTATCGGCGATCACCGCTTGTGGCTCCGCAATACCCAAGGCGCGCAACTCGGTCACCGCCAGCCCGGGGTAGCCGCAGGGGTTGATGCGCGCAAACGGCTCGAGATCCATCGCCACATTCAACGCCAGTCCGTGATAGCTGCACCCTTTACGTACGCGCAGGCCGAGGGCGGCGATCTTCGCGCCGTTCACATAGACGCCGGGCGCCTCGCGCCGCGCCGTGGCAGTGATGCGATAGTCGGCGAGCAGCTCGATCACTGCCTGCTCCATCAGCGACACCAGGGTGCGTACCCCAAGGCCGCGACGGCGCAGGTCGAGCAGCAGGTAGAGGACGATCTGCCCCGGGCCGTGATAGGTGACCTGGCCGCCGCGATCGACCTGCACCACCGGTAGGGTGCCGGGGGCCAACAGGTGTTCGGGCTTGCCGTTGAGACCGACGGTAAAGACCGGCGGATGTTCCACCAACCACAGCTCGTCAATGGTGGTTTCGTTACGTTCCGCGGTGAACTGCTGCATCGCCTGCCAGACGGGCAGATAGTCGCGGCGGCCGAGCTGGCGCACGATAAGCCGCTGCTCTGTCATGTTCAGAGGGCCATGGCCACCGCGTCGCAGGCCGTGAGGTCGTGATAGATGGCGTCGAGCTGCTCACGACTGGTGGCGCGCACGGTGAGGGTGAGGGCGAGATAGCGATCGCCGTTACTGAGGCGCGTCTGTACGGAAGTCGCATCAAAATCGGGGGCGTGGCGTTGCACGAGTGTCACCACGGTTGTCACAAAGGTGGGGGTATTTTTCCCCATCACCTTGATGGGGAAGGCGCAGGGGAAGGTGAACGGTGATTCACTGCCGGTGGGCTGAGTCATGAGACGAGACCTGCACGAAAGTCATTTTGATATTGGCGGTAGAGATCACTGAGGGTATGCCAGAGCGGGCCGGGCGCGCCGTTGCCCACGGTTGCGCCATCGAGGCGGATGACCGGCAACACCCCGCTGGGTGAGCTGGTGAGCCACACCTCATCGGCACTGCGCAATTCGGCTTCACTGACGTTGCGCTCTTCGCAGGGAATGGCGTGCTGGTGACAGAGCTCCACCAGCAGATCGCGGGTGATGCCGGGCAGCAGTCGTTCGCTGTGGGGCGGGGTGATGGCGACGCCATTGCGCACGATGAAGACGTTGCATGCCGCGCCTTCGGTGAGCAGGCCGTTACGCAGCATGATCGCCTCGGCGGCACCGTGCTCGACCGCCTGCTGGCGCAGCAGCACAGCAGGCAGCAGCGTGATCGCCTTGATGTCGCAGTGCAGCCAGCGGCTATCCTCCACGACGATGGCATCGACCCCCTGTACCACACCGCTACGCAGGTGGACCGGTGAAGCCATGGCGAATACGGTGGGGGTGGTGCCTACCGGAAAGGCCAGATTGCGCGGCGCAACGCCGCGCGTGATCTGCAGGTAGAGGGACTGCTCACCGCCGCCGTTGTGCTGCACCAGTTCATGGAGGATCTCGCGCCACTGTTCGAGCGGGTGCGGATTGTCGATGCGGATGGCGGCCAGGCTGCGTGCGAGGCGTTGCAGGTGTTGGTCGAGGCGGAACAGTCTTCCGCCATAGACGGGGATCACTTCATAGACGCCATCGCCGAAGAGGAAGCCGCGATCGAGTACGGAGACGTGCGCCTGCTCGATGGGCTTGAACTCGCCGTTGAGATGGACGATGGCGTTGCTCACCAGCCCTTCACCTGTGTCGCCTATTCAAACCAGAGCAGGATGGTATCGATGAGGCGGGTGAAGAAGCCGCCCTCGGGGCGATCGGCGAGCGCCACCAGTGGTGGGGTGGCGAGGGTCTGATCAGCGAGCCGCACCACCACGCTGCCCAGGGGGTCGCCCTTGTGCAGCGGTGCAATGATGGTCTTTTCCACGTTGAGGGCCGCCTTCAACTCGTTGTAGTAGCCACGCGGCACCGTGACATAGAGCGGCTGCTGCAGGCCCAGCTCGACGGTATCCTGTTCGCCCTTCCACACCTTGCGCGTGGCCAGGGGCTGATTGGCATCGTAAAGCTTGTGGGTCTCGAAGAAACCGAAGCCGTAGCCGAGCAGCTTCATGCTCTCCTTGGCGCGCAACTCTTCACTGCTGGTGCCGATCACCACCGAGATGAGGCGCATCTCGCCGCGCTTGGCCGAGGCGACCAGGCAGTAGCCGGCGCTCTGGGTATGGCCGGTCTTGATGCCGTCGACGCTCGCATCGCGCCACAGCAGCAGATTGCGATTGGGTTGGGTGATCTTGTTGTAGGTGAATTCGCGTGCCGCGTACCAGCTGTAGTGATCGGGGAAATCGCGCACGATGGCGCTGGCCAGCCGCGCCAGATCGTGCGCCGTCGAATAGTGGTTGGGGTCGGGCAGGCCGGTGCTGTTGACAAAGTGGGTATCCTTCAAATCGAGGCGCTGCGCCTCGCGGTTCATCAGCGCGGCGAAGGCCTCTTCGCTGCCGGCGAGATGTTCGGCGAGCGCCACGGCGGCATCATTGCCCGACTGGATGATCAACCCCTTCAACAGCTCCTCCACCGTCACGAAGGTGTTGACCTCGACGAACATGCGCGAACCTTCCTGGCGCCACGCCTTTTCGCTGATGCGCACGCGGTCCTGTAGGGTAACGCGGCCCGTGGCGAGCTCGGCGGAGACGACATAGGCGGTCATCATCTTGGTGAGGCTGGCCGGCTCGATGCGGCCATCGGCGTTATTCTCCGCCAGCACCTGGCCGCTGTTGTGATCGAGGAGCAGGTAGGCCTTGGCCTGAATATCGGGTTTGGCCGGTGTCGGGAGCGGTGCGGCGTGCAGCGGGCCAAGGGTGATGAGGAAAAGAGCGAGGAGGGAGAGCTTGAGCAGATTTTTCATAGAGAAATTACAACGCTAGTAGCTTGGAATCAGACAGGAACATTGTAGAGAACTACGCCCTGTCGCGATACCGCGGCGGGTCACAGATATTCAGTCAATCACCACCTGGGGGGGGCCGAAACCGAGTTCGGTGATGCGCGCGGCGAGCGTGTCGGCCTCGTCGGTGCCAGAGAGGGGGCCGACACGCACCCGGTAGACGGGGCCTTCGGGGCGGGAGCCCTCCTGCACGCTGGTGTAGGGGATCTGGTTGCCGGCCAGGCGGCTGCGCAACTGGTCGGCATTGCCGCGGCTGACAAACGCCCCTACCTGGAGATAGAGGCGCGGCGCGCCGTGGCTGGCGGTCGGCGTGGTGGCGTCGTCGGTGGCAAGCGTGGCGGGTGTGGTGTCGGTGGCGGAGGATACCGCGCGCACCTCGACCAGACCGGTTCCCTTGCCGCTGATGCCGATGCGGTTGGCGGCGGCGTAGGAGAGATCGATGATGCGGTTGTCGTGGAAGGGACCGCGATCGTTGACACGCACGATGACGCTGCGTCCTGTCTCCAGGTTGGTGACGCGCGCATAACAGGGGATGGGCAGCGTCTTGTGGGCGGCACTCATCTTGTACATGTCGTAGGGTTCACCGCTGGAGGTGCGCCGACCGTGAAACTTGGTGCCATACCAGGAGGCGATGCCACGCTCCACGTAGCCATCGCTGGAGGCCAGGATCTGGTATTCGCGGCCGTTGACCTCATAGCTGGCGGGATTGCCATATTTGCTGCGCGGTTCGGCACGCGGCACCGGTTCCGCGACGCTGTGGGTGTCGACCGGATGGCGCGGACCACTGTCGCGCGGCTCCAGGCTGCCGCATCCCGCCAAGGCCACGGGCAACAGCAGCAGGAGGCGGCGCAGGGTGGCAGTGTTCATCATCGCCCGGCCTGTAGTTGTTCGCTGCGTGTGGCGCGGATCGCTTCGCTGAGCTGCCATACCGACATGGAGTAGAGCGGGCTGCGGTTGTAGCGGGTGATGACGTAGAAGTTGTTGAGGGTCACCCAGTATTCGGGGCCGTTCTCCGTTTCGAGCTGTAGCAGCGCCGCCAGCTGGTTCTGTGCAAGCGATGTCTTGAGGGTGATGCCGTTAGCGGCCAGCTCGCTGGCGCTGATGGCCGGTAACAATCCCTGGCTCAGCAGTGGTTCGAGATCGCCCCCCTTGCTTTGGGCGCGGAACGCCACGGCTTCACCGCTGCGCCACTTGTGCTGGGCGAAATAGTTGGCAACGCTGCCGATGATGTCGGCACGGCTCTCCCAGAGAT
>DASWUD010000149.1:0-1963 GCA_036401755.1 Gammaproteobacteria bacterium
GCGTATGGAGCTGATCCGACAGCTGGCCGCGATCATCACGCTGCAACAAGAAAGCAACAAGGAGGCAACATGAAAGAGAGTCTCACCGGCCGTGTCGGCCGCATCATCAGTGGCAGTGCCAATGCTCTTGTCAGCGCCGTGGAGAATGCCGCACCCGAAATGGTGCTGGAGGAGACCATACGCGAGATCGATGGCGCCATCGACGAGGTGCGCACCGAGCTGGGGCGCCAAGTGGCCGCCAAGCATCTGGCCAACACCCGCCTGATGGAAGAGAACCGCAAGCACGACGAGCTGGCCGAACAGATCACCACCGCCGTCGAGCAGGGGCGCGACGATCTGGCCGAGGCCGGCATTGCCCGGCAGCTCGACATCGAGGCGCAGATCCCGGTGCTGGAACGGGCCATCATCGAGGCGGGCGAGAAAGAGCGCGAGCTCGAAGGGTATGTACAGGCGCTGCTCGGCAAGAAGCGGGAAATGCGCGAAGAGCTGAAACGGCTGGTTGCGGTACGCGCCGAGCAGGACGCGGTGGCCGCGGGTGGCGGAAAAGCCGGTGCCTCCGTGGCCAGCCGCGTCTCCAAGGCCGAAGCCGCCTTCGATCGCATCATGGAGCGACAGACCGGTCTGCCCGGCGCCGGCTCGACTCCCGACGCACAGAGCGCCGCCAAGCTGGTCGAACTGGAAGAGCTGACACGCAACAACCGCATCAAGGAGCGGTTGGCCGCCCTCAAGGGCGACTCCGGTAAAGCGTGATGTGGGAGTTTCTCACGGCGAGCGGGAATATCCCCTTCAGCGTCGCGTTGCTGTTCGTCTTTGCGCTGGCGATGCTCGAAGGGGTGGGCATGTTGATCGGGGCGGGGCTGTCGGGCTTCATCGACCATCTGCTGCCGAGTGTCGACATGGACGTCGATGTGCCCAATGTGGAAGCGCCGGGCGTGGTTTCACAAATCCTCGGCTGGTTCTACGTCGGCAAGGTGCCGTTCCTCATCGTGCTCATCGCGCTGCTGACCAGCTTCGGCATCATCGGGCTGATCATGCAGTCGGTGGTGCAGACGCTATCCGGTTATCTGCTCCCCGCACTGCTGGCTGCCCCCCTCGCCCTGGCAGGCGCTTTGCCGGTGTCGCGCGGCTTCACCGCGCTCATCGCGCGCATCATGCCGCGTGATGAGACCGAAGCCGTCTCGGCCGACAGCTTCGTCGGCCGGGTGGCGATCATCACTACCGGCAACGCGCGTCACGGCTCCGCCGCACAGGCACGCCTCAATGACCAATATGGCCAGACCCACTATGTGATGGTGGAGCCCGAGGCAGCTGAGGCGGTGTTGCCGAGTGGCAGCGAAGTGCTGCTCATCAAGAAAAATGGCACCCGTTTTCTCGCCATCGCCAATCCCAAACCGGTTCTCGTCGACTAACAATAACTAGGGAATATCTCCATGGACAATGTATCCGAAATCCTTTTTTTAACGGGCATCTCGCTGGTCAGCCTGCTGGGGATGGGCCTGATCCTGGCGCGCCTCTATCGCCGCTCCTCCAAGCAGATCTCCTTCGTGCGCACCGGCTTCGGCGGGCAGAAGGTGATCATGAATGGGGGCGCGCTGGTGCTGCCGGTGCTGCACGAAATAATCCCGGTCAACATGAACACCCTGCGCCTGGAAGTAGTGCGCGCCAGTGAAGCCGCCCTCATCACCCGCGATCGCATGCGCGTCGATGTGCAGGCGGAGTTTTATGTGCGCGTGCAGCCCACCGCAGAATCGATCGCCAATGCCGCGCAGACCCTGGGCATGCGCACCATGGAACCACTGGCCTTGAAGGAGCTGGTGGAGGGCAAGTTCGTCGATGCCCTGCGCGCGGTGGCCGCCGAAATGGCGATGATTGAGCTGCACGAGATGCGCGTCGATTTCGTGCAGAAGGTGCAGCAGGTGGTCTCAGAGGACCTGCTGAAGAATGGTCTGGAACTGGAGTCGGT
>DASWUD010000150.1:0-1913 GCA_036401755.1 Gammaproteobacteria bacterium
TTTGCAGCACAACAAGACCATCGACGCCATGCGCAACGGCTCGGTGAAGAAGGTGCTCGGCCTGCTGGAAGAGCTGGCGAAGAACGAGCCGGAGAAGTACAAAACCTTCTGGAGCGAATTCGGCAAGGTGATGAAGGAGGGGCCGGCGGAGGACTTCGCCAACAAGGAGCAGCTCGCCCGCCTGCTGCGCTTTGCCTCTACCCACACCGACACCACCGAACAGAACGTCGCGCTGGCAGATTACGTGGGCCGCATGAAGGAGGGGCAGGAGGCGATCTACTACATCACCGCCGACTCCTTTGCTGCCGCAAAAAACAGTCCGCACCTGGAGGTGTTCCGCAAGAAGGGCATCGAGGTGCTGCTGATGCACGAGCGCGTCGACGAGTGGCTTGCTTCCAGCCTCACCGAGTTCGAGGGCAAGCCGCTCAAGTCGGTGACGCGCGGTGAACTGGATCTCGGCAAGCTGGAAGACGAGGCGGAGAAGCAGCAGCAGGAGGAGAGCGCCAAGGCCTTCGACGAGCTGCTCAAGCAGCTCAAGGCGAGCCTCGGTGAGACGGTGAAGGAGGTGCGCGTCACCCATCGCCTCACCAACTCACCCGCCTGCCTCGTCACCGGCGAGCACGAGATGAGCGCCAACCTGGAGCGCATCCTCAAGTCGGTGGGACAGCAGGCTCCAACAGTCAAGCCGACGCTGGAGATCAATCCCGAGCATCCGCTGGTGCTGCGCCTGAAGGGCGAGAGCGGACAGCGTTTCGATGACCTGTCACACATCCTCTTCGATCAGGCCCTGCTCGCCGAAGGCGGCCAGCTCGACGACCCCGCCAGCTTCGTGCAGCGCCTCAACCAGTTGCTGCTGGAGATGAGCAACTGAGAGCGAGGCAACCGTAACAAAGCCGCCTTCGGGCGGCTTTTGTTTTGTCTAATGGCTGGGGTGTTCCTTCACCACCACCGTGCAGGGTGCACTCTCCAGCAGGGGCTGGAGTGAGGCATCATCGACGACGAGGGTGTTGGGAAGAATCAACAGCGAGAGACGTTGATGGCGCGCCACTTCACCGAGTTCGGCAGGGTTGTAGTTGTGCAGCGTGATGAATACCGGATGAGCACCGTAAGAGGTGATCCGCTGGGTGATTTCGCTGCGGTTGTTATCGAATTGCCTGCTGAGAAATACCCGCACTGTTCCATGCTGTGCCAGCTGCGCCGCGGTTTCGATAGGTGCCATGGTGCCATCGTAGACTACACCTATCGCCGCCAAGGGAGAGGTGCGCGGTCTCCGATGGCTCTGCATGATGAAGAGATCGGCATCGCTGGCAGCGGCTCGCACCGCACGCAGTAACCGATCTCGCACCACGGAAAACCCCCACTCCAACTGTCGTGCTTCGGCTTCGCGTGCCAGCTGTCGTTGCAGGCGCAGCGCCTGGGAGCGCAACTCCTGCTCCAGTGCATCGCTGGCGAAGGGGCGCAGCTGTGCACTGAGCAAAATGATTTCGCGTGCGAAAGGAAGTCTGGCCAGTTGCAATAGATCGGTATCTTCGACAAACACCCCTTCAAGGCGCGCCTGCATCTGCATGGCCAGCTGGAGCGCCATCTGCAGCGTCTGTGCCCCCGGCGAGGAGTCCAGGGCAAGCACGACGGTGCGGCGGCGCCGTTGCTCATTCATAGAGATCGTCCCGCTTGTCGCCGCCCTCTTTAGTGTTGCCGTGCTCACCATCGTCATCATCGTCGTGATGTTTGTGATGTTCGCCGAACTCTTGGCGGATGTGGGCCATTTCGCGCAGCCGTGCCAGTACCTTGCCGTTGACGCTCTCGGCGGGATACTCCCCTTCGCTGTCGGGAGTGCCCGCTTCGATGCCGGTCAGCAGCTCGATCGCCTCATCCACGGTCGATACCGGCCAGACGTGGAACTGATTGTTGCG
>DASWUD010000151.1:0-5057 GCA_036401755.1 Gammaproteobacteria bacterium
TGGCCGTTTGGATTGGGCTTCTCAATGGTGAGTTTCACCTCGAAGAGATGGGCGGAGGGGGTGATGGGATTAATCTCGTAATGAATCGAGTTCATAACTTACACACTGTATTTGTCTGTTTCGAATAAAGGCTGAGGTATACGACATCCCCTTTTGCCGCGCCGAGCATCGCAGCGGAGGGAGGAACAGCCCGCAGGGTAGCGCGCAGGACGCGCGCTATCCGGCAGTCAGGCCATGGATGGCCTGTCTGCCGGACCCGAGTGGAGCGAGAAGCGCAGGAGAGAAGCGGCATGGGGGCGGCCTTTCTTTGCGTCTCTTTCTTTGGCCGCGCGAAGAAAGAGACTCGTCGTGCGGGGACGAAACCCCGCATTAGATCAGGTCGTGGCATTAAAGATTGCTCTGTGAACATCACACAGGTCTCAGCAAGTAGCGTGCTCAACCGATGAGCGTCTGCACCGGCGCAATCTGCACCTCAATCCCTTCCTTGTGCACCACTTCCAGTGCACTGCGCAGCGCCTCGATCCCCTCGGCGGCATGGCCCTCGATGTGCATGATGTAGATCGGTTTGTCGGTGCTGCCCGCCACATCCGATTCGAGGTCAAGGATGTGCAGCCCTGCTTCGGCCAGCGCGCCGGTGACCTTCGCGACGATGCCGGCGCGGTCGGCGCCGTAGACGGTGATGCGCACGTCGGGGTCGAGGTGCTGGTGCAGGCCCCCTTCGATGCGATCCACGTGGAGGTGCAGGTCCAGCGACTCGGCCACCGGCATTACCAGCTCGTGCAGCCCTTTGCTGCTCAGCTCGCTCTGCACCATCAGCATGATGGAGAAGTTGCCACCGAGGCGCATCATGGTCGCCTCGCCGAGGTTGCACCCCCCTTCGAACAGGGCGCTACTGACGTGGGCAACGATACCGGGACGATCCTTGCCGACCAGGGTCAGCATGTACCAGTGGTTCATATTCTCTCCCTCACATCAGTGGAGCGTGGAGTGGGCCAGAAAGATCAGGGCGACACCCGCACTGATCAGGGTGATCTGCTGCAGGCTGGCGCGGATATCGAGCCGCTTGTGCAGACCGGGGATCAGATCGGCCACCGCGATATAGATGAAGCTGGAGGCGGCGATGGCCAAAACAAAGGGGAGGTACTGCTGGGTCTCGGCCAGGCTGTAGTAGGCCAGCACACCGCCGAGCACCGTGGTGAGGCTGCTGATAATGTTATAGAGGAACGCCTTGCCGCGCTTGAAACCGTTGTGTAGCAGCACCGCGAAGTCACCCACCTCCTGCGGGATCTCGTGGGCGGCCACCGCCAGCGCGGTGACGATGCCGAGGTGGAGGTCGGTAAGGAACGCCGCGGCGATCAGCACGCCGTCGACGAAGTTGTGGATGCTGTCGCCCACCAGGATGAGGATGCCGGAGGCGTTGCGGCCATGGCTATGGTCGTGGCCATGGTGAGCGTGGAGATCGAACGGGTGGGTATCGTCGTGGGCTACTGGTGTGCAGCTGTTGCCGTGACAGTGGCGCCACAACACCAGCTTCTCCAGCAGAAAGAAGCCGAGCACGCCGAGCAGCACCGCCAGCATGATACGGTGGGGATCAAAACCGCCGGCGAGGGCATGGGGCAGCAAAGCCAGGAAGGCGGCACCGAGCAGTGCGCCGATGGCGAAACTGATGGCGTGGGGAATGGCGCGGGAGCGCCACTGTTCGGGGAGTGCCAGGAAGATCGAGGCCGCCACCACACTGAGCACGCCACCCAGCAGCGTAAACAGCACAATCCAGATCAGCAGCGGCATCATCAATCCCGGGAGTCGACAAACAAGCGGTGCATCATACCACTGCTACGGTTCAATCCAGATCAGGCTCGCCATCCTTCCCGTCGCTCCTTCACGCCGGTAGGAGTAGAAGAGCTGCGACTCGCTGAAGGTGCAGTGGTCTCCGCCATAGATCTCGGTGACGCCCACGCTAGCCAAACGCAGGTGCGCCAACACATAGAGATCGGCCAGCCAGCGTCCCTGCGGCGAGGGGAGAAATGCATGCGCCGCCTGCGGGTCGACCGAGACAAAGGCGTCGCGTACCTCCGCCCCCACCTCAAAGGCATCGGCACCGATGGCCGGACCGCACCAGGCCAGCAGCTCCCCACCTGGAATGTTCATGGCGCGCACCGTCTGCTCGATCACCCCGGCCTGCAGGCCACGCCAGCCGGCGTGGACCGCCGCCACCGCGGTTCCGGCCCGGTCGCACAGCAACAGCGGCAGGCAGTCGGCGGTGAGCACTGCGCAGACCACACCAGGCAATGCACTATGACTGGCATCCGCCTCGCACCGGGTGGCATCGATGAGCGCGGCATCGGCGGCGCAGGTGCCATGCACCTGGTTGAGCCAGCGCGGTTCGGACGGCAGCGGCAGATGCTCACGGAGACGGCGGCGATTCTCCTTAACCGCCGCGGGATCATCCCCCACATGGGTGGCAAGATTGAGGGTGTCATAGGGGGATTGGCTGACCCCGCCCTTGCGGGTGGTGGTGCAGGCGCGCACCTGCGGCGCAGCCGGCCACTCCGGGACAATCAGTTCGATACTGCTCACTGCGCCAACCCCACCGACTGCGCATCCTCGCGCAACACCGCGATGAGCTGCTGCATGTCCTCGGGCATCGCTACCTCCCACTCCATGTACTCGCCGGTCTCGGGATGGTCGAGGCCAAGGCGCGCCGCGTGCAGCGCCTGGCGGCGGAAGCTGCGCAGCATGCTATCCAGCGCGGGAGTGACACCGGCAGGGATGCGCAGGCGACCGGCGTAGACCGGGTCGCCGAGCAGCGGATAGTGGAGGTGTGCCATGTGCACGCGGATCTGGTGGGTGCGGCCAGTCTCCAGCTGCACCTTGATGTGGGTGAAATCGCGATAGCGTTCGGCGACACGGTAATGGGTCACCGCCGGCTTGCCACCGGGATGAACCGCCATGCGTTTGCGATCCACCGGATGGCGGCCGATGGGGAGATCGACGGTGCCGCCGCCGGTGAGTACGCCGTAGACCACAGCATCGTATTCGCGGCTCATGGTGCGCTCCTGCAGCTGGATCACCAAGCTGTTCTGCGCGGTAAGGGTGCGCGCCACCACCAGCAGACCGCTGGTCTCCTTGTCGAGACGGTGCACGATGCCGGCGCGCGGCACCAGCGCCAGCTGCGGGTCGTGAAACAGCAGCGCGTTGAGCAGCGTGCCGTCGGGGTTGCCCGCCGCTGGATGAACCACCAGCCCGGCCGGCTTGTTGACCACGAGGATCGACTCATCTTCATAGACGACGTCGAGCGGAATATCCTGCGGCGCGAAGCGGGTGTCGGCCTCCACCTCGGCGCGCACGATCACCGCCTCGCCGCCGATCACCTTGTCTTTCGGGCGCAGCACCTTGCCGTCCACCAGCACCTTCTCCTCCTTCACCCACTGGGCGAGGCGGGCGCGCGAGAAGTCGGGAAACATCTCCGCCAGGGCCTGATCGAGGCGCTTGCCGCCCAGCGCCGCCGGCACTTCCGCCTCCAGCTCCTCGACCGGCAGTTCTTCGGCCTCGTCGAGGCTTTCGTTTATTCCGTTATCGTGCATGGGTATACTCTAGGTTCCTCGGGTCGATGCGACCCTGTCTTGGCTAATCTCAAGGGATACAATGCGACTCATCATCAGACTGACCGCGCTGCTGGCGCTCATCTCCCTGGCCGGCTGTGCCGGGATGGGCGCAGACGAAACCGCCGGCTGGAGCGCCCAGCAGTTCTATGAAAAAGGGCATGAAGCCCTCGAAAGCGAGGACTATCAATCGGCCCTCGACTACTACAGCAAACTGGAGACGCGCTACCCCTACGGGCCCTACACCGAACAGGCCCAGCTGGAGACCGCCTACGCCCACTACAAGGCCGACGAGCCGGCCGCCGCCGTGGCCGCAGCCGACCGCTTCATCAAGCTCCACCCGCGCCACAAGAGTGTGGATTATGCCTACTATATGCGCGGACTGGCCAGCTTCGAGGCGGAACACGCCTTTCTGGAAAACCTGATCAAGCAGGATACCTCGAAGCGCGACCCCACCACTGCGCGCGAATCGTTCAACTACTTCCGCGAACTGGTGACCCTCTTTCCCAACAGCAAGTACACGCCCGATGCCATGCAGCGCATGACCTGGCTGCGCCAGCGATTGGCCCAGTACGAGCTCCATGTCGCCGACTACTACCTGCGCCGTGGCGCGCCGCTCTCGGCGGCCAATCGTGCCAAGTATGTAGTGGAAAACTACCAGGGCACTCCAGCCGTGGCCGATGCCCTGGCGCTGATGGTGCAGGCCTACCGCCAAATGGGGAAAACCGATCTGGCTAACGATGCCCTGCGCGTGCTGCGCCTGAACCACCCCGAGCATCCGTTCCTGGCCAAGGAACCCGCATCGACAGGCCAGTAACCCCGAGAGCTCATCACTCTCATCGAGCGACATGGACAGGAACACTCTGCCGGGGCAGGGGTTACTGATCGCAGAAGATACAACACCGGCCATCCGCGATCTTCCGGCGCCTTGGCGAGAAAAACCAGTTACAGGATAAACGTAAGGAGCGCGTCATGTGGGATTTTTTCGAAACCGTGCGACACCGCCACTCGGTACGCAAATACCGCAGCGACATCGGTGTAGAAGCTGAGAAGCTGCACGCCATTCTGGAGATGGCCTGCGCCGCCCCCTCCGCCGGCGACCTGCAATCGTATCGCATCGTGGTGGTGAAAGACGGGCAGCAACGGGCCGCACTGGCTCAGGCGGCGGGTGGACAGGCGTTCATCGCCGAGGCACCGCTCTGCCTGGTGTTCTGCAGCGACTCACGGCGCGCCGGGCAGAAGTATGGCGAACGGGGGCGTGAGCTGTATGCGCTACAGGACACCACCATCGCCGCTACCTACGCCCAGCTCGCCGTGGTGGCGGCCGGCCTCGCCTCCGCCTGGGTGGGAGCCTTCGATGAAGCGGCGGTGGCAACCATCGTTAAGCTGGAGCCGGGCCTCAAACCCCTCGCCCTGCTCAGCGTCGGCTACGCGGCGGAGCTTCCCGAGGCGACC
>DASWUD010000152.1:0-4284 GCA_036401755.1 Gammaproteobacteria bacterium
CACCATCTGCGGTCTGGCGCGCGCCCTCGACAAGGATATCGACCGCGCCGGCGAGGCGCTCAAGGAGGCCAACTCGGCGCGCATCCACACCTTCATCGCCACCTCGCCCATCCACATGGAGCGCAAGCTGCGCATGAGCCCCGAGCAGGTGGTGGAGCAGGCGGTGCGCGCGGTGAAGCGTGCGCGCCAGTATACCGACAACGTGGAGTTCTCCGCCGAGGATGCCGGCCGTTCCGAGATCGCTTTCCTCTGCCGCATTTTCGAAGCGGTGATCGCCGCCGGGGCGCGCACCATCAACATTCCCGATACCGTCGGCTACAACCTGCCGCATCAGTTCGGCGAGCTGGTGCGCAAGGTGATCGAGGGCACACCCAATTCGGACCAGGCAATCTTCTCGGTGCACTGCCACAACGACCTGGGTCTCGCGGTGGCCAACTCACTCTCGGCGGTGCTCAACGGTGCGCGCCAGGTGGAGTGCACCATCAACGGCCTCGGCGAGCGCGCCGGCAACGCCTCCCTGGAAGAGGTGGTGATGGCGGTGCGTACCCGCAAGGATGTCTTTGCCTGCGCGACGGAGATCGACACCACTCATATCGTGCCCACCTCGCGTCTGGTGGCGGGCATCACCGGTTTCGCCGTGCAGCCCAACAAGGCGATCGTAGGCGCCAACGCCTTCGCCCACGAATCGGGCATTCACCAGGACGGCGTGCTCAAACACCGTGAGACCTACGAGATCATGCGCGCCGAAGATGTGGGCTGGAGCGCCAACCGCATGGTGCTCGGCAAGCACTCGGGACGTAACGCCTTCAAATCCCGCCTCGCCGAGCTGGGCATCGAGTTCGAATCGGATGAGGCGCTCAACGATGCCTTCGCCCGTTTCAAGGAGCTCGCCGACAAGAAGCACGAGATCTTCGACGAGGATCTGCAGGCGCTGGTCACCGAGCAGAACATCGAAACCGGCGTCAATGAACGGGTCAAGCTCGCCTATCTGCATGTCTGCTCGCAGAGCGGCGAGACCCCCGAAGCGTGCGTCACGCTGGTGGTCGATGGCGAGGAGAAGAAGCTGTGTGCCCAGGGCGGCGGCCCGGTCGACGCCACCTTCAAGGCGATCGAGAGCGTCATCGATAGCGGCGCTGTGCTGCAGCTCTACTCGGTGAACAACATCACCAGCGGCACCGATGCGCAGGGCGAGGTGACGGTGCGTCTGGAGAAGGGCGGGCGCATCGTCAACGGCCAGGGGGCCGACACCGACATCGTCATCGCGTCGGCCAAGGCCTACCTCAATGCGCTCAACAAGATCATGGCGCCGCTGGAGCGTGCCCACCCGCAGGAGCCGGCGGTTTAAATAAATGCCCTTCACATCACGGCACAATGTGCAATGCAAGCATTATCTGCCCTCTCTCCCACTGGGAGCAGGGTGGGGTGAGGGGATATTGATTAACTCCCTCCATCCTGTCCTTCTCCCTGAGGGAGAAGGGACATCATCATTTGTCGCACTAACACCAAAGTGTGTTGCGGCAGGAGTTAATGGGTAGTGGCTATGGACGCGCGGTACGCACGCTACCTCGATGCAATGGGTATCCAGCGCTGGCAGCGGCGTGATGCTGCGCCTGTTGTTGCAGAAGCTCCTGCCGAGGTGATGGTTGCAGCGCAGCAAGAGTCATCCATGCATACTCGCAATACTGAAAATGCGGAAATAGCGCTGCTCGACTGGCAAGCGCTTCAGGAAAGGGTGGCGCAGTGCACGCGCTGTGCCGAGCTGGTGGCCAACCGCACCCAGACCGTGTTTGGCGTCGGCAACCATACGGCCGACTGGCTGGTGATCGGTGAGGCGCCGGGAGCCGATGAAGACCAGCAGGGTGAGCCGTTCGTCGGGCGTGCCGGGCAGCTGCTCAATGCCATGCTGCTCGCCATCGGCCTGCAGCGCGAGCAGGTGTTCATCGCCAACATCCTCAAGTGCCGCCCGCCCAACAATCGCGATCCCAAACCCGAGGAGGCGGCCAACTGTGCCCCCTATCTGCAGCGGCAGATCGCCCTGATTCAACCGAAGATCATCCTGGCGGTGGGGCGCATCGCCGCGCAGAACCTGCTGCAGACCGACACCCCCATCGGCAAGTTGCGCGACCAGGTGCACCGCTACGGGGAAACCCCGCTGGTGGTCACTTACCACCCCGCCTATCTGCTGCGCACCCCCGGTGACAAGCGCAAGGCGTGGGAGGATTTGAAACTGGCCCGTTCATTGGTTTCTTCCGCATGAACACGCATGTTTGTTCTCGATAACGTGGTTTGCACGGAATGAATGCGGTGATAAGCCATGAGCTGCTCCACTTCCGCGACATGGAGGAGGGGGACCTCGATCAGGTGATGGCCATCGAGGAGAAGGTTTACCCCTTCTGCTGGACGCGCAATATCTTCCACGACTGCCTGCGGGTCGGTTACGCCTGCCGGGTGGTGGAGACCGAGCAGGGCTTGGCCGGCTACGCCGTGCTCTCCTACGGCGCCGGCGAAGCCCACGTGCTCAACATCGCCGTCCACCCCGGCATGCAGGGCAAGGGTATCGGCCGCGCGCTGCTGGAACACCTCTTGGAGCTGGCCAGGCGCTACCACGCCGAGGCGGTTTTTCTGGAGGTGCGCCCCTCCAACCACATCGCCATCCGCCTCTACGACACCATGGGCTTCAACCAGGTCGGTATGCGCCGCAACTACTACCCCACCAAGAACGGCCGTGAGGATGCGCTGATCTTCGCCCGCCAGCTGCTGTAGGAGATGGTTTTGCAGGAGCAGTAGTTGCGGGAGTCCGCCCGGGCCGAACAGTGGTGCTGCAGCCGTTCTGAACCGCTTTTCGTGCGCCCGCCCCGCAAAAACAGTACAATAGCGTACATTCCAAACGTTCCATCCTGAATCCCGAGTACATGTCAGAAATAGCCAAGCAGGCGCAGCGGCGCCGCACCTTCGCCATCATCTCCCACCCCGATGCCGGTAAGACCACCCTTACCGAAAAGCTGCTGCTGTTCGGAGGTGCCATCCAGCTCGCCGGTACGGTGAAGGGGCGCAAGGCGGCGCGCCACGCCACCTCCGACTGGATGGAGTTGGAGAAGCAGCGCGGGATCTCCATCACCTCGTCGGTGATGCAGTTTCCCTATCGCGACTGCGTGGTGAACCTGCTCGACACGCCGGGCCATGAGGACTTCTCCGAGGATACCTATCGCACCCTCACCGCCGTCGACTCGGCGCTGATGGTGATCGACAGTGCCAAGGGTGTCGAGGAGCGCACCATCAAACTGATGGAAGTGTGCCGCCTGCGCGACACGCCCATCATCACCTTCGTCAACAAGCTCGACCGCGAGGGGCGTGCCCCCATCGACCTGCTCGACGAGGTGGAGAACGTCCTCAAGATCAAATGCGCACCGCTTACCTGGCCCATCGGTATGGGCAAGAGCTTCAAGGGGGTGTTCGATCTCTACAACGATCGCATCATCCTGATGGCGGCCCAGCACGGCGGCCGCAAGCAGGAGGGCGAGATCATTCAGGGGCTCGACAACCCGCTGCTCGACGAACGGTTCGGCACCATGGCGCAGGAGCTGCGTGATGAGATCGAACTGGTGCGTGGCGCGAGCAATCAAGTCGATCTCGACGCCTATCGCCGCGGCGAACTGACGCCGGTGCTGTTCGGTTCCGCCATCAACAACTTCGGCGTGCAGGAGATCCTCGATGCGCTGGTCGACTACGCGCCCGGCCCGTTGCCGCGTGCCACACTGACGCGCCAGGTGGAGCCGACTGAAGAGAGCTTCACCGGCTTCGTCTTCAAGATCCAGGCGAACATGGACCCGCAGCACCGCGACCGCATCGCCTTCCTGCGCGTCTGCTCCGGCAAGTACGAACCGGCGATGAAGATGTACCACGTGCGTCTTGGCCGCGAGGTGAAGGTGCCCACCGCCATCACTTTCATGGCGCAGGAGCGCGAGCACGTGGAAGAGGCGTGGCCCGGTGACATCATCGGCCTGCACAATCACGGCACCATCCAGATCGGCGACACCTTCACCCTGGGTGAAGATCTCAAATACACCGGCATCCCGCACTTCGCACCGGAGCTGTTCCGTCGCGCCCAGCTGCGCGACCCGCTGAAGATGAAGGCGCTGCTCAAGGGGCTGGAGCAGCTCTCGGAGGAGGGCGCGACCCAACTGTTCCGCCCGATGCGCAACAACGATCTGATCCTCGGTGCGGTCGGTATCCTGCAGTTCGACGTAGTGGCCCACCGTCTTAAAGATGAGTACAAGGTTGACT
>DASWUD010000153.1:0-12079 GCA_036401755.1 Gammaproteobacteria bacterium
GATTGCGGCGACGAGATACGCCGCACCGACGCCTCGGGAAATTATTGCGCTTCGCATATCGGCTGCAGTTCGGGCTGCGGCGGCGATTCCGGCGGCAGCGGGTCTGAGGGAGGGGGCAGTGACAGCGGCTGTGGGGGAGGATGTGGCGGCGGCGGGGATTGATAGCGTCCCGCTGTGCCATCCATGGCATTCATTCAAGGCTGAATCATTGCAGCCTTATCCGATTCGAGTAGCGCGTCAATCTCGCTGCCCTAATCAGCTCGCCGTTCGCAGGCATCAATGGTGTTCTGCAGCAGCACGGCGCGGGTCATCGGTCCCACGCCACCCGGTACCGGGGTGATCCAGCCGGCCTGTTGCGCAGCGGCCTGGTAGTCGACATCACCCACCAGGCGACCGTCGGCCAGACGGTTGATGCCCACGTCGATGACGATGGCGCCGGGTTTGATCCAGTCGCCCTTCACCAGCGCCGGTTTGCCCACGCCCACCACCACCAGATCGGCACGGCGCACCTTCTCTTCGAGATCACGCGTCGCGCTGTGACAGACGGTGACGGTGCAACCGGCCAGCAGTAACTCCAGCGCCATGGGACGGCCAACGATGTTGGAGGCACCCACCACCACCGCATCGAGCCCCTTGAGCGGCTGGCCGGTGCGCTCCAGCAGGATCATCACGCCGCGCGGCGTACAGGGGCGCAGCAGCGGCATGCGCAGGGCAAGGCGGCCCACGTTGTAGGGGTGGAAACCATCCACATCCTTCTCGGGATCGATGCGCTCGATGACGGTCTCGGTATTGATGTGTTTGGGCAGTGGCAACTGCACCAGAATGCCATCGACCTCGGGATCGGCGTTCAGCTCATCGATGATCGCCAGCAGCTTTTCCTGAGGGGTATCGGCGGGGAGGTCGTGGGCAATGGAGCGGATCCCCACCTCCAGACAGTCCTTGCGCTTGTGAGAGACATAGACCTCAGAGGCCGGGTCGCTGCCGACCAGGATGACCGCGAGGCCAGGGGCACGTTTCCTCTGGGCTTTACGGGCGTCAATGCGTTGTTTGATCTCTTGGCGGATCTGCGCGGAGACGGCCTTGCCGTCGATGATCTGGGCGGTCATGAGTGAGAAATCCGATGAAAAATTAGGGGGCTATTTTCTCATGGCAGCGCTGGCTGCGCCAAGGGCGGCTGTAACTGTCAGCCAAAGAACATATACTGTTTTACGCCCTGACCTGTTGACCGTTAAGGGCGTGATGCGTATCATCGCCGCTTCGCTCACACCGGCTCCATAGAGTGGCGAAGATGAACTCTCGGGGTATAGCGCAGCCCGGTAGCGCACCTGCTTTGGGAGCAGGCTGTCGGGGGTTCAAATCCCTCTACCCCGACCAATTTCTGGTCAAGTGGCGGGACGATAGGCCCGGTCGAAATGCGCCCGTAGCTCATCTGGATAGAGCATCGGCCTTCTAAGCCGAGGGTAGCAGGTTCGAGTCCTGCCGGGCGCGCCAATTACAGCGCGATTGCCGGTGTCGCAGTTTCAATGGTGGACGTAGCTCAGTCGGTAGAGTCCTGGATTGTGATTCCAGTTGTCGTGGGTTCGAGTCCCATCGTCCACCCCATATATGATCATACAAAACCGGCAATTAGCCGGTTTTGTATTTTCAGAACCTCCCGCTGTCTACTCCCGATTACCTCTTTTTACTGGCCCCAAATTTTTCCCATGTACTTGCGAGTACATGGTTGCCTGGGGGGCCCGCTTAAGCTCGTTTTTACTCCTCCGCTGGGTGAGGTGACTTCAGGTAAAACTGGCAAACCTTCCACTGTGCGTAGACGGCGTCATCGAGCACCGTCCCTTCCGGCAGGAGGTTTTCGAAGAAACGCCGCGCTGACCGGTTTTCCCCGTCTTCCTTGATGCTCAGCCAGCTCATAGCCCTGGTGATGGCGCGGGCAGTTCAATCATGCTAAACGAGGGAGGGCAGCATAAAAAAACGCCGGCACAGGGCCGGCGTGAAGTACTGCAAAACGAGCAGCAGGTTAGAACTTGACGTTCACCCCGGCATAGATCGAACGGCCCATACCAGGGACCGGGGTGCCCCAGGCCACATCGGTTCCGGACATGGTCTTGCCCTGACCGAGGTAGGCTCCGCCCAGCGGGTGGTTGTAGAGGCGGTCGAGGAGGTTTTCGATGCCGACATCGAAGCGCGCCTGTTTCCATGCGTAACTGCTGCGCAGGTGGAGCAGGCCATAGCCTGCGGTCTCCATCTCATTGCGGGTCTCCGATACATCCGTCTTGGCATCCACCCCTTCGGCTTCGATGGTGTTGGTCCAGTTGCTCAGGCGCTGCTTGATGGCCAGTTTCGCGTTGAGCGGCATGATGTTGTAGAGATTGTCACCCGTGGCGCGGTTTTCGCCATGCACATAATTCACCAGGCCGGTCGTGGTGAAGCTGCCGTACCGGGTGTTTTCCGCCAACGGGTAGTGACCGGAGATGTCCACCCCGTAGATACGTGCGGTCTGGTTGACAAACTTGAGGTAGACAAAGCTGTCGGTGGCGGTGAGGTTGGCGGTATTGCAGACCGCCATGCTCGTCATCAGCGTATCGCTCGGGCCGCAACGCTCGGCATCGATGTAGTCGCTGACGTGGGTGAAGTAGGGGGTTACCGCTATTCCCCACGCTTTCTGCGCGGCGTCGTGCCAGTCGAAGGTGGCGCTTACGGTATGGGCCACCTCGGGACGCAACTCGAGATTGCCGACATAACCATTACCATCGCCGCTCCAGTTGATCATGCGCATGGCCATGCCGCCGGTCGACCAGGTGTAGCGTTCGTAGAGATTGGGGGAACGGGTCTTGCGGGCGTAGCCGAGCTCGACGGTACGTTGTGCGTCTGGCGTGAAGCGGGCCAGCGTGGTCAGGTCGAAATTGTGATCGGTATCCGCGCGGTCGGCGGCGTTGAAGGCGGCAGCTTCGGCATCATAGCTGGTGTTGTAGCCTTGCACCTCGCCGGTATTCATATCCACCTTTTCGTAGCGCAAGCCGATCTGGGTCAACCATTGCTGTTTCCACTGCGCTTCCCATTCGCTAAAGAGGGCCAGACGATCACGCTCGCCGTCGTGGATGTTCCAGAAGGTATCGGGCCACATCCCCTTGCCGGAGGGATCCCACCAATCATCCAGCCGGTAGTTCTGGGCCTCGGTGCCGACACGAACCAGATCGCGTGCCGACAGCGAAAGGTCACCCTTGATCATCAGCCCGCTGTTGTTACCCTCGGTATCCATCGGCATGCCCGCGGCACACCCTGTCATGCCACCGCTCGGGGTGCAGGGAATGCCGTCTTTGGCGGGAGTCGCGCCGTACCAATAGAGCTTGTCATCGAAGAACTGCATCTTGTGGCGGGTATGTTCATGATAAACACGCGCCTCCATATCGCCCCAGCCGTATTGCCCCTCGTAGCGCAGATTGGTTTGCGTGCTGTCATTGCCGGTCATATCCATGCGCTGGTTCGGATAGCCCTGATAGGGGATATCCTGCTTGCCCAGCTTCAGTTCGACCAGGTGGTTTTCCTGACGCATGCCCAGGGCGAGCGATTGATTGGTTGTTTTGTACATGGTGGAGCCAACCTCATCACTCTCAAGGACACGATCACCCACGTCATTGACATAACTGTCGGTCTTGAAATCACCCCCCGCCTTGTAGTCGTTGGCTTCGGCGGTCGAGCCGCGGTAGCTGAGGCTCAGCGATTCACTGGCGAGCGTGGCGGCCAGGTTGCCGCCGCGGGCCTCACCGTTGCTGCGATAAAACGCACCTACCTCACCCTCGTGCAGCACGCCTTCCCCCGCCTTGGCAAATGGCGGGGCGGGAGACTCCACCTGGATCGTGCTGCCGATGCTGTCACCGCCTAGGCTGACCGGCGTAATGCCGGCGAACACCTTGGCGCTTTCGACGTTGGTGGGATCGACGTAGGAGAGCGGCGGGTTCATGTGGTTGCCGCAGGCGGAGATCAGATCCATACCGTCAACCTTGATGCGCAGGCGATCATCGGCCAGACCGTGAACGACGGGCAGACTGGAGACCCCTCCCGCGCCCTGAAGGTTGAGGCCCGGCACGTTGCGCAGCAGGCTGGCGCTGTCGCTGGTGGCGGGGCGCAGGGCGCGCGCCGTTTCCGGGTCGACATCGGCACGGTTTTCGGGTTGGCTGTCGCTCAGTGCGGGTGCCGTGACGGAGACGTTCGGCAGCTGTGCCTCGGCAACAGCTGGGGTTGCGGAATCGCTTACTGGTGGTGCTTCTTCAGCGAAGGCGGTGCCGTGGGCCAAGGCGGCCACCAGTGTGGCAAGCAATGTACGTCGATGGCGGAGCGGAAAGTGGGTCATGCTAGGTTCCTTGGTAGAGTTGTTAAGCATTCATGGGCGAAGTGCAAATGCCGTTCCAGTACGTGTGGGACTTGGGCATCAATGACTTATCTCATCTATTCATCGTTATGTTGGTGAAAGGGTGTGTCATTCCACGCACTGTGGGTGAAATGACGATGAGGTACAGAACCAAGTCTCCCTAGGCTCAAGCCAAATAAAAATTTGACCATTGTTAGCCCCGGTCGCTTTAACCTCATTTATTGATGGACGACTACACCACGATAAATACAGCAGACTCTACCAGCACCGCCAGGCCGTTGGTCGCGGCATTTTGTCACATCGCCTTGCCTGCCCAGGCTATGCTCAGTGTCCTGCCATCTGCGTGATGAGATAGAAAACGTATGATCGTGTCATTTGCCATAGGCTCGTGTGTGTAACCCAAACGCACCTGTGTGTTTTCAAAAGGTTATGTTCTGGCATGTTCGATGCACAATGAAGTTGGCTCCACTGCTCATTGATGAACGACACATTGCTTAGTGAGGGGCCACCGGAGCTGTCGAGTTAATGAGCGTGTTAACTTGAGCCGCTGCGGATGAACGACGCTGTCTTTGGTCGGGATGCAAGAGAGAGGGGCGTCGCCCGTTACTGGCTCGCAATATGACTACTCGTCTAAGCCAGGTTGCCTTCGGTTGTTGATGATTTGATATCATCACACCATTGTTAGAATGTTATTAACTCTATTGAGGAGCTGCACGTGAACTTGATGTTTAAAGCTGTTCTTGCCTTTGTTCTGATGGTGCTGGCTTCGCTCGCAGCGGCGGCCGAGGGTGGCCTCGTCGTGGAAAATGCCTGGATCCGCGAGGCCCCGCCCGGAGCCCGTGCCATGGCCGGTTACATGGTGGTGAAGAACCACGGCACCAGTGACAAGGTGCTGGTGGGGGCCGCCAGCGATGCCTTCGGCGAGGTGATGCTGCACCGCACCATCATCGAAGAGGGCATGGCCAAGATGGTCCACCAGATGGCGATCACCATTCCCGCCAAGGGCGAGGTGACCTTCGAACCCAACGGTTACCACGTGATGCTGATGGCGCCGAAAAAGCCGCTCAAGGCAGGCGACAAGGTGGAGATCACCCTGATGTTCAAGGATGGTGAAACCGTGAAGGTGGTGCACGAGGTGCGCGCCGCGCCGGCGCCCCAGTCCATGAATGACGGCATGGACCACGGTGCCATGAGCCATCATCACCACTGATTGCGCTGAAAACAAAAGGCCGATGGTGGTTCACCATCGGCCTTTTTTTATGGCTGGCTCCAGGAGAGCTCAGCCGATGGCGTATTTCTTCAACCTATAGAGCAGGGTATCGCGGCTCAGTCCCAGCAGGCGGGCGGCGCGACTGCGATTGCCATGGGTCTTGTCGAGTGCCTGACGGATCAACGACTGCTCCAGCTCTTCGAGGCGCAGACCGCTGTCGGGGAGGGCAAACGGGTTGGCGCGCTCGACGGGTGCCACCTGCATCTCGCGCGGCAGATTGCCTGGCTGGATCTCACGTCCGGCCAGCAGCACCACCATGCGCTCGCAGAAGTTGCGCAGCTCGCGCACGTTGCCCGGCCAGCGATAGCCACGCAGCACGGTGAGGGCTGCTGTGCTGAAGCGTGGCGCCTCTAGCTCATAACGGGCAGCGAGCTCGCTGATGAGATGCTCCAGCAGCAGTGGAATGTCGTCGCAGCGCTGGCGCAGCGGCGGCAGCTCCAGCGGCACCACGTTGAGCCGGTAGTAGAGGTCCTCGCGGAACGCGCCGCGTTGTACCTGTTCGTAGAGGTCACGGTGGGTGGCGGCGATGATGCGCACATTGCTCTGCACCGGGCAGGTTTCACCGACCGCCTGGCACTCACCCGATTCGAGAAAGCGCAGCAGCTTGGCCTGGATGTTGAGCGGCAGCTCGCCCACCTCGTCGAGAAACAGCGTACCCCCTTCGGCACTGCGGATGCGGCCGGGGTTGTGGTTGACCGCACCGGTGAAGGCCCCCTTGCGATGGCCAAACAGCTCCGACTCGGCGAGGCTCTCGGGCAATGCGGCGCAGTTGATCGCGACGAACGGGGCAGCGTGGCGCGGGCTCTCGGCGTGCATGGCGTGCGCCAGCAGCTCCTTGCCGGTGCCGCTCTCGCCGAGCAGCAGCACGGTGACATCGGTGGCAGCCGCGATCTGTGCGGAGCGCAGCAGCGCGCGGAACTCGGGTGCGCTCCCTTTCATGGACTGTTCGAAGGCGTTCATTGAATGCATTCCACAGGTTGTTGTTTGTTGGAGAAGGGCCCCAGGTGGTGGAGCTGGTTGGGGAAGAGCACGCCGGCCAGCGCCATTGCGATCACGACTGCCCCGGCCATGCGCCTGGCGACAGGACGGCGCGCCAGGCCCATCATCTGACGGGCAAGGATACCGGCTCCGGTCATCGCCGGTAAAGTACCTACCCCGAACGCGGTCATGTAGAAGGCCCCGGCGAGCGCATCGCCGCTGGTGACGGTCAACAACAGCGCGGTGTAGACCAGACCGCACGGCAGCCACCCCCAAATCATGCCGTAGAGGAGTGCCTGGAGCGGGTGGCGCACCGGCAGCAGCTTGCGCCCAAAAGGCTCGATGCGGCGCCAGAGCGGTTCACCGAGTCGCTCAATGCGGGCAAAGCGGGGGAACCAGCCGGCCAGATAGAGGCCGACCCCGGTCATCATCAGTGCGGCGCCCACCTGGATGAGCAGATACCCCACGCGGGGACTGATGAGAGCGAAGAGCGAGCCACCGAGCGAGCCGAGCAACGCACCGGCGAGGGCGTAGCTCGCAATGCGTCCCAGGTTGTAGGCGAAGAGGAATTGTCCCAGGCGTCCCCGCTGCTGGCGCACTTCGGCGGGCAGGCTGAAGGTGAGGGCACCCATAATGCCGCCACACATGCCCAGGCAGTGCAGGGTACTGAACAGGCCGATGAGCAGGGGCGCGATGAGATAGCTGAATTCCAACACAACAGTCCGGTTATTTGATGCAACCGATAATAACATGGCCGCTTTCGATGAAGTGCTGCGAGGGGGTTGATCACTCCGCCGGTTTCTGGTTAAATTGCGCGCTTCTTGGGGCCGTTAGCTCAGTTGGTAGAGCAGTTGACTCTTAATCAATTGGTCGTAGGTTCGAATCCTACACGGCCCACCAATTTCTCTCCCTCAGTTTATTTTCAAAGTTCAGCGCTCCACCGCATGAGCCAGTTTCTGCCGCGCTGGATGCATGTATAATCCCTCACCCATGCGAAAGTGGCGGAATTGGTAGACGCACTGGATTTAGGTTCCAGCGGGGCAACCCGTAAGAGTTCGAGTCTCTTCTTTCGCACCATCTAAACTCAGCAAGTCAGCGTCGCGCGCAATCCATAAGCACTCCCGATTTGCCCAAATTTTCCCAAAACTGTGGCTCTATCCAAGCTCATAGTGACCTCGGGCGAGCGCTTTGGGAGCAGAGGAATATTCAGGTTCTGGAGAAAAATATTTAGCCGCTTGGGTCAGCGCCCATGCAGTGCATCACGGCGCACGGGTTGATGCGACCACAACAACAAGCCGCTCCATCACTCACCGAGCAATCGATCCCTTGAGGTGTTTCCTTAATACACCCCGTGTGCCAGTCATCCCTATTCAAAAGATTCCGGGTAAGGCTATAGCTATCACCCCCTCTTCCTCCGGGAGAGGGTTGGGGTGAGGGGGCAAATATACCTCTTCCACCTTAAGTGACTGGCATTAAACTCCTACCGCCATGCTTCTTTCATCATGATAATTTGAGGTGAATTGAGTATGTGAATAACACTCGAAAAGAGGTCGCGTTATATCTTCACTACCGACTATGTCTCCCATCGGCCAGTAGCGGACATCAACCAGCTATCAGTTATAAAGTTAGAAGTCGAAGTCAGATAGGAGCAGACATCAGGCTTAGCTGTGTTGTACCACTACGCACTCATAACGAGGCATTAGGTCCTTCACCGCGATACGGCGTTATGTCGAGGCATCGGAGTCAGATGAAAAACTCCGTTATGAACCGACACTCATGTTCAAGGACGATACATGGCACGATTACCCAGAGTTGCCTTCCCGGGCATTGCACAGCCTGTGTCATCAGTAAGGCAACAACCGCCCCAGTTTGCATCGCTTCTGACGAAGAGTTTGTTGCCTACACTCACTGATTGGATGCGTACGCCAGGAAGTATGAGTGGCGATTCACACTTGCGTTTTCATGACCCATCAGGGTTTTCAAGGCCGAGAGTTGCGCAGAAATTTAGCACAAACTTGTTGTGAAACAAGTAGATGGGTTTTAGTGGGAGGATATCCCGAAAGTCCCAACTGGTGAACATTCACCGTTCCTTCCCAAACATTTGATGTATTTGACATATTACTTTGTCTGCGTAAGATAGTAATAGATTACTAACTTTATGCGGGCAGGTAGGGTATGGGGCCAAGGGGTTGTCGGAGACAAGAAGGGAGAGTCGATTCAAATCCCTTTTCCCCTCGTCTGAGGTGGGCGGCTGGGCATCGAAATGATGGCTAGTTGGCTGCCTTCTCCACTTGCGCTTTCTGCTGCGCCTCTCACCACAGCCTGTTGCTGGTCGCGTTTGTGGTACCTCGTACACGCGCTGCTGTTGAGCAGTCTTTGCTTGCCGCAGGCAAAGGCCGAGAGTGGTGACGGGATGGGCAGCACGACAGCATGCGGCGCAGATCAGACGATCAAATTCCGGGGCGGCACCCTGCGGGTCGAGAATGACATGTTTACCAAAACCGACCAGAACTATACGAGTGGGGTGGCCATTACGGCGGTTTCTCATGATATTGCCGGGCAGTTGCAGACCGAGTGTTTGCCGATGCCGGTGCGCCTGCATGCGCAGCTTATCAAGTTCATGAACCCGCAGTTTTGGGTGGGTGCTGACGATCCTGCACAGAGTCAAAACGTGGTGGTGAAATTCGGTCAGTCCATGTACACACCGGAGGATTATTCCCGCGCGGATGTGATCACGGACGATCGGCCCTATGCCGGCTTGCTGTATGTGGGCCTCGCCTGGAATCGGCGCAGACCGGTTGTGTCCGATAGCGAAATACTCGATACACGCGAGATCACCTTGGGTGTGATCGGCCCCTGGTCATTCGCCGAACAATCGCAAAATGAGGTGCATGATGCGGTTGGCTCGAAACGGTTTCATGGCTGGGACAACCAACTGAAAAGCGAAGCCGCCCTGCAACTGGCCTTTGACCGCAAGTACAAGGCGTTTAGAGGGACGGGCGTCATCATCCCCGGTTTTGCCACAGATACGATCAAGACGGTCGGCCTTCGCCTAGGCAATATCGAGACTTCCGCAACGCTGGGTATTGAAGGGCGCTTGGGGTGGAACCTCCCCAACGACTTCGGCAGCTATCCCATCAGGCCGGGTGCCGAGAATCGTGCCCCCTCACCAGCCGCACGCAACGGTGGATCTATCACCTCCCTTGCGACTGAGCGCCGGCCACGCGCCGGAGTACACCTGTTCGGGACGCTCGAAGGGAAGTTCGTCGCCTACGATTTCTCACTCGACGGCAACCTCCTGGGAGATAGCCACAGTGTCACCCGCCGCCCCTGGGTCGGTCAGGCCGGGGGCGGGATCAGCATCCATGGGATCATGGGGAGTCACGGTTACAGGCTGGCACTGATGCGAGTGTACCGCACACGCGAGTTCGAGGAGCAGCGAACGAATCACGCCTACGGTTCGATCGCACTGAGTGTTGAATTCTAGAACAATCATGGGGCAGGCATGACGAAACATAAACATCGAATCTTTTGTCTTGTCACCGGATTATTGTTTTCCATGAAGGCGGTGACTGCCTCTGAACCTCTCGAATTGCGTAAGATCATGAATGAGTTGGGGCAGAACATGCAGACCATAACGGAGGGTATTTCTCGTGAAGAGTGGAAGCTGGTAGAAAAAACAGCGTTGTCGATTGCCGAGCACCCGCAGCCGCCGCTTTCCGAAAAAATACGCATCCTGAATTTTGTAGGCACCAACATGACCAAGTTCAAAGCCTATGACGGCGAGACCCAGAAGCAGGCGCTCGCAGTGGAGAAAGCTGCTAGAGCGGAAGATGGTGCGGGCGTCATCATTGCCTTTCAGAAACTTCAGATGAGCTGCTTTAACTGCCACAACGAATTTCGCAAGCCTTTCATAGGACACTTCTATGGTGCGAAGTATGTAGATAAGTAGTACGGGTATAGGAGAAATTGGTTTTTCATTACATGAAAGAGGAGTATTCGTTATGGGTAATCTCAAGCAGCAACGTGGATATGCACAATGGGCTATTTCACTGGTGGCTGTTGCCTTCGGCCTGCTGACCATCAAGGAGGGAGGCACGGTGTTATTTGGTGACAGTGCCGCGCGGTTGGCAGCGGGTAACTATGTTCCTTTCGTTCTTTGGTTTAATTTCCTTGCTGGCTTTGCCTATGTCATTGCCGGCATAGGGCTGTGGCTTCAGAAAGACTTCGCAGCTTGGCTGGCTGCCGGCATAGCGGTGGCCAACCTCTTCATATTTATTTTGCTTGGCGGCTATATCTATAACGGTGGCGCTTACGAATTGCGTACGGTGATCGCCATGGCTATGCGGTCCACAGTATGGCTGGTGATTGCAACCGTCGCATGGCGTGGATTGATGCAGGCGAAGCATAGCGTTGAAGGGTGATCCATGACGACCGATCTGCGTTTCATCATGGTGCTATGGATGGGGGTCTAATTGGCTGCTTGCAAGCCATTCACCTGTAGCTGCTATAAATGCCAGCAATTCAGCGCAGGTGCGGCCTGATTTTTCGGGGCAGTGGATTCTGAATGCCAAGGCTAGTGTTAATCCGCAGGATTTGAACTTGCGACATATTGGCAAGCTTACTTGATCTTTCCTGCTTGGAAAGAGGTATTGCTGTGCTTTATCCGGGCTAGCTCAGACCACGGTTTCCGCGCAAGTCGGTGCTAAACCGTGGTCTGTCCCTGACGGCTCCCATTACGCTTGAGCACCAGATGATCGAGAAACCGCCTGACATCATCCGCCGACAGCTCATCCAGAGACGAGTGAGGTTGTGATGCCAAAAACCTGACAACCCACTGCTCGTAGCTCTGCTCTGTCCTTATCGAATAGGCGCGTGCCCGAATCTCGGCTATCAAACGTGAAAGTGCATCAGCGAAACGGCCGCGTACCTCTTGAATCGTGAAATTCCTGGGCAGCTGTTCATCCGAAGGGTCCGCGACAGCTTCTCTAGCCAGGGTGGCATGACGTGGGGTAAGCCTCATGGAGGCTTCCATCCAGTAATCCCAATCAACCAGTGAACACGGACTCAGTCTCAGGAAAGAGCAGAAAAGAATCCGTATAGCATCGACCGTTTGCCGGAATTGCCAGTCTGATAGCTGACCTTCACGCCCTAATTGGGTAAGAAAATCGACGATGTGTTGCGAGGTGTGGGTGCGGAGGCGCTGACCTTCGTAATGCGTAATGTATTGCTCAATACGCTTTACATACCAACGCCTAACTTTGAGATTAACTCCTTGTTCTTCAAGGATATTTATATATCGGCCCCAAAAGCGCCGTGCCGAATCGGACCCTGTTTCAATAGAGTGGTCCATAATTGAGCAAGCCTCACGTCCATGTTATAACCACTCAAACTAACAGGAGTATAAGGCATGGAAGACACTACCCGCCACCATGACCGGAGATCGGTACTAGACGGAATCC
>DASWUD010000154.1:0-5382 GCA_036401755.1 Gammaproteobacteria bacterium
CTCCCACAAAAAATCGTGGAGACTAACGGTGATACGGATGATTATTCAAAATCGACCAGGCACGATAGATCTGCTCGGCCAGCAGAATACGCACCAGCGGATGGGGCAGCGTCAGAGGGGAGAGGGACCAGAGTTCGTCGGCACGCTGGCGCAGAGAAGGGTCGAGGCCATCGGGACCACCCACCAGCAGCGCCACGTCGCGGCCATCGCCGAGCCACTGCTGGAGGCGTTGGGCGAGCTGTTCGGTGGACCACGCCTTGCCGCCCACTTCCAGCGCCACGACACGCGCGCCACGCGGAATCGCGGTGTTGATGCGCTCTGCCTCCTGAGCCATCAGGCGAGGGATGTCATTGTTGCCCTTGGCGCGCCTGGCCATGGGGATCTCCACCAGCTTGAGGGCACACTCGGCGGGGAGGCGCTTGGCATAGTCGCCGTACCCCTCTTCGACCCAGCCGGGCATGCGGGTGCCGACGGCAAGCAGGTGGATCTGCATGTTTTTTAATGCAACGAACCGGACGGCGTGTCCTCGCCCCACAGCCGTTCCAGGTTGTAGTAGTCGCGCATCTCGGGGGTCATCACGTGCACCACCACCTCGCCCAGGTCGACCAGCACCCAGCCGCTGTCATCACCTTCGACACCGATGGGCTTTAGCCCCTGCTCCTTCGCCTTTACCACCACGTTTTCGGCCAGTGAACGCACCTGGCGCGTGGAGGTGCCGCTGGCGATCACCAACATGTCGGTGACGCTGGTCTTGCCGTGCACATTGATGACATGGATATCCTTGCCCTTGAGGTCTTCGAGGGCATGCACAACGATCTCTTTGATCTGTTCGGTATTCATCAACTCTCTTCTTTAATCGCTCAGGTAGAGCCGGTTGCGTTCAATATAGTCAAGCACACCATCGGGCAACAGAAAGCGCGCCGTGCGCCCCTGTCGCAGCTGTGTACGTATCGCGGTGGCAGAGATGGCCAGCGGGGTCACCTCCACCATGACCATGTGGCCTGCCGGGGTTTGCTGGAGCGGCGTGACATCATCGCTGCCACGTTCGTGCCACAACTGCGCCAGCTCGGGTTGTTGCTGCAGCTGCGCACGCTCCCAGCCGGGGCGGGTGGCGATAGCGAGATGGGCCAGCGCAATGATCGAATGCCACTCATGCCACGCTGCCAGGCCGAGAAAGGCATCGAACCCCAACAGCAGCACCAGGGGACGCGCACCCACTTCGTCACGCAGTGAGCGCAGGGTGTCGACCATATAAGAGGGGCCCTCGCGCCGCAGTTCGCGCTCGTCGATGGACATCCCCTCGATGCCGTCCAGCGCCAGGTGCAACATGGCAAGCCGCTGCTGCGGTGATGCCCCAGGCTCACCACGGTGGGGAGGGATTGCAGCGGGAATGAAGCGCACCTCGCCGAGGGCCAGTTGCTCGCGCAACTCCAGCGCCGGGCGCAGGTGGCCGTAGTGGATCGGATCGAAAGTACCGCCGAAGATGCCGAGGGGCGTCGGTGCCGAGCCGCTCACGCCCGTCTCCTGCGCGCCACAATGAACCGCCAACCGACCACTCCGGCCAGCAGTGCCACGACGAGCGCGGCCAGTCCGTAATAGCCCAGGTACTCTTTGCGCGCCGGCATCGGCTGTGGTTGCAGGGCCAACGGCGTCAGTTCGCGCGTCTGTTGTTCCAGCGCGGCGATCCGCCGGCGCAGCTCTTCATTCTGCGCATCGAGTGCGGCGTTGTCGCGGTTGAGCTGCTCCACTTGCTGGCGCAATGCCTCGCTGTGCCGCTCCTGTGCGACCAGCAGTGGCGCCACCGCCATCAACAGCGCGGCGACTACGGTGCGCAACCGGCCCATCAAACTACTGGCGAATGTGGCCGTCACCCAGCACCACATACTTCTGCGAGGTCAGCCCTTCCAGCCCCACCGGACCACGCGCGTGGATCTTGTCGGTGCTGATGCCGATCTCGGCACCGAGCCCATACTCGAAACCGTCGGCGAAACGGGTCGAGGCGTTGACCATCACCGAGCTGGAGTCGACCTCGGCGAGGAAGCGGCGCGCGCGGCTGAGATCCTCGGTGACGATGGCATCGGTGTGGCGCGAGCTGTGGCGATCGATATGCTCGATCGCCTCATCGAGATCTTTCACCACCTTGATGGCGAGGATCGGCGCCAGGTATTCGGTGTCCCAATCCTCGGCGCTGGCCGCGAGCGCATAGGAGAGGATGTTGCGCGTAGTTTCACAACCGCGCAGCTCGACGCCCTTCTCCTGGTACATGCCACCCAGCTCCGGCAACACCTGCTCGGCGATCTCCTCGGCCACCAGCAGCGTTTCCATGGCATTGCAGACGCCGTAGCGATGGGTCTTGGCGTTGAAGGCGATGCGGATCGCCTTCTCCAGATCGGCACGGTCGTCGATATAGACATGGCAGACGCCATCGAGATGCTTGATCACCGGCACGCGTGCCTCGTTGCTGACGCGCGCGATGAGTCCCTTGCCGCCACGCGGCACGATCACATCCACATATTTGGTCATGGTGATGAGCTCCCCCACCGCCGCGCGATCGGCGGTCTCGATCACCTGCACCGCATCGGCGGGCAGGCCGGCCTGCTGCAGCCCATGTTTGATGGCGGCGGCGATCGCCTGGTTGGAGTGCAGCGACTCGGAGCCGCCGCGCAGGATGGAGGCATTGCCCGACTTGAGGCAGAGGCCCGCCGCATCGGCGGTGACGTTGGGGCGCGATTCGTAGATGATGCCGATGACGCCGAGCGGCACGCGCATCTTGCCCACCTGGATGCCGGAGGGACGATAATTCATCTCGTTGATCTGGCCAACCGGATCGGGCAGTGCGGCGATCTGGCGCAGCCCCTCGGCCATGGCAGCGATGCGCGCCGCATTGAGTTCCAGACGATCGAGCATCGCCGCGTCGAGTCCCTGTGCCTTGCCCGCCTCCATATCCTTGCGGTTGGCGGCGATGAGTTCATTCTGTTGCGCCAGCAGCGCATCGGCGATGGCGTGCAGCGCCCCATTCTTGGCGTTGGTATCGGCACGGGCCATGGCGCGCGCCGCAGCGCGGGCGCGCTGCCCTACCTGTTGCATGTAATCCTTGATGTTCATTAGTAAGTTACCGTTGTATCGCTTTTCGACATAAACATCTCAAGGGTACCTCTAAAAATTCGATCAAGTCGATGATGGCAAGGCGGAAACGAACGAAAAAGCGGAGTTTACACGGAGTAAATGAGCATTTTGAGTTCGTTTCCAACGCAGCCAGCGCGACTTCAGCGAATTTTTAGAGGTACCCGTTACACGATACGCGTCCCGGCCATCAGCAGGCTCAATTGTAACAGTTCATCCCAGGCACTGCCCTGCTCCATCCCCTTGCAGACGCGGTCGGCGCGGGCAGCGCGGCGCAGTAGTTGCTGCCAGCGGCGTGCGGAGTGACGGCCGAGGGCGGCGCGGAACAGCGGTTTGCGCTTGTCCCAGATGCGCTGCTGGCTGAACAGTGTATCGAGCGGTGTGCCCTCGGCCTGCGCCGCGGCGATGAGCGCCAGGGTGCGGATCTCGCGCACCAGTGCCCAGAGGATCAGCACCGGCTCCTCCCCTTCGCCGTGCAGGCCCGTAAGGATGCGTGCACAGCGCGTTGCATCACCGGCCAGCGCCGCATCGGCCAGTTCGAAGACATCGTAGCGGGAGGAGTCGGCGACGGCGCCACGCACCGCTTCCGCATCGAGCTGACCGCTGCCGTAGAGCATCACCAGCTTCTCCACCTCCTGCGCGGCGGCGAGCATGTTGCCCTCCACCCGCTCGGCCAACAGTGCGATCGCTTCGGGAGTGGCGCTCAGACCGCGCGCGGCGAGGCGCTGTTCGATCCAGTCGGGCAGCGCCCTCTGCTCGAGTGGCCACACCTGCACCACCACCCCGCAGCCGTCGATGGCCTTGAACCACTTGCTGTTCTGCTGCTCGCGCTCCAGCTTGCCGGCGGTGATGAGCAGCAAATTATCCTCGGGCGGCCGCGCGGTGTACTCCAGTAGCGCCTTGCTCCCCTTGTCGCCCGGCTTGGCGGAGGGGAGGTGCAGGTCGATGATCTTGCGTTCGGCAAACAGCGACAAGGCATCGGCCTCGGCTCCGAGTGCGCCCCAGTCGAAACCGCCTTCTGCATGGAGCACCTGCCGCTCGCTGAAACCCTGGGCGCGCGCCGCGGCGCGCACGGCATCGGCCGCCTCTTGCAGCTGCAACGGTTCGTCACCGCTGACTAGATAGACCGGGCTGAGGCGCTGGCGCAGCTGGCTGGCGAGTTGATCAGGGCGCAGCCGCATCAGGGTTACCGTCAGACTTGGGAAAGTGGGTACCGCGCGCCAGGCGACGCAACATCTGTCCCACTGCCTGTTGGCGCATGTCGTCGCGCAACAGTCCCTCTTCCTGTGCCTTGCCGAGCACGTTGTTGGGGTCGAAGGCGTAATCGCGCGTCACCCCCACCGAACTCTCCGGGTGGATGATCTCGCCACGCAGATCGAGCATGCGGAATCTGAGCGCGTAATAGAGCTCGAACTGGCTGACGCGACCCTCGGAGTTGACCGCCGCGACACGGCGATCGTTGCTCTCGCCGAGGATCTCCAGCACCGCCTCGGCCTCGTCACGCTTGTCGACTACGGTTCCGCCGGCGCGCGTGTAGAGCATGGCGATATCACGCGCCAGCGGCAGCGAGGGATCGACACCGGAGAGATAGATCTTCTCCGCGCCCTGCGGCAAAGAGAGCGCACCGCGCGGGTGGAAGCCGCAGGCAGAGAGCAGGAGCAACGCGCAAGGAATGAGTAACGAAAAAAACCGCTTCATTGCAGCGGGCTCCTTGAACCCGATCACTGTGGCTTCACCACGATGTTCACCAGCTTGCCCGGCACCACGATAATCTTGGTGAGCGCCATCCCCTCGATGAACTTCTGCACATTGGCATCGGCGAGGGCGGCCTGCTCGATGGCGTTCTTGTCGGCAGTGGCCTGCACGCTCACCTGGCCGCGCAGCTTGCCGTTCACCTGCACCACCAGCTCGATGGTGTCGCGCTTGAGGGCCGACTCATCCACAGCAGGCCACGGCGCTTCGAGGATATCGTTGCCGTAACCGAGTTCGCGCCACAGGGTGTGGGCGATGTGCGGGGCAATCGGCGAGAGCAGGCGCAGCACGATGGAGAAGCCTTCGTGGTGCACATTGGCCATGCCGTGGCCGTGCACCTTGCCGAGCGCGTTGAGCATCTTCATGCAGGCGGCGATGACGGTGTTGAACTGGTATTTGCCGAAGTCGCCGAGCGCCTGCTTGAGCGCTTCGTGGATCTCGCGGCGCGCCAGCTGGGCCGCTTCGGAGACATCACTCGGCAATGGCGATTTTCCGGCGGCGATGTTC
>DASWUD010000155.1:0-10001 GCA_036401755.1 Gammaproteobacteria bacterium
GGTCGGCGGGGACCAGGCTGTGCGGTGCCAGGGTAATGGCACGACCGTCCCTCACCAGCTGGAAGGCGAGTTCATCCCGCTCGGCGCGCGCCACCACGTGTAGCGTGATGCCGGCGGCGCGCAACTGTGCGCGACCCAACGCATCGAGTTCACAGCGCGAGCGGTGTACAAAGGGCTCGCTCGCCAGCTCTTCTATCGCGATAGCCCGCGTGGGACGCATGGCAAAGCTGTGCGGCGACGCGACGACTGCCACCAGTGGTTCACGCCAGAGCAGGCGCTGGCCATCGCTCTGATCGTGGATGTTGGTCCAGGCCAGGTCGATGCGCCCCTGACCAAGCCAGGTGGTGAGTCGCTGCATCGACCCCTCCCAGATCTCGACCTTCCACTGCGGCTGCCGCTCGGCCAAGCGTGCCAGAAGTCCGAGGAGATGCGTTTGCGACAGTGTATCGAGCACGCCGATGCGCACCGCCACCCCCTCCTCGCCCTGGCCTGCAAAATCTGCGCGGGCGCTATCGCACTGCTGCAGGATCGCCAGGGCATGGCGATAGAAGCGCCGTCCCGCAGGCGTCAGGCTGAGTCGTCGTTGTGTGCCACGATGAAACAGCGCTCCCCCCAGCTCATCTTCCAGTGCGCGAAGGCCCGTCGAGACGGCCGGTTGAGTAAGGTGCAGCCGCTCTGCGGCCTTGATGACGCCACCGCACTCAACGACCGCAGTAAAAAAACGGAGGTGCTGGAGTTTCATAGCAAAATGTTATCAGCCCTGATTCAAACAATTCATTACGCCACACGCCTTGCTGCGCCCTAGCATACGCCACGAATCAGACCACCTAAATCGCAGCAGCACGGCAAAGGCGCCGTTCAATAACTTAAAATCAGGAGCCCCCATGAATCGTCCCCACCATCCACTTCCGGTTCTCGAGTATCTGACGCGCCAGGTGAGCGAAACGTTGCAGGAGCACGACACCACACACCTGCGCTACCCCACCGCCATTTCACAAACACTCGGGATGCGGATCACCGATATCGCTTACGGCGTGGCCACCGTGGAGATCGATGCGGATGTGGCGCGCCACGGTAACCAACAAGGGACGGTGCATGGTGGCCTGCTCTGCGAGCTGGCCGATGCCGCCATCGGCACCGCACACTCGACCACCCTCGCCGAGGGCGAGAGTTTCACCACCATCGCGGTGACGGTGAGCTTCTTTCGCCCGGTGTGGCAATCGACCCTGCGCGCAATGGCGCGCCCGGTGCAGCACGGCAAAACACTCAGCCACTACGTCTGCGAGATCGTGCGCGACGATGGCAAGGTGGCGGCACAGGCGAGCAGCACAATCATGACACTGCGCGGCGACAAGGCCGTGGGGCGCTAACTAAATGTTCCGAACTGAGACACCAGGAGCCTATATGCCCGACGACCCGCCGAAAAAATGGTCACAGCAGGTCACCCAAACCAGCAATGCCCTCGACCTCGAAGCCGGGGTCTTCACGTTGCACGACCCGCGCCAGATCGCCCGCTCACTGAAACGCTCTGCCGACGCCAGCGCACGACGCAAGTCCACACCGTTTCGCTCCGCCATGTCGATGCTCAACTTCTACATCAACCGTGCCGGGAGGAATCTGCCCGCGCAGCAACGCATGATCCTCGAACAGGCCAAGGAGGAGTTGCGGGAGCTCTACGGCAAGCCACCAAGAAGCCACTAAACGCCATCAATCATTGCCCTTGTTCGCGCCATGCGTGCACTGGGTGCTCACAGCACATCGTTATCAATACTCTTGTAATCATGCAGCGCACCCACCCGATGGGGACTCTTCACTTCACAGAGGGAGCAGACCAGTTTGCTGGCCACCGCCTTGACGGCATCCTGGCTTCCCTTCAGCTGCACGCCGGCCAGGTCGAGGCGGCTCGACACGGCATTGACGGCGATCACCCCGGAGATCTCACCGTTGGTGATGGTGATGTTGGAGTTCTCCGCGACCAACCCCTCCTCCGCCCCGATGATCGCGGTGTCGAGCAGGGTTACGCGCGAATTGATCACGGTGAGTTTGCCGATGCGCGCGTTGTGAATGGCGACGTTGGTGCAATCACGCAGCTCCAGACTGCGATAGTCGCCGCTGAATAACTTGTCGGATTCCCCGTTACAGCTGGCGACCCGTTCGCTGCGCAAGGCGGTGGCGGGCGCGACCTTCTGCAACTGTTTTGCGAGCGTCGCCGCGTCTGCCAGCAGGTGGGCGTTGATCAGGGCGTTGACCTGCTCGGACTGATCATTCATCGGTTCGTGTCCGGCACCGGCAATGATCTCCAGCCGCGCCTGTGCCAAGCGTGCGGCCAGCACCTGTCCGGTACGCAGCGGCACGGTCAGATCATTATCACCCCAGAGGATCAGAGTAGGCTCCGTAACCGAAGCCACGGCAAAGCTGAAATCCTCAGAGGAGAGGGCCAGCGCCGCGATCTTCGCCGGACCACCGCTGAGCACCACATCGCGACCCAATGAGGTGTTGACGATATCGGTGGGCAGGATCGGCAACTTGTCGGCCAGCTCCAGCAGTTTGCCCGAAACACGCTCGGCCATGCCGCGCGTCTGTTTCACCCCGCTGGCCCGCTCCACCAGCGAGCCGGCCTGAAATTTCGAGATCACCAGGGGATGAAGGATACCCGCAGCATCGAGCAACACCAGTCGTTGGAAGCGCAGCGGACGCAATGCGGCATAACGCAGGGCGATGGCGCCCCCCATCGAGTGACCGATGATGTGGTAGGGCTTGCTGGAAAAATAACGGTCGGCCAGGAACTGCGCGAGACGGGCATAGGAGGTCGGTGAGTAGAGCTGGCTACCCTTGTCCGACTTGCCGAAACCGGGCAGGTCGAAGGCGACTACGTGAAAATTCTTCGCCAGTGCCGGCAGGGTATGTCTCCAGTCGTCAACGGAACCATTGAGCCCGTGGATCAGGATCACCCCCACATTGGCAGCGCGGTTGGCCTGCACGGTGCACACCTTGCCCTCGAAGATCGGTTCGGGAATGCACTCCTCATCAAGTGCGGTGCTGCTGTCACTCGCCACCGCCAGCGGCAACCAGCCGATCGCCAGTAGCGCGAGGAGAACTCTTCCTGCAACGTTCATTATTGTTTTCTCCGTCTGTGTAAGCATGGCAGGCCGAGACCCTCGGCATCCCCGTTGCGGTACCGCCAGAATATCATGTCCCCGCACTAACCCGTGATGCCCGCCTGTGATCAGCGCTGCAACTTGGGTGCCGACACTGCAGCAAACAGCCAGGTGGGGTGAACTGTTCGATAAATGAATGTCTACCCTGACTCAGCGATTGATTTGAGTGCAGCCAGCCCCTCTTCGTATTTTTCGCCAATCATGCGGTCCGTATCAAAAAACAACTTCATCACCCTGGAGATGAACGGGCTCGGGCCATACATGGTTTGTGTCACCGTGGTAATTCCATCATGCGCTTCGAGCACGAACTCCACGGTGTTATGCGCCTCGATAGGCTTTATAAAATCGATCTTGATCACCAATTTGGAGGGAGGTTGGGACTCGATGATCTCCATCTGTCCCTGGCCAATATCCTGGTTGCCGCGCCAGGCGTAGATCGCCCCCTTGCCGAACGCTGCCCCGCTGTAGGTGCGTTTTAGGGCGGGATCAATCTTTTCCCATGGCGACCAGGCCGCCCATTGGTGGAAGTCATTGAGGCGCGCGAAGATTCGCTCGGGCGGGGCCTTGATCTCCAGCGAACGCTGGATCCGAAAGTTGCCGGGTTGCACTGCGGCAAAAATCAGTAATGCCGCGATCAACACCGCTATGGTGCCCATCATCAACTTGACCATCTTTTCTCACTCCATGGAAGATGGATCAAATATAGCCACCGTGCGGGGCATGGCTCGTATAAAGAGCCTTGAGCGCCGCTGCATACGCGGAAAGTTGAACGAGATGTGAACTGCTAAAGCAATGCCGGCCACGCGGGCCGGCATCTTCTGCCGCCAATCACGGCATCAGCATGCTACCTGGTTGACCATCCTGCATCGGCCCAACCCGATAGGGTCGCATCATCTCGTTGTCTTCATGTTCAATGATGTGACAGTGCCAGACAAACTGGCCGGGATTGACGAACTGGGCACGGATGCGTGTCACTTCGCCAGGATAGGTGATCACCGTATCCTTGAAGCCACTCTCCCACGGATTTGGCAGCACCGGCACCGAGCCGGGGGTGACCTGCACCGTGTTTGCCATCATGTCCACGGTGATCGCCTGGCGGTTGACCACCTCGAATACGACCTCGTGCACATGGATCGGATGGGCGTCTTCGGTTGCGTTGTAGATCTCCCACACCTCGGTGGTGCCGAGCGACGGATTCTCCGTGAGCGGTTCCATCCAGCGCAACCCATTAAACGTGGCCGGCCCACCATTTGGATCACCCGCGACAGGCCCCAACAACGCGGCAGCGGGGCCGTCATTGACGGGCGAAGTCACTTCGGCCAACACCAGCGGGCGTACCACTGTCTCGGCGGGCAATGGTGTGACCGGCGGCAGCACCAGGAACTGCGGTGGTGTGCTTGGATCGGGCGCGACAGCGGGCACCACGCGGAACTCCAGCACCTGGCCGGTGGTGGCAGGATCGGATGGTGTGAAGTCCACACCGGGTTGGCCCCCGCCAAAGGGCTCATCCGGCCCCAGATTGCCCAGTATGTAGTTGCCCACCGCCACATTGGTAAAGTCGACGATCAGATCGGCCCGTTCGGCCAGCGCTATCAGCGAGCGGTTATTGTTGATCGCCGTGAGATTCACCGGTGCGGCCAGATAGCCACCCTCGTTGCCGATCTGCCATACCTCGACACCCGGGATATTGGCAAAGTCCAGAATGAGGAAGCGTGACTGGCAGCCGTTCAGGAAACGGAAACGATAGCGGCGCTGCTCTACGGTCTGGTAGGGCCAGGTATTGCCGTTGACCATCAAGGTATTGCCGAAGAACTCGGGATTCCAGATGGGCGAGATATCGGTAAACGGAATATAGGGGCCCGCGTATTGGTCAAAGAAGGTGCGGCTGTCGGGATAGAAGAGTGAGCCATCCGCGTTAAAGCTGCGGTCCTGGATCACGATGGGGATCTCATAATAGCTCTTGTTGGTTGGGAAGGTGTCGTACTCCTGGGGCGCCGGACCGGGTAGTACGGCCAGCGTGCCGTCGCGACTGTCGGTAACATTGCTGCCCTTGCCGCGCAGCAGGTAGAAGCCGGCGGTCCCGGCATAGACGTTGAGCCGGGTCATGCCCAGGGTGTGGTCGTGGTACCAGATGGTCGAGGCACGGTTGTTGTTCGGATACTGAAAGACTGCATAGCCGGGACCCCAATCTACAGTGAATTTCGCCTTCGCCTTGCCGGCATAAAAATCGTACCAGCTGCCCTGCTTGGCATAGCCTGCGGGAATGTCCGCCGCGACGGGCAGAAACCACGCTTCGGGGTAGCCATCGCTCTCATCACCAACCCCCACCGCGCCGTGTACGTGCGTGACCATGGGTACCGGGCCGGTGTAGGGACCGGGGGTTGTGTCGAAGGTTGGGCGCATATCACGGCCCGCGGTACCACCGGGCGGATTGGCCCAGTGCAGGGTGGGGTCGACGGGCAGCAGATGCGGCAGGAAATTGCCTTGCGCATCCACCAGTTCATTGATCCACTTGATGCGCACCGGGGTGTCGACGCTCGCCTCGATGGTAAGCGCAGGGGTGTTATGCAACATCACCGCTCGCTTGTTGGCAGCGCTCACTGGACCATAACCCCACACGGTCGTTGCCGGTAATCCCGCGGGGAGGATCTGCTGGAGAAACTGTCGCACCGAGATCTCGTAATAATCGATCACCTTGCCCTGTTGGCTGATCCTTCCCGCCTTGGGCATCACCGGTGGTATCAGCATTGGTGTCTGAAATTTCAAAATGGTGGTGGGATCGATCGATCCGCCCGGCAGCGCTTGGGCCAACACCTTGTCGCCCAGCATCAATTTTGGTCCCAGCCAATAGAGCGCGCCTGTGGCCCCGAGCACCTGCAGAAAGCCTCGTCGCGTCATCAGAAATTTGAGTGTAGAAACATCATCTTTTTCGTCGCTCATGAACGGTCTCCTCTTTGCTCACCAAACACACTGGGCAATACCCGGCTTAACTGACCACCAACGTGCAGCGTTTTGGCAGTGCGAGCGAGTATGGTGGGAAGCAGGAGAATAGAGAGTGGGTGTTGAACCCATTAGACGTGGGGCTGGACCCTAGTCCATCCGATCTTATTTAGATTATTGATAAACGGTGCGGGTTGCTCGCAGATGCTTTATGGATTTTCTTCTGCGGCGGGCGTGATGGATGGCTACTAAGAGCGAGCGCCGTTCGCTAACGGGGATGGTTGATTGGGCACCGACAAGGCGGGGACTGCGTAGCGGCCAAATAAATTCGCTGCGCCCGCTTGGGTGAAGGCCCCACACCGGAGCCGATTACTCTGCCGCCGCTGGCTCCAGCGCCCTGGCGCGCGCCAGGGCGGCCTTGGCGCCGGCGTTGTCACCACGCAGTGAGCGTGCCTCGCTGATGATGTGCCAGTTCCGCGCTTGCATGGACTTGTTGGAGCCAGCCCACGAATTGGAGCGCGCCGCGAAGTTTTCCGCCTGCTGGTATTCACCCTTTTCCAATTTCAGCGTGGCGAGCTTCTGCCACAGCGCCGGATTCTTGGGCTCGATGCGCAGGGCGCGTTCGATCGCGGCCGTGGCGGTCGGCAAGCGCCCGGCACTGGCATCGGCCTGGGCATTGTCCAGCAGTGCGATGACCGCGGGGTTGGCCGAAGGTGGGGGTGGCTCGACGGGGGTGTCGGGCGGCGTATCGAGCGGCGTGTCGGGCAGCACTGCGGTGTCAGTGGTCTGTGTGGTGTCGCTGCCCGCGCTCTCGGTCGTACCCGACCTGCCGGCCGTATCGCTGGGTGCCACCCCTGGCCCCTGCATTCCGGTACAGGCGGAGAGCGTGGCCAGTGCAAGCAGCAGGGCGAGAGTACGGAACAGGACTTTGATAGACATGGGCACTATTTCAGGAAGAAAAATGACAAGGATGGCCAATGGTACACCCTTGGCCGGGCTCGCGGAAATACGCACAGCCTGTGGCGCATCACGCCTTGCGATGCGTCACAGGCCAGGGAACAGGCTCTCCACGGGCATCACCTCAGCCACGCAGGGTGACACCTCGGTAGGCGCACTGCCCTTGATGAACGGCAGCTCCACCGCCTCCGGGCACGCCAGATCACCACGCGATCCGGTGGCCGCGTCGATCCAGATCTTTTCCACGTTGTCGGGCAGCGGCGGTTCTAGCGGCTCGGGATTCAACTGTGCCATCAGCTGCCCCCAGATCGGCATGGCACCGCTGCCACCGGTAAAGCGTGTTGGCCGGTTGTCGTCATAGCCCACCCAGACCACCGCGACCCGATCGCCCGTGAAACCGGCGAACCAGGCATCACGCGAATCATCGGTGGTACCAGTCTTGCCAGCGACATTGATCTCGGCGGGTACATACTTCACCAGACCCTTGGCCGTCCCTTCGCGCACCACCCCCTGCATGGCGGTGGTGAGCAGATAGATCGACTCCGCATCCGCCACCTGCTCCACCGAGAGCGGATAGCGCTGCAGGGGGATGCCATCGGCGGTGAGGACCTCGCGAATCGCCCGCAACGGTACGCGAAAACCGCCGCTGGCGATGGTCTGATACATCTGGGTCACCTCCAGCGGCGAGAGCGGCACAGCCCCCAGCACGCTGGAGGCATAGGGCGGGATGGGCTCTTCGGTACCGAGCAGGCTGCTCGCCGTTGCCACGACCTTCTCTACCCCCAGGTCCAGCCCGATGCGTGCGGTAGGGATGTTGTAGGAGTTGGCCAGCGCGGTGCGCAACGCCACCTCGCCATGGTTGGCCTTGTCGTAATTCTTCGGTGACCAGGCAGGTCGTCCCGGCTCGCGCCAGGTCAGCGGGCTGTCATCCATTGGGGTGATCAGTGTGTAGCGGCTCGGCTCCGACAGTGCAGCAAGATAGACCGCCGGTTTCATCAGCGAACCGATAGAGCGGCGTGAATCGAGGGCCCGGTTGAAGCCGGGATAGCTGGGGTCACGCCCCCCGACCATCGCCTGGATCTCACCGTTTTGTGAATCGGTCACCACCACCGCCCCCTCCAGCAGGGCGCCATCCTTGGCCACGCTCTTGTCTTGGGTCAACCGCGTCACCAGGGCGTTCTCCGCCGCCGCCTGGGTGCGGGGATCGAGGGTGGTGAAGATCTGCAGCCCTTCCGAGCGCAGATCCGCCTCCTGGTAATCGCGCAACAGCTGCTTGCGCACCAGATCAAAAAAGGCAGGATAGCGCGTGGTGCCCATGGCGGTTTTGGCGATCACACCCAGCGGCTCGATCTTCGCCTTGAGAAACTGCTCCTCGGTGATGAATTTCTGATCGCGCATCAGGCTTAGCGCGAGATTGCGCCGCTCCTTGGTCCGCTCGGGATGTTTGTGGGGGTCGTAGACCTTCGGCCCCTTCACGATGCCCACCAGCATGGCGCTCTGCGCCAGGCTGAGCTCCTTGAGCGGCTTGCCGAAATAGAACTGGGCGGCCAGACCGAAGCCGTGAATGGCGCGATTCTTGTCCTGCCCGAGATAGATCTCATTGATGTAGGTTTCGAGGATCTCGTTCTTCTCGTAGTGATAGTCGAGGAGCAGCGCCATCAGGGCTTCGTTGAACTTGCGCTTGAGGGTACGCTCCGGCGTCAGGAAGAAGTTCTTGACCAGTTGTTGCGTCAGGGTGCTGCCGCCCTGCCGCGGCCCTCCCGAAAGGGTGCTCACCAGGGCACGGACAATGCCGCGCGGGTCAACGCCGGCATGGGTATAGAACTTGCGGTCCTCGACGGCAATGAGGCCATTCACCAGGTCGGCAGGCACCTCGTCGAGTTTCACCAGTACTCGATCCTCATTGTGGGCCGGATAGATCCCGCCGATGTACTCGGGGTCCAGCCGGGTGAGGGTTACCGGCGTACCGTCGGCGCTATTGGTGAGCGCTTCCAGCCCGGCGGCACCGAAGGAGAGGTGCAGCGTGAGCGACGGCTGCGCGCCATCCCAGAAGACGAAGGGGCGGGTCACCACCTCGAATTCGTTATCGTGCCGCAGGTAGTAGCCTGGCTCGCTGCTACGCAGTGGCTGCTGATAACCGAGTCGCTGCAACTCTTTGGCAAACTCCTCCGCGCTCAGCGGTACACCGACAAAAAGTTCGAGGGGGCGCGCATAGACGCGCGCAGGCAAGGCAAAGCGGCGCCCTTCAAACTGATCGCGTACCTTGCCATCCAGGTAAAGGGCGTAGAGGCCAACCCCCACCGTAACCACAACGGAGGTTGCCAGAAACAGCAGTGCCAGATAACGAAATTTCAGGTATTTGCGCAGGGAAAAACTCATCAGTGGCTTCAACAATCAAACAGGCGATGAATCGGTTGCGCTGGCCGCCGTGAGGAACGCCAGCGCAAATGCAGAAGATAGTCCTACCATTCGCGGACCCATTGTACCATCTCTTCCCGGCTGATGACCCCGCCACGCTCTGCGCTCGCAGTGCATCACGCCAGATGTGACCGGGTTCCGAGCCCGCAGCCCGCCTACCACCTCTTTGTGTTACAGCGAGTCGGCAGTGTTTGCGCGGCGAAAGCGTTTGCGATATTCGGCGGGGCTGAGCCCCGTGTGACGGGCAAAGATGCGCCGGAAGGAGGTCTCATCGTCGTAGCCAACCGCGGCCGCGATCTGCGCCACGCTGTGGCGTGTCTGCTCCAGCAACTCCTTGGCACGCTCCACGCGCAACGCGTGCATATAGGCCAGCGGCGCCATGCCGGTCACTGCCTGGAAGCGACGGTGCAGGGTGCGGTAACTCACGTGCAGTGACAGCGCGAGCTCACTGGTGGAGAAGGCACCATTCATTTGCTGCTCCATCCCGACGATCGCCGCATCGATGAGCGGCTCGTTAAAGTGACGCTG
>DASWUD010000156.1:0-21857 GCA_036401755.1 Gammaproteobacteria bacterium
CTCTCTCCCGGTGAGTTCGAGTTCCTCAACGTCGGTACCATGCAGGGCTCCGGCGAGGCGACCCTGGTAATCAAGGATGCCTACGGCGGTGAGGAGCGGATCACCGTGCCTTACTACACCTCGGCCCAGCTGCTCAAGCCCGGGCTGCACGACTACAGCTACAGCGTGGGGTATCAGCGTGAGGCGTTCGGCGAGAAGAGTGCCGAGTATGGCGATGCCGCCTTCCTTGGCTACCACCGCATCGGTTTTACCGATGCGCTCACCGCCGGCTTGCGCGCCGAGGCCGACGCCGATGTGACCAACGGCGGCGCCAGTGCCACCTTTCTCCTTGGTACGCTCGGTGAGTTCGACACTGCACTCGCCTTCAGCCGCGACAACGGCGGGGCAGGGCGCGGCTGGTCGGCGCGTTACTCGCGCTCCAGCAGATATGTGAGCGGCGGACTGTTCGCACGCGGCTTCAGCCGCGACTACGCCACCCTGACGATGGCCAGCAGCGACGACAAGGCGCGTCTGGAGACCAGCGTCAATCTTGGCCTGCGCCAAGAGCGGTTGGGCAGCGTCTCGTTCTTCTATACGCTGCGCGACATGTACCAGGAGGTCGACAGAAGGCGTTACGGCGTCAATTACAACCGGCGCCTTGCCTCTCAGGTATCACTCAACATCGTTGCCGCCCGCACCGTGGCTGAAACAGCGACCAATGAGCTCTTCGCCAACCTGATGATCCTGCTCGGCCGCTCCAGGTCAGCCAATGTGTCTCTGCAGAAACAGGGCGAGGAGAGTGCCGCCCGGGTCAGCCTGCAGCAAAACGCCCCGCTCGGCACCGGCTTCGGTTACCGGCTAAGCGGCGACTGGCGGGATAACGACCAGAGCGAACCGACCAGTGGCGGCAATGCCTACCTTCAGTATCGCGGCAACCACGGCGTTTACTCGGCTGAGCATCGTATTATCGATGGCACTAGCAATTACATGGCTGGAACCGCGGGAAGCATCGCCTTCATCAACCGTTCGGCCTACTTCACCCGCCCCATCTATGACGGTTTCGTACTGGCGAAGGTTGGCGCCTTTGAAAACGTCACGGTCAGTTACAACCATCAGCCGGTGGGCGTCACCGACAAGAACGGCGAACTGTTGATTCCCGGGCTGCTCTCCTACTACAGCAACAGCGTTTCCATCGATGATAAGGCCATCCCGGTGAACTATGAACTGGCGGAGATCACTAAATCCGTGTCATTGCCCTATCGTGCAGGCGGAGTGGTTAACTTCGGCGTAAAGAAGCTGCAGGGCTTCACCGGTCGGCTGGCGGTCCGCGAGGGTGGCGAACAAATGCCGGCCGAGTATTGGGGACTGCAGTTCAGCGCAGGGGGGAAAGTCAACGAGGTGATCGTGGGCAAGCGCGGCGAATTCTATCTGGAGAATCTTCCCGCCGGCCGCTACCCGGCACGGCTCTTCAACAAAGAGAACAGCTGTTCCTTTGCGCTTGTCATCCCTGACAGCGATGATGCCATGGTCGATATGGGAGAGGTGATCTGTGAATAAAATTAGCCGACTCGCCGGTATTGTTCTGCTTGGTTGTTCAGGTGCTGCCGCTGCTGAGTGCAGTATCAATGTAACGGGGACGAATTTCGGCCTCTACCAGCCATTCGATTACGCACCGACCGATTCCAGTGGTGATATCACCATTAACTGTTCGCCCGACATCACCTACAACATCAAGCTCGATACAGGCAACGCTGTCAGCTTCATCCCCCGCCAACTGAAATCCGGAACTGCGACACTTGAATACAATCTCTATAGGGATGTGTCATACAACGAGGTGTGGGGTGACGGGATGGGAGGCACTTACACCCGCTCTGGCCCGGGCACAGGCAGTAACGAGATATTAAAGATATTCGGGCGCATCCCGACAGGCCAGAATGTGGCAGAGGGCATCTACACCGATACCGTCGGCGTTTTGGTGGAGTATTGAGCAGCAAACATCAGCTGGCACCAACACCAAACCCCTCTTGGGAAATTATCTGCGCCACGCGCAGTGTAGATCCCTTCTCACCTCAGAAGAACCGGTAGCGTTATCGATTAGCGCAGGAGTCACTCCATTGCTCTTGGCTAGACACCCTTCCCTCTACGCCATCCCCACAACAAGACCAATGCCAGCACGAATAACACCGGCCAATCGCGCCAGAGCGCGTAGGGGGTGGTGCCGCTCATCGGCTGCAGCTCGCCATCCAGTGTGTAGAGGACGAACTGCGGTGAGCGATTAAGGATGTGGCCGTGGTGGTCGATGAGGGCGGAGATGCCGGTGGTGGTGGCGCGCGCCATGGGGCGGCCGGTTTCGAGGGCGCGCATGCGGGCGATCTGCAGATGCTGGTGCGGCGCCAGGGAGTCACCGTACCAGCCGTTGTTGCTGCCATTGATGAGCAGGGTGGCATCCTGCAGGTTGCCGCCGACTTCGGCGCCGAAGGCGTCCTCGTAGCAGATGGAGATGGCCGCCTTGACCCCGGCGACTTCGAGCGGCGGCTGGTGTTGCGGACCGGGGATGAAGCCGGTCATCGGCAGATCGAAAAAGGCGATCAGCCCACGCAGCAGATTCTCCAGCGGCACATATTCACCGAACGGCACCAGATGACTTTTGTGATAGAACCCCTGGTGACTGCCGAGACTCACCATGCTGGTGTAGTAGCGGCTGCCATCGCCAACCATCACCGGCACGCCGGTGACGATGTCGCTACCGTGCTCACGCGCTGCAGCGGCCAGGGGATCGAAGTAGCTCTCCTTGTAATCCTGGTAGAAAACGGTGATGGCGTTCTCTGGCAGGACGATGAGCTGGCTGCGGCCGAGGCGCTGCGTAGTCATTGCCGCGTAGCGTTCGAGCCGCTCGTAGATCGACGAGGCCTCCCACTTGTTGGATTGGGTGGCGTCGCCCTGAATCAGACTGACCGTGATCGGTTTACCGTACGGAACGGTCCAGTTGATCTGATCCAGCAGCGCGCCACCGCCCCATATCGCGAGCAGCAGCGCTGTGCCCACCTTGAGCAATTTTTTACCCTGCAGTGCAAGCAGCGCCAGAACGCCACCACTCAGTGCGGCTAAGCCGCTCAGTGCCAGCACACCGAACAGCGGTGCCCAGCCATGCAGGGGAGAATCGATCTGGCTGTAGCCCAGCTGCAGCCAGGGAAAGCCGGTGAGGAACCAACTGCGCAGCCACTCGACCAGAACCCAGGCGGCGGGGGCGATGAGCAGCAGAAAGCGCATCTGCATCTCGGTGTGCGCCCCCCGAAGGCGGGTAGCGAGAAACCCCGCCAGAGCCACGCACAGCGCCAGCGTGGCGACGAACAGCAAGGTCAGCAGTAGTGCGAGCGGCGCACTGCTGCGACCGAAATCGTGGATCGCTACATAGACCCAGGAGACACCGGCACCAAACTGCCCCATGCCGTAGAGAAAGCCGCGCCAAGCCGCCTGACGCGGGGTAAGGCGCAGCCACAGCGCAAACAGCAGGGCGATGGATAACGGAGTGATGAAAAAGAGATTGAAGGGTGCGAAGGCGAGCGGCAGCAGCGCGCCGCCCAGCAGGGCGAGCAGATCACCGCGGCTACCTGCGTCAAGCCAGCGGAGCGGCATCATTTTCATCACGGTGTGATTCGGGTGGAGTAGCTTCGACACGCGTTGCGTCCAGCAAATAGATGCGGCGGTTGTCGCAGCGCACCACGGTAAAATGGAAGCCGTCGAAGTCGAGCGTTTCCCCACGCTTCGGCATGTGGCCCAGTTCGCTCATCACCAGCCCGGCGACGGTGTCGAAATCCTCATCGGAGAGCGAGGTGGTGAAATAGTCGTTGAAATCCTCGATGGGGGTCAGGCCACGCACGGTGAAGTGACCGTCACCGGCGGGCAGGATGAAGTTCTCTTCCTCCTCGATATCGTGTTCATCCTCGATCTCGCCGACGATCTGCTCGATCACATCCTCGATGGTGACCAGACCGGCGACACCGCCGTACTCGTCCACCACTAGCGCCATGTGGTTGCGGCTGGAACGGAACTCCTTGAGCAGCACGTTGAGGCGCTTGCTCTCGGGGATGAAGAAGGCGGGACGCAACACCTCGCGGATCTTGAAAGCGGTGCCGTCGCCCTTGGTGAACGGGAGCAGATCCTTGGCGAGCAGGATACCGATCACCTCGTCGCGATTTTCGCCAATGACGGGGAAGCGTGAGTGGGCCGATTCGATGACCAGCGGCAGGATCTCGGCGAGGGTGGCATCGCGCTCCACCACGTCCATTTGCGAACGGGGGATCATGATGTCGCGCACCTGCATCTCGGAGACCTCCAGCACCCCCTCGATCATGTGCAGCGAGTCGGCATCGAGCAGTTCGCGCTGGCGCGCATCGCGCAGCAGGTGCAGCAGCTCTTCGCGGTCCTTGGGTTCGTGGTGGAGTACCTGGGAGAGGCGCTCCAGCCAGCTGCGCGGTAGCCGCCCGGAGGCGGTAGCGCTAGGTCGATCTTCACTCATCTAAACAATGGTCTCATTGGTAGGGATTGGCATAGCCTAGGGCAGCGAGCAGCTCTGTTTCAAGAGCCTCCATCGCCTCGGCCTCTTCTTGTTCTATGTGATCATAGCCGAGCAGGTGCAGACAGCCATGTACGGTCAGATGGGCCCAATGAGCCTCCAAGGACTTGCCCTGCTCCGCAGCCTCGCGCGCCACCTTCGGCGCACAGATGACGATGTCGCCCAGCAGCGGTAGTGGAACGCCGGGCGGTGCCTCGAAGGGAAAGGAGAGGACGTTGGTGGGTCCCTGCTTGCCGCGATAGGTCTCGTTCAGCTCGGCGCTCTCCGCCTCATCGACGATGCGGATGGTCAGCTCCGCCTCCTCGCGTTGTCCTTCAAGCGCCTTTTCCACCCACAGGCGAAACTGCGCTTCGCTGGGAAGGTCGGCGGCATCGGTAGCGATTTGCAGGTCGAGATCGATCATGGGGATGGAGAAAAAGATTTAAACCGCAAAGGGCGCGAAGGTCCGCAAAGGAAAACAAAACTATTTGCTTGGTGAAACTTCGTGTCCTCCGAATTTAAGGTTTTCATTTTATTTTGCCGGTCGTGTTCCATCATAGAACCGCAACGCCTAGTAAGAGTCTCTTGTTTACTTTGCGTACCTTCGCGTCCTTCGCGGTTAAAGATTTTGCTTTTCATCCTGTCACTCGCCCTTGGCGGTGCGCGCTTCGTAGCGGTCGTAGGCGCCGACGATGCGCTGCACCAGAGGGTGGCGCACCACATCCTTGGCCTGGAAGAAGGTGAAGGCGATGCCGTCCACGTCCTTGAGCACCTCGATCACCTGGCGCAGGCCCGAGGCGGTGCCGCGCGGCAGATCGATCTGGGTGACATCGCCGGTGATGACGGCGGTGGAGCCGAAGCCGATGCGGGTGAGGAACATCTTCATCTGCTCGACAGTGGTGTTCTGCGCCTCGTCGAGGATGATGAACGCCTCGTTGAGGGTGCGGCCGCGCATGTAGGCGAGCGGCGCCACCTCGATGACGTTGCGCTCCATCAGTTTGGCGACGCGCTCGAAGCCCATCATTTCGTAGAGGGCGTCGTAGAGCGGACGCAGGTAGGGATCGACCTTCTGCGACAGATCGCCGGGCAGAAAGCCAAGTCGCTCACCAGCCTCCACCGCGGGGCGGGTGAGCACGATGCGCCGCACCTGATCGCGCTCCAGCGCTTCGACGGCGCAGGCGACGGCGAGATAGGTCTTGCCGGTACCGGCCGGGCCGATGCCGAAGTTGATGTCGTGGGTGAGGATGTTGTGCAGGTATTTCTGCTGGTTGGGACCGCGGCCCTTCACCACACCACGCTTGGTACGCAGTGTGACATCCTCGCTCTCGGCGCTCTCATCGAGCAATGCCTCGACCCCCGACTCCTGCAGGTAGAGGTGCACGGTTGCCGGGATCAACGCCTCTTCGGCAGTGGCTTTATAGAGTCCCTTCAGCACCTCGGCGGTCGCCTTCCCCGCTTCGCCAACACCGATGATGCGAAACTGCGCGCCGCGATTGTTGATCTCCACGCCGAGGCGGCGCTCAATGAGGCGTAGATGTTCATCCAGCTGCCCGCACAGATTCGCGAGCCGCTGGTTATCGGCCGGTTGCAGGGTGAGATCGAACGATTCGGCTGATGATTTCAAGGATTTACGCTGCTTCGGCGCGGACAATTTCACCGCGCAGGGAGTTGGGATAGGCGGCGGTGATGCGCACGTCGACGAACTGGCCGATGAGCGCGGCATCGCCGGGGAAGTTGGCGACGCGGTTGTTCTCGGTGCGGCCGGAGATCTCGTTGTCATCCTTGCGCGATACACCTTCGACAAGCACACGTTGCACGGTGCCGACCATCGCCTGACTGATGGCGAGTGCCTGTTCGGAGATCTTCGCCTGCAGGCGGGCGAGGCGTGCCTTTTTCACGTCGAGCGGCACATCGTCGGGCAGATCGGCGGCCGGGGTGCCGGGGCGCGCACTGTAGATGAAGCTGAAGGAGTGATCGAAACCGATCTCCTCGATGAGCTGCATGGTCTGCTCGAAATCGGCGTCGGTCTCACCGGGGAAGCCGACGATGAAGTCGGAGGAGATGCTCATGCCGGGGCGGATTTTACGCAGGCGGCGGATCTTCTGCTTGTATTCGATGACCATGTGGCCGCGCTTCATCAGCGCCAGGATGCGATCGGAGCCCGACTGCACCGGCAGATGAAGGAAGCTCACCAGCTGCGGCACGTGTGCATAGACCTCGATGAGGCGATCGGAAAACTCCACCGGGTGGGAGGTGGTGAAGCGGATGCGCTCGATGCCGTCGATGGCAGCGACATATTCAATGAGCAGCGCCAGATCGGCCTCGGCCTCCGTTCCTGACTCGGCTCTACCACCGCCATCCATGGCGGCGTCGTGCATCTTGCCGCGGTAGGCGTTGACGTTCTGCCCCAGCAGGTTGACCTCGCGCACCCCCTGCGCGGCTAAAGATGCCACTTCGGCGATGACGTCGTCGAAGGGGCGGCTCACTTCGGCGCCGCGGGTAAACGGGACGATGCAGTAGGTGCAGAATTTCGAACACCCTTCCATGATCGAGACAAAGGCGGTCGGCCCCTCGGCGCGCGGCTCGGGCAGGTGATCAAACTTTTCGATCTCGGGAAAGCTCACATCCACCACCGGGTGACGGTGGGCCCACACCTCGCCGAGCATCTCCGGCAGGCGGTGCAGGGTCTGCGGCCCAAACACCAGATCGACGTAAGGGGCACGCTCGCGCAGTGCCGCCCCCTCCTGGCTCGCCACGCAGCCGCCGACGCCGATCACCACGCCGGGACGCTTCGCCTTCAGCTCCTTCCACACGCCAAGCTGCGAGAAGACCTTCTCCTGCGCCTTTTCGCGGATCGAGCAGGTGTTGAGCAGCAGCACGTCGGCCTGCTCGGGGGTGTCGACCAGGGTGAGGCCGCAGGTGACACCGAGCACATCACTCATCTTCGACGAGTCGTACTCGTTCATCTGGCAGCCGAAGGTCTTGATATAGAGGGTGCGGGACATGGGCATCAATATGGAAAAAGGGCGCTTATTTTATATCCAAGCGTCCCCACGATGCCACTTTATGCGTTCAGTGGGGCAGGGTATCGCCACGCAACCGCCCCCAGTCGATGGTCTTGCCCGTGGCCACCTGGTCGGCCCAGCCTGCCAGGGTGGCGGCGCGCTCATCACGGCCGGTGGTCCGGCAGATCTCTGCCAGCTGGCGCAGGTTGTTACTGCTGCCACCGCGATCCAGCAGCGCCAGACGCACCGCCAGGGCGCGCTGGTAGCGGTCCTCAGCCTCCGTCAGAGCACCGCTCGCCTGCAACTGGGCCCCCCACTCCTCCAGGGTGGCGGCGATACAGCGGCGTGAGGGGAGCGCCTTGCAAAGTTCGAGGGCCTGTTGCAGGTGGAGCGAGGCACTGGCATGGTCGCCGCCACGCAGCGCCAGCGCGGCACGAAATCGCTCCAGTCGTGCGGCGGCTTGGCTAGCGCCATCCCCGTTAATGCCTTTTTCCAGCCGACCTGTCCAAGTGGCCGGCTCCTCACCCCCCAGCGCAAACGCCACGCTGGTGCGATTGATCAGGGCCTCGCGCTGGATCGCGGCATCGACAGCAGGGGGAGGGGCACTGCCACCCTGCTGCGGCGGTAACAGCGACTCACTCAGGGTGCGTGCCAACGCCATGTCGCCCCTGGCCAGGGCCAATGATGAGTGCAGCAACGCCAGGCGCGGCCGGTAACTGACCCGCTCATCGGCCGCGAGCAGCTCGGCCTGCTCGAGGTGGCGCTGCGCGGCATCGAGATTGCCGACGGCGAGGGCCACCTCCACCAGGTTGATGCGGCTCTGCAATTGTCCCTCGGCACTGTCGAGCCCCTGATAGTGGCTCAGCGCCTTGGTGAAGAAGGTAGCCGCCTCCAGCAGTTCGTCATTACGATAGGCCATGACGCCTCGCGCAAGCAGTCGCTCACCTTCGACCACGGCTGCAGGGCGTTGCGGCGCAGAGCCACAGCCGGTCAGCGCCAACAGCAGAAAAATGCCAAGAAGCAGTGTATTTGGTTTCATTTGGCGGGTTGCGCCTCGATCATGGTCTGTGAGGCCCCATCGGGAAGTGACGAGGAGAGCGGCCAGATAGTCTGCATCCCCTCCAGCGTGCGATTGGTCTCATCCAGCAAGGTCTGCATGCGATTGACCAGTTCCGGCAACTGCTGCAACTCCACGTTCACCGAGCTCACGGTCGTATCCATCTGCCCTACCAGGTCACGCGACTCGGCCACCAGCCCATCGGCGTTCTTCACCAGAGGCGCGAGCTCGGCCAGGCGCTGATCGGCCTTGGCAAGTGTTGCCTCCAGCGATTTGATGGCACCCGCCACCTGCTGCTCCATCGCCCGGTCCTGAACCAGGCGTCCCACCGTCCCCTTGCCGGCGGCCATCTGGTCGGTCAGGGTGCGCAGGTTTTGGGCGCTAATCGCCAGGTCACGCGACATCACCTGCACATCCGCCGGATTGATGGCGGAGGTGATCGCACTGGTGTTGTCGACGATCTGCTCCAGCTTCCTTACCACCGGCGTAAAGCTGGCAATCAGTTCATCGATGGAGAGCGGCTCATCGATGGGCAGTGCCGCCCCCTCCTTGAGCAGCGGTTGCTGCGGCGAACCGGCACTGATCTCGATGGCCGCCTTGCCGAGCACCGACAGCTTGCTCATCGAGGCGCGCGAATCGGCGCGCACCAGATCATTGAATTTGTCATAAACGAACAGTGTCAGGCGAAGGCGATGGTCCTCGGCGATATCGATGGCGCTGACCCGCCCCACCTCGATACCGGAAAGATTGACCACCGACTCAGTGGAGATCCCCTGGGCATTTCTCAGATAGACCTTGTAGTAGACCTTCTTCTCGAAGAGATTGGTGGTACGGCTGTTGGCGAAGATCAGCGCGATGAGGATCACCAGCGCTATCAGCACGAAGGCGCCAACCAGGCGCTCACGCGCCTTCTGGCCCAGTCGGTGAATGTAGTGTATGGGTCTGTTGTTATTGCTTTGTGACATCCGTTCAATCCTCAAAAGCGGAACAGACATGCTGCTCCCGCTCGACAAACTCCCGCACCTCAGGCACACCGCTGGTGCGCAACTGGGTCCAATTGGCAAAGAGCCATTGCCGCTCGGCACCGATAAAGACCACCTGCCGGGCAGCAGCCGCCAGCAGCGGGTCATTACTGGCCACCACCAACGCACGCACGCCGGGTGCCACGGCCGTGAGAATATATTCACGCAACCTGACACGCGAGCGGTTGTCGAGCCCGAGCAGCGGCTGCTCGATAAAGAGCAACCCCGGCTCCAGAATCAGTGCCCGCGCCAGCAACAGCATGCGCTGCTGCAACTCCGGCATGAATGCGGGCAGTACGCGATGATCATAACCGCCGCCCATCTGCTCGAGCAGCCGCTGCACCTGCAGCATCAATGTCTGCTCGTTGACATCAAAGTGATACAGTGCCGGCAGCATCACGTTGCGCACCCCGTCGAGCACCGACAGCAGGGGTGCCCGCGGCGTGACATAGCCAACGCACCGGCGCAATGCGCGCCCGCCGTATTCATCAGCGCTGGGCGATGCCCCGAGCAGGGTTACCTCACCGCGCGCTGCCGGAATGACCCCCGCCACCATCTGCAGATAGCGCACCAGACGCTCCTCATCGTTGCCCAGCAGCACGGTGAGTCCCGCGCCGATGGCGAGGTCGAGCGGGGCATCCCCATCGCCGGGCTGTGCGCCACGCACCGCCCCTAACGTCGAGTCGCTCATTGCACCGCCAAGGCCACCAGCCCATCGATGATGAAGATCAGCATCAGGCTGTTGACGATGGCCCGCTGGGTCTGTTGTGGCACCTCGGTGGGTGATGCGGTGATCTGCAGGGCGTGAAAACAGCCCGCCGCACCGATGATGAGGCCGAACAGCAGATCCTTGATGATGAAGCCGATCAGCTGCACAGGGTCGAAGGCGAGCGGGATCGCCACCAGATAGCGGAAGTGGCTCGCCGAACTGAACAGCGCACTGAACAGCACGCCGCTGACAATGGCGAACACTGCGAAGTAGACCGACAGCATCAGCTGCGAGATCACCACGCCGGCCAGGCGCGGGCGGATAAAGTAATCGCGAATGTCGATGCCGAGCAGCGCCAGCCCCTCCACCTCGCGATGCAGTTTCATGTTACCCAGGTCGACGGTGATGGCCGAGCCGGAACGGCCGATGACGATGATCGCCGCCAGCAGCGGGCTCAACTCCAGCCCCACCAGCTGAGTGATCATGCGGATCACATCGGCCTCGGTGCCGAACGCCTGAACCAGCAGGATCAACTGGGTGGTAATGCTCGCCCCCACCGCCAGGGCAAGGAGCGAAATAGCCGGCAGGGCATCGATGCCGGTGAAGATGATCTGGGCGATGATGGTGTTGTAGGCGGCGCGATTGAAAGTGCCGCGCCAGTCGCTCAGGGCGTTGAGGGTGAAACTGATCAGGTCGATAAGATAGAGCAGCATGTCGAGCACCGCCCGTCCAATGGCATCCACTGGCCCCCATAGAGCCGCGCCCTTGTTTTCTGTCACGCCCTTCCCACCCTCAACAAAATGTGAAGGTGTTCACTATAACCAGCCGCCTACCGCCAGCCAACCAAAAAAAGGGCCGCTCACGCGGCCCACCTGCTCCCCCCGGGTAAAACTGTTACTTCGTACTCATCGTGAGCACCATCAAATGAAGATGCGCTAACGGTCGTAGCTCGGCTCCGCCGCCACCTTGTGGATGGAGAGGTCAGCGCCGTTGTACTCCTCCTCATCGGAGAGGCGGATCCCCACCCCCCACTTGAGCAGGCCGTAGACCGCCAGGCCGCCAGCGAAGGCAATGGTCACCCCAAGTGCCGTGCCAGCAAGTTGCGACAGGAAGCTTACCCCCCCCATGCCGCCCAGCGCTTCGAGCCCAAACAGGCCGGCAGCCAGGCCGCCCAGGGCACCGCACAGACCGTGCAGCGGCCATACCCCCAGCACATCATCGATCCGCCAGCGATTCTGGGTGACGGTGAAGGCCCAGACGAAGAGCAGGCCGGCCAGGGTGCCAGTCACCAGTGCCCCCAAAGGGTGCATCAGGTCAGAGCCGGCACAAACCGCCACCAGACCGGCGAGCGGTCCATTGTGGACAAAACCAGGATCGTTCTTGCCGGCGAGGAGAGCGGCAAGTGTGCCACCCACCATCGCCATCAGCGAGTTGACCGCCACCAGCCCCGAGATCCCACCGATCTTCTGCGCCGACATCACATTGAAGCCGAACCAGCCGACGGTGAGGATCCAGGCACCGAGTGCCAGGAAAGGGATACTCGAGGGCGGATGGGCATAGATCTCGCCATTTCTGCCGTAACGCCCCTTGCGGTGGCCGAGCAGCAGCACCGCACCGAGGGCGATCCAGCCGCCCACCGCATGGACCACCACCGAACCGGCGAAGTCGTGGAAGGGGGCGCCGAAGGTTGCCTCCAGCCACCCCTGAATCCCGAAGTTGCCGTTCCAGGCGATCCCCTCAAAGAAGGGGTAGACCAGCGCCACCAGCGCGAAGGTGGCGGCCAGTTGCGGCTGGAAGCGAGCCCGCTCGGCAATCCCGCCAGAGATGATGGCGGGAATGGCCGCGGCAAAGGTGAGCAGGAAGAAGAACTTCACCAATCCATAGCCGTTCATGCCACTGAGGCTCTGGGCGCCGCTGAAGAAGTGGACCCCGTAGGCGACGCCATAACCGATAAAAAAATAGGCCAGGGTCGAGACGGCGAAATCGGCCAGAATCTTCACCAGGGCGTTGACCTGGTTCTTCTTGCGCACCGTTCCCACCTCGAGAAAGGCGAAGCCCGCATGCATGGCCAGCACCATAATGGCACCCAGCAGGATGAACAGAACATCGTTGGCTGCACTGCTTTGTTCCATGGTGGCTCCCGTCTTGAGTCAGAGTGGAGCAACCACAGCAATAACTGCACCAATTCTGTGCTGCCCTTATAAATCAACCACCTGGGGCAAACAGGAACCCTTGTCGCCACCGCTTGTGCACCATTAGCGTGCTATCAGCTCAGGAAACACCCCAAAATGGGGCGAGTGCATTGGCCGAAGTGCCCGGGAGCTCGCACTCCCGCGCACCACGGGGTGAAAACTTCAGAGGGAGGGCTTGTTCTCTTCGGTGAAGAGCTTTTCATGGCGCTCCTGATCGGCGAGGCAGCGACGTGCGGTGGGATAAGCCTCCAGGCGGGAAAAAGGAATAGTGGTGGCGCAATCCTCGCAAATGCCATAGCTGCCCATGTTGATGCGCTCCAGTGCCGACTCCACCTCACGCAGCTCTTGGATCAGCCGCCCCACCATGCTGATGTTCACATCGGCCAGCAGATCGGCCACCGACTCATCGCCGGTATCGTGCACCTGTCCGGCCAGATCGCCGTACTGTTCCGCGTCATTACGCAGCAGCTCCTCACGGATCAGGGCACGCAGCCGACTGCGCTCCTCGCCCAGGCGGGACTTCATGGTGTTCAACTGCTCTGTGCTCAGATGGTTCATCAATCTCTCTCTTTTTATTAATAACCGGAACGGTTTTTTTCCACCCAGCGGGTTCCTTGCTCCAGACGCTCCTTTTTCCAGAACGGAGCGCTGGACTTGAGCTCTTCCATGATGTGGCGGCACGCCTCGAACGCCTCCTTGCGGTGGGCCGACCAGACCGCCACCAGCACAATCGGATCAGCAGGATTGAGCTCTCCGACCCGATGCACCACCAGGGCATCATCTAGCGCCCAGCGCGCGATGGCGTTTGCAACGATCTTTTCCAGGTGCCGCTCGGTCATGCCGGGATAGTGTTCCAGGGTCATGCCGCGCACCGTATCGCCCTCGTTGAAATCGCGCATGGTGCCAATGAAGACCGCGGTGGCGCCGTAACGCCCCGCTGCCAGCACCTCACGTTCGTGGGCCTGCAGTAGCTCCCACGGGGCAAAAGGCGTGCTGCGCACTTCGATCTTCATTCAGCCTCCGGTCACCGGCGGGAAGAAGGCAACCTCGTCGCCGCTCTTTACCGGATGGTTTTGATCGGCATACTCCATGTTGATGGCCACCAGCACATTGGCCGGCAGCGCCTTGCCGCCCGAGGCCTGCAGCCAGACATCGGCGGCGGTGGCTACCTCGCCGATCTCGACGGTGGCCCCGTCGCACCCCATCTGCTCCTTCAGACTGGCAAAAAATTTTACTTGTACGGTCATGATGGCGCCCTTTCGCTGGCGTGGTTTACACCCTGTGAACTAGCAGCCTATCATGGATGAATCTTTCAGCTAAAGCGCCACTTTCATGAGCAAATTGAGCCATTTCAACAGCGCCGGCGAAGCCCACATGGTCGATGTGGGTGACAAGGCCGTCACCCAGCGCACCGCCATTGCCGAGGGGCGCATCGTCATGCAACCCGAGACGCTGCACATCATCGAGCAGGGCACCGCCAAGAAGGGCGACGTGCTTGGCGTGGCGCGTATCGCCGGCATCATGGCCGCCAAGAAGACCGCCGACCTGATCCCACTCTGCCACCCGCTGGTGCTCTCCAAGGTCAGTATCGACCTACAGCCGCGTACCGCGGATAACGCCGTCTGGTGCCGCGCCACGGTACAGACCAGCGGTCAGACCGGCGTGGAGATGGAGGCACTCACCGCCGTGCAGATCGCCCTGCTGACCATCTATGACATGTGCAAGGCCGTCGACAAGGGGATGACCATCGAAGGGGTGCGCCTGCTGGAGAAGCGCGGTGGCAAGTCGGGCCATTGGCAGCGCTCCGAGTGATCCCCAGCCTCAGACGATAGTACACGCCTCATCAAATTCCAGACGCGGGTTGCGCGGGTGGAGCTTGCTGCGCTCGCCATACCCCAGCGCGCAGATGAACAGGCTCTTCACCTTGCCCTCCGAAAAGAATTCCCTGTCCAGCTTCTCCTTGTTAAATCCAGACATGGGACCGCAGTCGAGACCGAGGCTGCGCGCCGCCAGGATCAGGTAACCTCCTTGCAGCGCACCGTTCATGGTCGCCACGTTGAGGATCTTCTCCGGCTTGCCCGCATACCAGGAGGGTGCCTCGGGATTGTGGGGAAAGAGCTTTGGCAACTTCTCATAGAATTCCAGATCGATACCGATGATGGCGACCACCGGCGCGCTCATCGACTTGCGCACATTACCCTCGTCCAGACAGGGTTTGAGACGCTGCTTGGCCGCCTCGCTCTTCACAAACACCAGCCGCGCCGGGCAGCTGTTGGCGGCGGTGGGCCCCATGCGCATCAGGTCATAGAGTTGATGCAGCTGCTCGTCGCTCACCGGCCTCTCCTGCCAGTAGCTGAAGCTGCGCGCCTCGAGAAAAAGTTGCTGGAGCGCCTCGGGCGAAAGCGGTTGGTTCATGGAAGAGACTCCTGAAGAACTGTGCATCATGATGGCAATGCTCATGAGATGGGGCGTATTCGAGCTATTATCAATTGCACAGCAGCACCGAATGACGCCATCATTGGCCAATGCTTCCTCCCTCCACTCCCCCTGCCACCATCGAAGAGCTGATGGCACGCGCAACCGCCGTCGCCGGACTGCGCCTGGGTCAGCTCGGCGCACAGTTGGGCGTTGCGGTGCCCGCCGATCTGCGTCGTGAGAAGGGGTGGGTAGGACAACTCATCGAGCGGGCATTGGGCGCCAGCGCCGCCTCGCTGGCCGAACCCGATTTCCAGCTGATCGGAGTCGAACTGAAAACCATCCCATTGGATAGACACGGTCGTCCGCGTGAATCGACCTATGTCTGCACCGTGCCGCTGGAGACCGAGGCGATGGGGCAGCGGTGGGAGAGTTCATGGGTGCGGCGCAAGCTGGCCACGGTGTTATGGATGCCGGTGGAGGGAGATAACACCCTGGCCCTTGCCGAGCGGCGCGTCGGCACCCCCTTGTTATGGCACCCCTCTCCCAGCGAAGAGGCGTTGCTGCGCAACGATTGGGAGGAGTTGATGGAGATGATCTGCCTGGGGCAGATCGAAGCGATCACGGCCTCGCTCGGCGAGGCACTGCAGATCCGTCCCAAGGCGGCCAGTGCCAGTGTGCGTGGCCGCGCTATCGGTGGCGACGGGACCCTGGTGCGCACCAATCCGCGCGGCTTCTACCTGCGCAGCCGTTTTACGGCGGCCATTCTGCAGCGCTGCTACGCCACTGGGAGTTGAACGGCTCAGCGCAGATTACGCGCCAGAAAATCCCGGACCAACAGCCACGACTGCTCGGCTATCTCTTGGTTGTAACGCTCGCTGCCCGGGTTAACGAAGCCATGACCGGCATTGAAGCTGTGTGATTCCACCAGACGCCCGGCCTGGGCCATGGCGTCGGTGAAACGATCCATCTTTTCCGGCCAGCTCTTTTCGGTCTCCGAATAGATGGCCAGCACCGGTCCGTGCAACTGTTGCAACTGCTCCACGTCGTTGAGCATGCGGCAGTAATACATCACCACGGCAACTACCGCTTCTGGATCAAGCAGCGCCGCCTGCAGCGCCTGACGGCCGCCGAACGACCAGCCAAGACTCGCCACCTGGCGTCCTCCCTGCTTAAGGCGATTAACCGCGGCGATCAATTTGCTGTCGGCGATCTCCTGATCGAGCGTACGCATCATCTCGCCCGCCTCTTCGGCACTGCGCGCGCACTCCCCATCGTAGAGATCGATGACCATGGTGCGATATCCCTCCGCGGCAAGACGCTGCGCCCAATCCCGGTTGTAATCAAGCACCCCCCACCAGTCGTGAATGATCAGTACAGCAGACTTCGCCGCCTCCGGACCAAACTCAGAGACTTCGAACTCGCTACCATCGGGAGTCTTCAACATCATCGCTCAATCAACCTCGAATAAAGTGCAATACGCCGCCGGGCCTGCAGGAAAAATTCATGCACGAAGTGTCCATACCCGTGATGTGGAATGGTGGACCGCCTCCATTGACTCTTGACGAGTACCGCGACGGCTTATACGCCGTGCCGGAGGGGACATAAAAAATTTCGCGGCATATTTACACCGAAACTTTGCGATATGCAACGAATCTGTAGTTTGCAAAAAAGGCGTTCACTCATCTGCATTTCTGTCAACAGATGAAGTCGCCAATTCGCCTGTGCAGATGGTGCATTTCAGCGGTGCGCGTCTATATTCAGAGAACGAACCGATCAACCATCCACAGGAACTTCCCCATGAAGATCAAATCCCTTGCATCAGCATCAATCCTGATCACTGTACTCGCCTTCTCCGGAACTGCAGGAGCAGCGTCGACCGGGGGCGGCACGGCTGGAGGTGGCGCCGCCCAGGGCGGCGATCGTAATATTGACCGGGACCGCGACACTGAAATGTATCGTGATAAGGATGTCGAGAGAGACAAGGCTAAGGCGAAAGCCAAGGCCAAAAGCGAGGGAGGGGCAACCGAATCGAAGGGCAGCGCCACCCAGACCCCCGATCAACTCCGTGACCGCGACCGGTTGAAAGAGCAGGACAAGGATCAGCTCCAGACCCCTGATCAGCTCCGCGACCGTGACCGGCTGAAAGAGCAGGACAAGGATCAGCTCAATCGATAACCGCCAGGCCGCGTCTCAACTGGGCGCGGCCTTTTCCACAATAAGTACGCAGGGTAAATGCCATCCATGATGTCTCTGCAATTCCATGGAGCGGCGCGTGAGGTGACCGGCTCCTGCTACCTGCTACAGGTCGGCCGCCAGCGCCTCCTTGTCGATTGCGGCCTGATTCAGGGTACACCCGCCGACGAGGCGCGTAATCGCGATCCCTTTCCCTTCGATGCATCGCAGCTCGATGCAGTGATTCTCAGCCATGCCCATCTCGACCACTCGGGCCGGCTGCCGCTGCTGATCAATGCCGGCTTCAAAGGACCCATTTACTGCCACCGCGCCACGCGGGATCTCTGCCGCATCATGTTGCGCGACGCCGCCTACATCAATGAAAAAGAGGTGGAGTGGACCAACAAGAAGCGGGCGCGCAAGGGCTTGACCGATCTCCAGCCGCTCTATACTCGCCGCGACGCCGATCGCGCGCTGCGCCAGTTCCGCACCCTGGAATATGACAAGCAGCACACCCTTTTTCCCGGTATAGAGATGCGCCTGCGTGATGCCGGCCATATCCTCGGCTCCAGCATCGTCGAAGTGTGGCTCGATCACAGTGGGCAACAGCGCAAGCTGGTCTTCAGCGGCGACCTGGGGCACGAGGGGGCGCCCATTCTGCGCAATCCCGAGATGATCCATGAGGCCGATCTGGTGGTGATGGAGTCAACCTACGGCGATCGCAATCACCGCAGCTGGGATGACACGTGGAAGGAGCTGGGCGAGGTATTGCAAGAGGCGCATCAAAGCAATGGCAATGTGCTGATCCCCTCCTTCGCCGTCGGCCGCACCCAGGATCTGCTCTACCTCTTCCGCCGTCATTACACAGAGTGGCAGATGGATAGCTGGGCCATCTTTCTCGACAGTCCATTGGCCATCGAGGCGACGGAGATCTATCTGCAACACACTGACCTCTATGATACCGATACCAAGGAGCTCGACCGGCGCCATGGCAATCTGTTCATGCTGCCCAATCTGCACATCAGCAAAACCGCGCCGCAGTCGATGGCCATCAATCGAATCCGTTCCGGTGCGCTGATCATCGCCGGCAGCGGCATGTGTGATGGCGGTCGAATCAAGCACCACCTGAAACACAACGTCTGGCGCGACAACTGCCATCTGGTCTTCGTCGGTTTTCAGGCACGCGGCACGTTGGGCCGGCGCATTGTCGATGGCACAGCCCATATCAACCTGTGGGGGGAGTCGGTACGCGTCGCAGCGCAAGTGCACACCATCGGCGGCCTCTCAGCCCATGCCGATCAAAGTGGGCTGTTGCGTTGGTACAGCCACTTTAACAACCGTCCCCGTGTGGCGCTCATCCACGGCGAACCGCAGGCCATCGAGAGACTACAACAGGAGCTGCAGGGGCGTTATGGTATCGAGGCAATGATCCCTGAGCCAGGAATGCAGATCGACCTGAATAATTTTCACATCACACACGTGGCGCCCGAAGTGGCAGCCGATGAGGGAAGAGCCCGTGAGCCGCGCCATCAACATGAACATCCTGCCGGGCGCGAGCATGGTGAGCGGCGCTCGGGATTTGATCGGCGCGGGGGTTATACCGGGAAGTTTTCTTCAAGAAAGCGCCGATAGTTCTTGGCGGTGACCAGCTGGGTGCCATCGCAGTTGAACTGCATGCGCACCAGCCCCTGCACGATGCAGATAGAGACATTGCGCAGATAGTAGTCGGGCATGTCACGCAGGGTTTTCAAATTCACCATGATCGGGGCAATCGCCTCGCGCTCCATCGGCTTCCAATCGATATGGCGCCGCTCCACGATATTGCGCCAGTAACCCGGCAGTTTGCCGAACAGGGCACTGCCACGCAGGGCACGGTAGATATCGCGCATCCCGGCCACCTTGTCGTCATAGGAGAGGGGAGGAAAGTGGCGCTCCACATAGGAGGGGTCGAGAAACCTCTCAACGGCATGGGTCTCTTCGCGTAACGGATCGAAGATTGAATGGGTGCGCACCTCGCCGCTGTTGAAACCAATGTAGAGCCGGTAAGTGCCGCGATTGAGCAGCAGGTCTTCCAGCCGCGCACGAATATCGTCATAGATATCGTCGATGACACCACGGTACTTGGCACGCAGCAGTGCGGTTTCGCGTAACGAAGGATCGCCCTTGATCCCCACCTGCAGGGCATCGGCACTGATCCCCGTTGCGCTGACGATACTCTCCTTCAGCACCAGTTCTTCCAGTTCGCGTTCGGTGTTTTGATCTGCATCCATGGCATTAATTTCGAATATTGATACGACCCTATATGGCTGCGGCAGTGAACGATTGCAAGTCTATCTGTCGCAGGTTACAACTTTATGGCACAACAATAATTATGGCGCACAAAAAAGAAGAGCCGGCCCAGGGGCCGGCTCTTTGGCTCTCCGAAAATCGGGAGAGACTTACTTGGCAGTACCTTCGGTAGCCGGAGCAGCTTCGGTGGCCGGAGCGGCTTCGGTAGCCGGAGCAGCTTCGGTAGCCGGAGCAGCTTCGGTAGCAGGAGCAGCTTCGGTCGGGGCCGGAGCCGGGGCCACAGCCGGGGCAGCAGCTTCAGGAGCGGCGGCCGGGGTGGCTTCCTGCTTTTCACCGCAACCATAGGCGGCCAGACCGAACAGAACGGCAATCGTCAGGGCAATCTTACGCATGTCACTAACCTCGTTGTTGGAAATGAAGTGGAAAAAAACCTGAAAAGTGGTGCAGAACCGGGGGGCTTCCGGCGGGCATATTTTATTAGTTTACCCATCCCAAGCCATAGGAAACAGTATCGGTCCTCAGGTATTTTTTTTATACCAGAAAAATCATGGGGTTACAACACCAACTCAGCCGACCCCTATTGACAGGGTCATTTTTGATTAGTTCGTCACACTAATTCCCTGGGCTGCGCGCACATCTTTTTAAGACCCGCCATGGGGTTTTGCGGATGGCCTCCGCCGCTCGCGCAAAAAATTTCCACTGAAGAGCCGCGTCAGCCGCTGCACCGGCCTCCGATAGACATAGAGCCAGGCGGTTAGTGGGGTCTCATCATCCAGCCACACCCTCGCCACTTCTCGGGTGTACTGGCCGCGGCGGCGCCCCGCGCCGAGCCCCTCGTAACGATCCAGCCGCGCCAGCAGCGCTGGCGAACCGCACAGGTCGTAGAGATCGCCGCGCACCCAGTCACGCGGATGGGTGGTGGGCAGCAAACCCGGGTAGTGGCTGACGCGATAGAGGCGGCCGTTGACCCGTCCGATGCCCAGATGGTGTGCCTGCTGTGCCAGCCTCCTGGCCATGGGGTGCCGGTAGCCGCGGCGTAAGGTCCCGTAGACGAACAACAGCGTGGTTTCGCCATTACGCAACTGTATACACCTCTCTTCCTTTTGGGACATGGTCTTTGATGTGAAACCGGCTAATATGACGATTATTTATTTGCGGGAGCTTTCCATGGCGCGCGTCACCCTCTTCAGTACCGGTATTTGTCCCATCTGTGATATCACCAAGAACAACCTGAAAAAATGGAAGATCCCCTTCGACGAGGTGCGGGTCGACAAGGACCGCGCCGGGCTGCTCCGCATGCAGGAGCTTACCAATCATGCCCGCACCGTGCCGCAGATCATCATCGACGGCAAGTGGATCGGCGGATTCAACGAACTGACCGAACTGCATATGGATGGCGAGCTGGGTGAACTGGTAGCGGGGTAACCTCTTACGGCCGTGCTTCGACCTGATGCACCACCCAGGTCAGTACTGTCTGCATACGGCGATTGAGCAGATGCGCCGCACCAGCGGCATCAACCCAGCGGAACTCCTCGTGCTCGGGGTGACCGAGTATCGCGCTGACCGGCAACGAAACCTCGCCCGCTGGCGACTCCGCGAGATAGTAGCGCGCAGTCTTCTTGTGCGGCCCGTAGGGGCCGCTTTCGACGTAGCCATTGCCCCAGTGGAAATGGAGATTGGCCAGGGTTGTCTCTTCAGCGACCTCGCGGCACGCCGCGGCAAGGGGTTCTTCCCCCGGCTCCACCTCGCCCTTGGGAAAGTCCCAATAGTCGAAGGAACGCAGCAGCAGGTAGTGCCACTGCCCGTCGATGCGGCGCACCACCGCCACGCCGGCTGAGAAGAGAGGGCGCTTCACCTGGAGGGGTCTTCCATACACAGGCCGCATGTGACGGCGTGACTCGCTATCTTTTGGCGGTAGTGCATCGGTTCGACCCTCCTGTCCCGGTTCCATCATAACAAACCTGACGAATGCAGGTTCATTTGATTTGGCTGCATCCCGAGGCGGCTGGCATAATCATCCCCCATTTCAAGAAAAGTGCCCATGTTCGGATACCGCCACCTTTATCACGCCGGCAACTTTGCTGACGTCACCAAGCATGTGATCCTGGTTGCGCTGCTGGAATCGTTGTGGCGCAAGGAAACACCGTTCGCCATCCTCGACACTCATGGCGGCATCGGCCGCTACCGGCTAGACAGCACCCAGGCGCTCATGAACCGTGAATTCGCCGCGGGCATTGGTCGTTTGTGGTCCCGGACAGAGATGCCAGGGCTCGTCCGCCGCTATCTCGACACGGTGCGCCGCTACAACAGCGCGGATCAACTGCTGGTCTATCCCGGCTCGCCACGCATTGCCCGCGAGTGGCTGCGCGCACGGGATCGGCTGATCGTCACCGAACTCAATCCCCATGATCACACCACCCTCAAGGAGGAGTTCACCGGCGATCAACAGGTGAGTATCC
>DASWUD010000157.1:0-6592 GCA_036401755.1 Gammaproteobacteria bacterium
CATACTTTTCCCAGATATCGGCCATCTTGCGCAGGGTAGCGGTGTCGTAGTGCATGCCGGCGGGGGGCTGGATGCGCAGGGTGTGGAACTCGGCGGCCTTGGGGAACAGGGGCTTCTTGTCTTCGCCGAGCAGCTCGGTGACGCGGGGGATGACGCCGCCGCCGTAGCCGATGACGCCGACGGTGCCGCCTTTCCAGTAACCCTTGCGGGTCTTGTAGGAGGTTTCCAGCTGACCGAGCAGGTCAACCACCATCTCGTTTTCATTCTGCGTGGCCAGGCGCTTCAGGCCGGTCACGAAGCTGGGCCACGGGCCCTTTTCCAGCTCATCGAGCATGGGGGTATCGTGCAATTTCTTGGACATGACCAAAGTCTCCTGATGTATGAACATGGTGAGATATCGGTACACCCACCCACCTGCTACTGCCTCGCCGAACCAAGCGGCGCACAAGAAGATGATGCTTTCCGAAAAGGTGCACGCCTCCCGCAGGAAGCGCACAGCAATAACTTAGGAAATTAATATGAAAATATCAACGGCATGATTTGTAAGGGGAAACAGGCCTGATTTGGACAGGGGCTTCAGCCACCGTTGCGTTCGCCCATACCGTCCAGAGCCTGGGTGATGGTGCGGCGCAAGCAGCTCTGCAGTTCGCTGTTCTCCACGGGCTGCTGCTGCCCGTCACTAATGAAGAAGATGTCCTCGGCGCGGGCGCCGAAGGTGGCGATCTTGGCGTTCTGCAGGCGCACCCCACAGTGGGTCAGGGCGCGGGCGATCTGCAGCAGCAGTCCAGGGCGGTCGGAGGTGACCACCTCCATGATGGTACGGGCATTGTGCGGGTCGCGCTGAAAAAGGACCTGGGTCGGGATCGGGAAGTGTTTGAGCTGGCGGGCCATACGCCGGTTGATGTGCAGGGGGGCCGCCTCGGGATTGGCCAGCAAGTGGCGCAAGGCGCGGTTGATCTCCTCGACGCGGTAGCTGTTGCGGATCGCTTCGCCATTTTCTTCCAGGACGATGTAGGTATCGAGGGTGTAGTCGTCGCGGGAAGGAATGATGCGGGCATCGACAATGGTGAGACCGAGTTGATCCAGGGCGGCGGTGGTGACGGCGAACTGGTGTGGCTGGATCGGCGTATAGATGAAGATCTCGGTACCACCACGCTCGGTCTGCTGGCGGATCATCACCAGCGGCTCGCGGCTTTCTCCGTGCTGGAGTACGGATCGTGTGTGCCAGGCGATCTCGTCGGCTGAGTAACGCAGAAAATAGTCGGGGTGGAGACGTTGCCAGAATACTGCGATCGCCGTGTCGGGAATGGCTCCCTTGTGCAGCAGTTCGCGCGCCTCCTGCTGGGTATCCTCGATCCACTCCTGCTGACGGATGGGATTGGCGAGCCCACGGCGTAACGCGTCGCGGGTGTTGTGGTAGAGCTCTGCCAGTAATGCATCCTTCCAGGAGTTCCACACCGAGGGGCTGGTGGCGCGGATGTCGGCGACCGTGAGCAGGTAGAGGTGGTCAAGATGGGGCTGATCGCCCACCTGTCCGGCAAAGGTGTTGATCACCTCGGGGTCGCTGATGTCCTTGCGCTGCGCGGTTGTGGACATCAGCAGATGGTTTTTCACCAGCCACGACACCACGCGTGTGTCATAACTGCTCAGCAGATGGTGGTGGCAGAACTGTTCAACCTCGAGGGTCCCCAGCTCCGAATGGTCACCGCCGCGCCCCTTGGCGATATCGTGGAACAGAGCGGCGATGTAGAGCAGCTCGGGTTTGGGGATACGCTCCATGATTGAGGAGCAGAGGGGGAATTCGTCATAAAACTCGCGCACCGTGAGGCGCCGCAGGTTACTTACCACGAACAGGGTATGCTCATCCACGGTGTAGACGTGGAACATGTCATGCTGCATCTGGCCTACCACTTGGCCGAATGCCGGCAGGTAGGCAGCAAGAATGCCGTAACGACTCATGCGGTGCAGCTCCTGGCTGACGCCGCGCGGCTGGCGCAACAGCTCCATGAAGAGGGCGCGGCAGCGCAGGTCATTACGGAATTTATCATCGATAAGCGGCGTGTAGCTGCGCACCAGACGGATGGTCTCGGCACGTACCCCCTTCAGCTCCGGATGCTGTGCCATTACCAGAAAGAGTTCGAGCAGCGCGAAGGGGTAGCGCTCGAAGATCTTGTCGTGGCTCATTTCGAGAAATCCCTTGCGCACCTGGAACCGCTTGTTGAGCGATTTCGGTTTGCCCGGCTCTTCGGCGTGCAGGATCTTCTCCTGGAACAGCTGTAACAACATCTCATTGAGACGGCTCAGTTCCATGACGGTGCGGTAGTACTCCTTCATGAAATGCTCGACCGCGAGGCGGCCGTCGCCATCGCTATAGTCGAACTGCTTGGCCAATGAGCGCTGCAGGTCGAACAGCAGGCGATCCTCGCGCCGTTTGGTGAGCAGATGCAGCCCATAGCGGATGCGCCACAGCAGGTTCTGGCCGTTGATGAGGGTTCGGTATTCGTGCGCGGTGAGAAAGCCGTGGTCCACCAGATCGTCCAGGGTGACGGCATTGAAATGGCGCTTGGCCACCCAGCCGATCATCTGGATGTCGCGTAATCCACCCGGTCCCTCTTTGATGTTGGGCTCCAGGTTGTAGGCGGTGTCGTGGAACTTGTGGTGGCGTGCGATCTGCTCCTGCCACTTGGCGGCGAAGAAATCGCGGCTTGGCCAGAGCCGTTTGGGCCCGGTGCGCTTGCGCATCGCCTTGAAGAGTTCGGCACTGCCCAACAGCAGGCGCGACTCCATCAGATTGGTGGCGACGGTAATGTCGAGGCCGGCCTGCTCGACGCACTCTTCGAGGGTGCGCACGCTGTGGCCGACCTCCAGCCCCATGTCCCAGAGAAAGAGCAGGAAGCGCTCGATGGATTCGCGCGAGCGCTCGCGCTCCTCAGGGGTGACGAGCAGCATCAGATCGATATCGGAGTGGGGGTGGAGTTCGCCGCGGCCGTAACCGCCTACGGCAACGAGAGCACGTGCCTCGTCATCGGGCCCGAGACAGTGACGCCAGGCGTGGACAAGCAGTTGGTCGATGAAGGCGGCTCGGCCGGTGACCAGCGGCACGATCGGCTCGTTGGCGAGGAAGCGCTCGGCGAGTCGCTCGTTGCCCTGGCGCAGGGTGTCGCGGAACAGCTTGAGTGGATTGGCGGAGGAGGCGAGTGCCGTTGCGAAGGTATCGGCGTCGAACAGCTCGCCCATGGCGTTTAGATGACTTCGCCATTACGCAGGGTCAGTACCTCGACGCCGCTGTCAGTCACCAGCAAGGTGTGTTCCCACTGGGCGGAGAGGCTGCGGTCCTTGGTGACCACCGTCCAGCCATCCTTCATCAGGCTGATCTGGCGCTTGCCGGCATTGACCATCGGCTCGATGGTGAAAGTCATCCCCGGCTCCAGCACCAGCCCGGTGCCCGGCGTGCCGTAGTGGAGCACCTGCGGCTCCTCGTGGAAATCACGGCCGATGCCGTGGCCGCAATATTCGCGCACGATGGAGCAGTTGTTCTTTTCAGCGTAGCTCTGGATGGCGTGGCCGATATCGCCCAGCGTCGCCCCGGGGCGGACCAAACGGATGCCGATGAGCAGACATTCGCGGGCGATCTCCACCAGGCGTTTGGCCAGGATGGAGGGCTCGCCGACGTAGAACATCATGCTGGTATCGCCATGGTAGCCGTCCTTGATGACGGTGATATCCATATTGATGATGTCGCCGTTTTTCAGCGGCCGGTCGCCCGGGATGCCGTGGCAGACCACATGGTTGACCGAGGTGCAGATCGACTTGGGAAAGCCGTGGTAGTTGAGCGGGGCGGGGATCGCCTGCTGCACGTTGACGATGTAGTCGTGACAGAGGCGGTCCAGTTCATCGGTGGTGACGCCCGCCTTGACGTGGGGGGCGATCATCTCCAGCACCTCGGCGGCGAGGCGGCCGGCCACACGCATTTTGGCGATTTCGTCGGCGGTCTTGATGGTTACACTCATGAGGGGGGTGGTTCCTGGCGCTTGGTCCGGGGCAGATGGGGGACGAATCCGTCACTTCAAGCCACCCGTGAGATTGTTGTGAATGGGGGCTTATGGTATAAAGGGCGGCTTTTACAGGCAACACCAATCGGCCCGCAAAGGCCAAAATCCGCACATGTGCCGGCACGGTCACCAGGGTGCCCCTATTCTATGGGGGTTGATGGCCGGGGTACATGGAAGGTTCAACCCTAACGAGGAGTTACTTACATGGCAAACGTGACCATGCGCGAAATGCTGGAGGCCGGCGTACATTTCGGCCACCAGGCCCGTTACTGGAATCCCAAGATGGCGCCGTTCATCTTCGGCGAGCGTAACCGTATTCACATCGTCAATCTGGAAAAGTCCCTGCCGATGTACAACGAGGCGATGAACTTCATCGGCAAGTTGGCATCGAAGCGTGGCAACGTGCTTTTCGTCGGCACCAAGCGCCAGGCCCGCGACATTATCCAGCAGGAAGCCGAGCGCTGCGGCATGCCCTACGTCAACCACCGCTGGCTGGGCGGCATGCTCACCAACTTCAAGACCGTCAAGCAGTCGATCAAACGCCTGAAGGATCTGGAAGCGATGATGCAGGACGGCACCCTTGACCGCCTGGGCAAGAAAGAGGCGCTGATGCGCCGTCGCGAGCTGGAAAAGCTGCAGCGCAGCCTGAACGGCATCAAGGAGATGAATGGCCTGCCCGATGCCATGTTTGTCATCGACGTCGGCCACGAAAAGAATGCCATCATGGAAGCCAACAAGCTGGGCATTCCCGTGATCGCCGTGGTCGATACCAACTGCAGTCCGGCCGGTGTCGACTACATCATCCCCGGCAATGATGACGCCATCCGCGCCATCACCCTCTATGTTGAGGGCACCGCCAACGCCGTGCTCGAAGGCAAGGCCAGCGCCGGCACCGGCGCCCTCGGCGAGGAGTTCGTCGAGGTGACCGCAGGGGCCGCAGGCTGAGGTACCCGCTAGCGGGACCAGGCTGACGAAAAAGGGGGCGCTGCCCCCTTTTTCCAAATTGATTCAATCACCGCCGGTGCGATACTGGCGGTATGGAAAGAGAGGAACTGCAATGACGATTTCTGCTGCAATGGTAAAGGAACTGCGCGAGCGCACCGGCGCCGGCATGATGGAGTGCAAAAAGGCCCTGACCGAGACCAACGGTGATCTGGAAGCGGCCGTCGAGCACATGCGCAAGACCGGTCTGGCCAAGGCCGACAAGAAGGCGGGCCGTACCGCCGCCGAAGGCGTGATCGTCATGCGCGCCAGCGCCGACAACAAGCGCGCTGTGATGGTCGAGATCAACTGCGAAACCGATTTCGTTGCTAAGGGTGACGCCTTCCAGGCCTTTGTCAAGGAAGTGGGTGACCTGGCCCTGGAGAAGATGCCTGCCGACATCGATGCGCTGTTGGCGCTGAAACTTGCCTCTACCGGCGAGTCCATCACCGACTCCACCCGCGCCCTGATCGCCAAGATAGGTGAGAACATCAACGTGCGCCGTTATGAAGGCATGAGCAGCGCCAACGGTATCGTCGCCGGCTATCTGCACGGCACTCGCATCGGTGTACTGGTCGAGCAGGAAGGCGGCAGCATGGAGCTGGCCCGCGACATCGCCATGCACGTGGCCGCGAGCCGCCCCGAGTGCGTCTCCGAAGAGCAGGTCTCACCGGAACTGATCCAGAAAGAACGCGAGATTTTCACCGCCCAGTCCGCCGAGAGCGGCAAGCCGGCCGACATCATCGCCAAGATGGTCGATGGCCGCATCAAGAAGTTCCTCAAGGAAGTAACCCTGCTGGGTCAGCCCTTCGTCAAGGATCCCGACACCACCGTCGAAAAGCTGCTGAAGGACAAGGGCGCCAAGGTGCTCCGTTTCAGCCGTCTGGCCGTGGGTGAAGGTATCGAAAAGAAGGTCGAGAACTTCGCTGAAGAGGTAATGGCTCAGGCGCGCGGTAAGTAAGCCGATGGCCGTGCCTGACACCGGACTCAAGTACCGCCGCATCCTGCTCAAGCTCAGCGGCGAAGCGCTGATGGGCGAGCGGGGGTTCGGCATCGATCCCGAGGTGGTGCAGCGCACCGCCATGGAGATCGCGGAAGTGGTGAAGGCAGGTGTCCAGGTCGGCCTGGTGATCGGCGGCGGTAACATCTTCCGCGGCGTCAGTCTCGCCTCCGGCGGGATGGACCGCGCGGCGGCCGATCAGATCGGCATGCTGGCCACGGTGATCAATGCCCTGACGGTGCAGGATGGCTTGGAGAAGGCGGGGCTCGACGTGCGCGTCATGTCCGCCCTGTCGATCCGCCCGGCCTGCGAGGATTACGACCGGGTGCGCGCCATCCGTCACCTGGAGCAGGGGCGCGTGGTGATCTTCGCAGCCGGTACCGGCAATCCGTTCTTTACCACCGACTCGGCCGCCACGCTGCGTGGCATCGAGCTCAACGCCGATCTGGCCCTCAAGGCCACCAAGGTGGATGGCGTCTATACGGCCGATCCCTTCAAGGACAAGAGCGCCACGCGCTATCAGCGCTTGACCTTCGATGAGACCATCGATCGGCGGCTC
>DASWUD010000158.1:0-13796 GCA_036401755.1 Gammaproteobacteria bacterium
AGGGGCACAGCTTGCTGTGCCCCTTTGTTTTTAGTTTTTCGTGATAACAGGAAGTGTCTGTGATTGATTTGGTTGCGAGAGTAACGCCAGCCCCGTGGACGTAGCCGAGCATCGCAGTCATTTCAGGGGTAAGTGAGTGCATGTTTGAGCGAGGCGGCTTTTTGCCTCGCGAGTTGCACGAATGGCCCTGACATGACGAGAAGCGCAGGGAACCGCGCAGCGGCAAGTCCCCGGGCGGCCTTCTCTTTGGTCACTTTCTCTTGGCCGTGCAAGAGAAAGTGACCTGCGCGCGGGGCAGCCCCCCGCATCAAATTCAATTCGTCGCGGCAGCGACACAATATAGTTATGCGTCCGATTACGCTAGCGCTAATCGGACCTACACAAGCTACACAAAACGCTATCGTGTGCAATAATTGCATGCGGTGACATTCAGCCAGGAATCAATCTCATGCGCCTGCTCCACACCATGATCCGCGTCGGCGATCTGGAGCGTTCCATCGCCTTCTACACCGAGGTGCTCGGTATGAAACTGCTGCGCCGCAAAGAGTATCCGGCGGGGAAGTTCACCAACGCCTTCGTCGGCTACGGTGACGAGCAGCACCACAGCGTCATTGAACTCACCTACAACTGGGGTGTTGACCACTACGAGCTGGGTAGCGGCTTTGGCCACCTTGCACTCGAAGTGGACGATGTCTATCAGGCGGCCGATGCGATCAAGCAGCGTGGCGGCAAGATTTTGCGCGAGGCGGGGCCTATGAATGCGGGGACGACGATCATCGCTTTCGTAGCCGACCCGGATGGTTATCCCATCGAGCTGATCGGCAAACACTGATCAGCATCGTAGGATGGGTGGCAACCCATCAATCAACCCAACCCGATGGGTTGCGCTGCGCTCCGCCCATCCAACAGGGGGTCTTGTGCACCCCAATGCTCAGTGGCTGGTGCCGCCCTCGTAGCGGGTCTTGTTCCAGACGTTGTACTTGCCCGACGGTTTTTTCATCGGCAGCCGCTTGATCTCTTTCAGGGTGGTGGCGTCGTAGACCACTATAGCCCCATCCATCTCCCAGATGCTGAGCAATGCATATTTGCCGTCACGTGTGAACTCCACGTGAGAGGCGGCCTTGCCGGGGGAGGGGCGCAGCGTCTTGACGATCTCCAGACTCTCCTTGTCGATGAGTTGCACGCTATCTTTGTCTTTGCTCAGGGAGGCATCGACCCAGGCATAGGGCGAGTTGTCATGGCTGCGCATGAAGAAGCCGGGGCCGAGGGTCGCGATGGTCTTGATTGTTTTCCAGCTCTCCATGTCGATCACGCTGACCGTGCCGCTCTTGAGATTGGGCGTGGCGAGCACCGGCCTGCCCTGATATTCCCAAGTGATCCCCGAGCCGAGATGAGGCATACCGTTGAGCTCGACCTCGGCAATGCGCTGCCCGACCACGAGGTTGATCACCTGCCCCTTGCCGCTGCGTGAGGCACCGATGAGGTGGATGTAGTTGCGGTCGAAGAAGAAGTCATCCAGGTAGTCATCGAGTTTGATGCGTCGCACCGGGAAACGGTTGGTATCGGCGAGCGATGGTTCACCCGATTCGGCACGGTAGTCGTGCATCGGACCCGTGTAGACCGGCAGGGCAATGGCGTCATCGCGATAGGGGATCTCCCACACCTCCTTGATATCCTTGAGCGCGACGATGAAGCTGCCGCGTGGCGGGGCGGTGTAGACGGCACTGACACGCGAACTGTTGCCATGTTCATCACGCGTCTCGATGACGCGCAATGGAGTCAGGTCTGTGGCATCGAGGAGCACCACGTTGTGCGGCAGATAGTTCCCCACCATGACGAAGCGGCCGTCGTCGGAGATGGCCAGGTTACGGGTGTTGATGCCGGCGCGTATCTCGGCGACAGTTTTCAGATTGTAGATGTCGAACTTACTGATCCAGCCATCCCGCGAGGCCATGTAGACAAAGCGGCCATCGGGTGAATATTTCGGGCCGCCGTGCAGTGCGAAACGGGTGGCGAAGCGGTGGATCGGTTCGAAGGTGTCGCCATCGAGGAGTGTGGCGTGGTGGTCGCCCAGCTCCACCACCACGAACAGGTTCATCGGATCGGCCTTGAACTGCGCTGTGGCGGGCAGCTTGGCCACGTCAAAATGCACCACGCGGCTGTTGCTGATCTGCTCCATCCCCCACTGCGGCAGCTGGGGCAGTGGTGCGTAGATATAGTCGACCATTGCGGTGATGGTCGCGTTATCGAGTTTTTCACCAAAGGCTGGCATCTGGGTGGCATTCCGGCCGTCGCGGATAGTGGCGAGTGCGTCGTCACGCTTCAGACGCCCGAGGTTCTCCGGCAATAGCGCCGGGCCCATGCGACCAAGACGATCGTTGCCGTGGCAGCTGGCGCAGTGAGTATCGAAGGCCTTGTCGACCGTGACACTTTCGGTATGACCCGTAGTGACGATGAGCAACAACAGCAGCGCGAAGGTGAGGGCGTGGCAGCGTGCAGTGGTGATACTCATGCGAGCTCTCTCTCCTGGTATGGGCTTGTCACAGCGAGGCCAATCTCCGCATCACTCAGATAGCAGGCCGGATCCGCGGCCCAGGGGTTGCCGGTGAGTTGTTGGGCGCGCACCCGGGTGTTGCCGCTGCAGATCGCCAGGTAATCGCAGCGGGCGCAGCGCCCCTCCACGGGACGAGGCCGCTGCTTGAGTCCCGCCATCAACGGATCGCGGGTGTCCTGCCAGATCGCGGAGAAGGGGCGCTCGCGCACATTGCCCAGGGTGTGGTGCCACCACATGGTGTCGGGGTGGACGTTGCCGAGGTTGTCGATGTTGGCAATATGGATACCGGAGGCGTTGCCACCCCAGTGGCGCAGCCGTTGCTCGATCATCGCGGCCTGTCCGGGATATCGCTCGCGCACCCACTGCAGCAGATAGACGCCGTCGGCGTCATTGTTGCCAGTGACAAACTCCTTGTGGCCTCCGCGGTGGGCGTCGCGCCAGGCGGTCTCGAACAGCAGGTCCATCGCCGCACGGGTGATGTAATGCACCACGTCATCGCCGCGGTGTTTGTTGCCGCGCCCGGCGTAGTTGAGGTGAGAAAGATAGAGTTTGTCGATCCCCTCCTCGTCCATCAGTTTGAGGATATCGGGCAGTTCGGCGGCGTTGTCCTGGGTGAGGGTAAAACGCAGCCCCACCTTGATCCCCTTTTGTTGGCAGAGGCGGAGGCCACGCAGCGCCTCGTCAAAGGCCCCCTCTTTGCGCCGGAACCTATCGTGGGTTTCGCGCATTCCGTCGATGCTGATGCCGACATAGTTGTAACGTGCCGCAGTTATCGCCTCGATGTTTTTTTCATTGATCAGCGTGCCGTTGGTGGAGAGCCCCACATAGAACCCCAACGCCTTGGCCCGCCGGGAGATGTCGAAGATATCGGGGCGCAACAGTGGTTCGCCACCGGAGAGGATCAGTACCGGCACGCGGAAATTCTTCAGGTCATCCATCACCGTGTAGATTTCGGTAGTGGTGAGTTCACCGGCAAAATCCTTGTCGGCGGAGATGGAGTAGCAGTGTTTGCAGGTGAGGTTACAGCGGCGTACCAGATTCCAGATCACCACCGGGCCGGGGGAAGGGGCGTTGCCACCATTTGCTCGGGCGGGGGTGGCACCGGGGTTGGCCAACAGCTGCATGTATTGGGAGATCCTGAACATGAGGTGCTCCGAGGTTCAACCATTGAGGCGCAGACCGCTCTTTTTCAGGATGCGGCTGCTGAAGAGGATCTCGTGCCCAAGGTCATCGCTGCCGAGCAATGCAGCGATCGCCTTGACCTTGTGAACTACCTCGTCGCGATCGCGACCGTGCACCATGGCGAAGAGGTTGTAGGGCCAGTCAGGCAGATGGCGCGGCCGCCGATAGCAGTGGCTGACAAAATCGAGGGCACCGATGCGCCGGCCCAGTTCGACAATTTTCAGGTCCGGCACGTTCCACACCGACATGCCGTTGCCTCTGAAGCCGAGGGCGTAATGGTTGGGCACTGCGCTGATGCGGCGGATTATTCCATTGTCCACCATTCGTGCCATGCGCTGCATCACCTCCGTGGCACTGATACCCAATGCCTCACCCAGCAGATGGTAGGGACGTGGGGTGAGTGGTAGTCCTGCCTGGGTTGCCTGGATGAGCGCGCGGTCGATGGCATCTATCTCGCGCGACCGCAGCAACTCCCGTTTCAGTGCGCCGCCGCTCATGCCTCGAACCTCAGACCGATGAAAAACTCCTCTTCCTTGGGCATGTTGAGCACGGGGTAGCCGGTCACCGCCTCGATTTCGGCGAGCACTTCGGTGATGCGTTGCGGCGTTTCAGTGGCGAGCACGAACCACATATTGAGGCGGTGGTCGCGCTGGTAGTTGTGGGCTACCTCGGCAAAGGCGTTGACCTGCGCCGCCACTGTGTCGAATTCCGATTCGGGGATTTCCATCGCCGCCAGGGTAAGACCTCCGCCGAGTCGTTCGGCGTGGTACATCGGGCCGAAGCGGCTGAGGAGCCCCTTGTCGAGCAGCTGCTGGATGCGGCCGATCAGCTCTTGCTCTTCAGTACCGAGCCGCTGCGCCACTTCGGCATAGGGGCGCTCGCAGATCGGAAAGCCCCCCTGTAGATCATTGATGATGGCGCGGTCCAATGAATCGAGCATCAGCCAATACCTTCATCGCTGGTGGGGCGGTAGACGGCGCCGCGCTGTTTGAAGCGACGGCGGCTGAAGAGCACCGCCTTGGGGATATCTTCCAGGCCGCAGCTGTCGATGATAAGACGGGTCTTCTCCAGTACCGCCGCACGGTCGTGGCCATGGATCATGCAGAAAAGGTTGTAGGGCCATTGCGGTAGATGGCGCGGACGGCGATAACAGAGGGTGACGAATTCGAAACCGCTGAGGCAACGCCCCAGCTCCGCTACCTCTTCGTCGGGAACATCCCATACCACCATCGCGTTGGCGCGGTAGCCCAGTTCGCGATGACGTACCACCACACCCAGGCGCTTGATGATGCCGCTCTGTTGCAACTCGTTGATGCGTTGCAGCACCGCCCCCTCGCTCCAGCCGATCTGTGCAGCGATGGCGGCGTAGGGGCGCGGTACCAGCGGCAAGCCACCCTGGATCGCGGCGATCAACGGTTGATCCTGCAGCGTCAGCCGGGGGGCTGTATCATGCGGATCGCGATAGCGTCTGACTTTCATGTCCATTGCAGTTCGAATCCCAGGTTGATGTGGTAGTCCTCGAGCATCGGCAGGGCGATAACCGAGAAACCGGTTTGACGCGCGATCATCGCGAGCACCCGCTCCAGATGTTGTTGGTTGGGGGCGGTCACGACGAACCAGAGATTGAGCGTGTGCTCGCGCTCGTAGTTGTGGTTGACCTCTTCGAAGCGGTTGATGATATTCGCCACCTCTTCCAGTTGCGCCTCGGGGACACGCATTGCCGCGAGCGTGCTGGCGCCGATGCTATGAGTGCGAAACACCGGACCGACACGACTGATGGCGCCACTGCCCTGCAGGCGCTGCAACAGCTCCAGTACCCGCTCCTCACTTATCCCGAGTTGGCTGGCCATCTCGGCGTAGGGAGTGGAAGAGAGCGGCAGTCCCTGCTGGAAATCGTTGAGCAATGCCAGTTCTACGGGGTCGAACGACAGGGTCGGTGGCGAGTCTTGTCGTGGCATGGCTAGAGTCCTATGCGGTGGGCGCGGGCGGTGAAGAAAATGCCGCTTGGTTTGTCGGCAGGGAGTGTAGTGAGGCGCTGTTGGCTGTCGGTGTCGTAGACCTCGACCCGATCTTCATCACGCACCGAGATCCAGACCTGCTCGCCACGTGGCGTGAACTCCATGTGCAGCACCGCCTTGCCCGGGGTGAGGGTGTTGATGATCCCGAGTGTGGCGGTATCGATCACCTGTACTGTGTCGTTGAGCGGATGGGCGAAATTAACCCATACCTGCCGTCCGTCCGGGCGGGCCATGACGAAGACGGGCTGGCCATGTACCGGGATGTGCGCCACCTCCTGCCAGTCGCTCATCCGCACCACCAGCACCTCGTGATGACCGACGGCGGGAAGGAAGGCGTAGTTGCCTGCTATCGCCCACCCCTCCAGATGCGGCATCTTGTAGACAGGCAGCTTTTCCTCACCACGGCCGTAGTGGTCGAGGATGCGTTTCACCCCGTGCTCCGGGTACCACAGGTCGAGCAGCGCCAGCCCATCCTCACCGAACAGGCCGGCAATGTAATACCTGCCGTCGGGGGTGAGCAGATCGTCGTATGGCTGCTTGCCGATGTCGAGATATTTGGTAATTACAGGCATCTGCGGATTTTTCGCATCAAGCACCCAGATCTCGCCGGCATCGAACAGGCTGAAGACAAAGCGCTGACCCGGTGCATCGACCAGCCCAACTACTTTGGAACGCCGGCCATCGCCATACTCGGCCGGGATATCGGCTAGCGGGGCGAGCGTGGCGGCATCGAAGAGGCGTACCCCGCCCGGTTCGTAATTGGCCACTGCGATCAATTTGCCATCTTGAGAGATAGCGCCGCCGATGCTGTTGCCCGACTGGATGATACGGTGGGTGAGCTTGCCTGCCAGGAGATCGACACGGCTCAATCCGCCATCGCGACCGAAGATGTAGGCGTAACGCTCGTCACGTGAGTAGACCACCGAGGCGTGGGAGAGATCACCCAGACCTTCGATGCGTGCCAATGCGGTGCGGTGAGTGGTTTCGATGATCTGCAGGCTGCCGTTGGCCCGCTCGACGACCACCCCCAGGTCGCCGCTGCCACGCTGGGATGCGCAGCCGCCCAGCATGGTGGCAAACAGTAGCGCAGTGAAAATGCGTGCGCATTTATTCAGCATGATCCACTCCGCTGCGCAACTGTTGGATTAGCCACTCGGCCTCTTCGTGGCTGAGCATGCCGCGCCAGGGCGGCATGGCTGTAGCAGCACGCCCCTCCAGTATTGTGTCCACAAGAAATTCGTTCGTCTTGCCGGCGAGGTTGGCCGGCAGTAGCGCAGGACCAAGCCCGCCTTTCAGGGTCATGCCGTGGCAAGAGCCGCAGTCGTGTTGCAGTAGATGCAGCAGCGTCTGCTGACGTTGCGGTGGCGGCTCGGCAACCGCTGCCGCGGCAGCCAACAGCCCTGCGATACCGAGTCCCCATCGAGTGGCAACTGTCATGGCGACCTCAGGATTCGTGTGGCGCGGCATCGAGTAGCAACTCGCAGTCGATGCCGTAATGGGCAAGATAGTGGTTCTCTTCGTCACCGCAGCCGGACAGGGTGGGCTTGCATCCCTTGAGATATACCACACAGCGGCCAGGAACCAGTTGCAGCAGTAATTGATGGAGCTCATGCGGGCTGTGCGTTCCATACGGACTGCCCGCGAGGATGCGGGCGGTGCCGCAAGGGATTAAGGTCAACAACTCCGTTGCAACGAGGTGGTCGTAGACAACGACGTCGGCATGCTGGATGAGGCGTACCATTTTGTCGGTGAGGTGCTCGATCGCACCGGAGCCTGCTCTGATCATATAGACCCTGGATTTGCCAGACATGGCTCCCTCCTGTTTGGCACTCTGTGTAGCTCGGGGTGGGGATTACTCCCCACCCCGGCGGGTTTTAGTAAACGTCGTGCTGCGTGTTGTAGACGTTGAACTTGCCTGTTGGCGTGACTAGGCGCTTGTCCTTGATCACCGCCTTGAGCTTGCGGGTCTTGTCATCGACGACCACCAGCGCCGATTCCTGATCCTTGCCGCTCCACACCGAGAACCAGACCTCATCGCCGGCCATGTTGAACTCGGGCTGTACTACACGCTTCGGTCCTTCACCCAGGCCGGACCACTCACCGATCGGCAGTACCTCATACCCCTTGTCGAGGTTGTTGATATCGAATACCGCAACCGACTGGCTGATCTTCGCATCGGGATTGAGCGCGGTATCGATGTAGAGGTTTTTCGATTTTGGATGGGTCTTGATGAACAGCGAGCCCCCCCCCTGGCCCTTGAGGGTGCGCACCACCTTCCAGGCATTGCCCTTGTTATTGGCCGGATCGGTGCCGATCACGGCAATATTCTCGTCACCCAGGTCACTGGTAGCCCACACCGGACCGTACTTCGGATCGATGAAGTTGGCACCGCGTCCGGGGTGCGGGATCTTGTCGACGTCGACCAACGCCGCCAGTTTTTGCTCCTTGGAATCGACGACAGCGATCTTGTTGGAGGCATTGGCCGCTGCCAGGAAGTAACGGTGCGTGGAATCCCAGCCACCATCGTGCAGGAAACGTGCAGCGCCGATTTCAGTCATCTTGAGGTTGTTGATGTCCTCATAGTTGACCATCATTATCTTGCCAGTCTCCTTGACGTTGATAATGAACTCCGGGTGCTCATGGGAAGCGACGATGGCAGCGACGCGCGGCTCGGGGTGATAATCCTGGGTATCGACGGTCACACCGCGGGTGGCGACGATCTTTTTCGGCTCAAGTGTGTCGCCGTCCATCAGGACGAATTGCGGTGGCCAGTAGGTGCCCGCAATGGCGTATTTATCTTCGTAACCCTTGTACTTGGAGGTCTCGACGGAACGCGCCTCCATGCCCACCTTGATCTCGGCCACCACCGACGGTTTTTCCATCCACAGATCGATGAGGTCGATCTTGGCATCGCGGCCAATGACATAGAGATAACGTCCCGAAGCGGAGAGACGTGAGATGTGCACGGCGTAGCCGGTGTCGATGGTGGAGATAATCTCCTTCTTGTCACCATCCACTAGCGCCACTTTACCGGCATCGCGCAAGGTCACTGAGAAGATGTTGTCCAGCTGCAGCTTGTTCAGTTTTTTCTTGGGCCGTTTGTCGGGCGGCACCATCACTTTCCAGCTGGCCTTCATTTCTTTGAGGCCATACTCCGGCGGCATCGGCGGCTCGTGTTGCAGAAAGCGCGCCATCATGTCGACCTCTTCCGCGCTCAGCACGCCGGTGGTCTGCCAGGCCGGCATGCCGGCCGGTGAGCCGTAGCCAATGAAGGCCTTGAGATAGTCGGTACCCTTGGTGAGCGTAATGTCGGGAGTGAGCGGCTTGCCGGTGGCCCCCTTGCGCAGTACACCATGACAGCCGGCGCAGCGCTCAAAGAAGATCTGCTTGGCGCGCGCGAACTCGGCATCGGTGATTGCCGGTGGCTTGGGTCCCTTTTGTTCATCGCCATTCTTGAGTGCGAGCGGTGCCCCTTGATAGAGCTTTTCGCTCTCGCTGCCGTGCTTCTTTACCTCGGCGATCCCCTGCGTGGCCAATAGGCCGAGCGCGGTGAAGAGGGCAATGGTCAATGCCCGTTGTCTTATCTGTCTTTTCATTTTGTACCCCCTGCGTGTGTGTGACATGAAAAAAATCGGTGTCGCAATCATGCTCATCTTTGTGAGGGAGTGCGGCCTTGATGTATGTCAAACATAAAAAATCACAATGGAACCTTTCAATGATGCTTTGTTTGCGGAGCGAACGACCACTGCGAATGGACTGGAGCAGGGGAGGGTTGTGTGGATGTGATGGGTGGGCAGTTAACGTCTGATAACGTGAAGGGTTGATGCACAACCCGAACTAAATAATGTTTGAAAATGAATGGGTATCGGCTACTTAATTCACATTCTCGACGGGCGAGCAATCATGGAGTGCGAGGCTGATTTTTTTGATGTCAGGCACCATCAGCCAGGAAGATGCAAGCATCTGTAAACGATGATTAATCACCCAATGCTGTCGCAAGTGTGTTAACAAGGAGTCATGTGTGGGTCGTGGTCACTGCATTGGTAAACAGCAAACTTTGCATAGAGATGCTTACCCTCGAATGCAGTTTTGAACTATTTCCAGATATTTACTCAGTCCAGATGGCTTCATAAAAATCATTTATCAATGATGTGGGATTGTCGGGTGGTCGTCCCAGTTAATCGAGTCGATAATCAGGCGTATGGGTTATTTGGCAAATCGTGAGTGGTGATATTTTTGGGGCGAGCGCCGCAATTTCCGCAAGGTGTGTGGTGGGTGTAAGGGGCGCGGCTCCCTTGCTGCAAATGAAACCTAGGGATTTACCTCGTCGGAAACGGCTTCTGCCCAGGGCTCATCCGCCGGCTCGCGCAGCTGCATCAGCTCCTGCTCCAGCACCTCGCGCAACGGACGTGGCGGGGCGATGGCCATGCCCTGGGCATAATCGACCCCGGCGCGTTCCAGCGCCATCAAGACCCCTTCGTTTTCGGCAAATTCACCGATGGTCTTGAGCTTCATCACGTGGCCGATCTGGTTGATCGACTCCACCATGGCGCGGTCCACCTGATCGATCACCATATCGCGCACAAAGCTGCCGTCGATCTTCAGATAGTCGATGGGGAGCCGTTTGAGATAGCCGAAGGAGCTCAGGCCAGCACCGAAATCATCGAGGGCGAAGCTGCAGCCCATGTTTTTCAGGATGGAGATGAAGCGGGTGGCGCGCGACAGGTTGGCAACCGCCGCCGTCTCCGTGATCTCGAAACAGACGCTTTCGCAGGGGATGCCGGTCTCCTCGAACAGATCCACCACATACTCGAGAAATTGCTCGTCGCACAGGGTCTGACCCGAGAGGTTGACGGCGCACTCCACTGGCGGAAAGACCAGATCGCCCTGTGCCTCACGCATCAACTCCAGGGTCTTGCGCACCACCCAGCGATCGATGGCGGGCATCAGGTTGTAACGCTCCGCGGCAGGGATGAAGGCGCCCGGGGGGATCACCTGCCCCTTCTCATCGGTCATGCGCAGCAACACTTCGTAATGGGAAATGGTCCGGTCGCCGCCCACGTGGGCGACTGCCTGCGCGTAGAGCAGGAAGCGGTCCTCGTCGAAGGCGTGGTTGAGGCGATGTACCCACTCCATCTCGCCGTGCCGCTTGGCCACCGCATCGTCATCGGGTTGGTAGATGTGGATGCGGTTGCGGCCGCTGTCTTTTGCCACGTAGCAGGCCGCGTCGGCGGCGGCGAGCACATCGGCGAGGTTGCCGCTTTCGGCGCCGATGGGTACCAGGCCAATGGAAACGCCGATTTCGAAGGTCTTGTCCTCCCAACCGAAACGGTAGTCGCGCAGCGAGGTGCGAATGTCTTCGGCGATTTTGACCGCCTGCTCGAGCGGACAGTGTTCCAGCAGTACGCCAAACTCATCACCGCCCAGTCGCGCCAGCACGTCGCTGTCACGCACGTGGTGCTGCATCAGCTGCGCCACCTGCTGCAGCAGCTCGTCGCCTGCCATGTGGCCGCAGGTGTCGTTGACCACCTTGAACTGATCGAGATCCATGTAGAACAGGGCATGGTTTTCACCACGCTGTTGGGCACGGCGGATCGCCTCATCGACGCGTTTTTCAAAGACGCGACGGTTTTTCAGGCCGGTGAGAATGTCGTGGTTAGCCTGATAGTTGAGTTGCTGTGCCATCCCCATCACCTCGGTGATGTCGTGGATGACCAGCACGGCACCGATCACCTGACCATGAAGATCGCGCATCGGCGCGGCGTTGATCTTGAGATGGTACTGTTCACCACTGGGCGTGTTCAGCTGTCCCTCGTAGTTGCGGGCGGCGAGGTCGCCATCGTAGCGAATGCACTGGCGCACGATATCACCCAGAGCTTCACCGCTTTCGGCATCGACCAGTTTCAGCACCTCGAGATAGGGACGACCGGTGGCGTCAGCAGCCGATATCCCCAACAACCGTTCTGCGGTGGGATTGAGATACTGGATCCTCCCTTCACTGCTGGTGGTGATGACCCCATCGGCGATGGAGTGGAGTGTCACCAGGGCGCGTTCCCGCTCTTTGTGCAATGCCTGCTCGGCCTGACGCAGTTGCGTGATGTCGCGAATGGTACCTTCGATGCCGATCACCTTGTTCTTGTCGTTATGGATGAACTGGGCATTGACCGAGACCCAGACGCTTCTGCCATCGCTGTGACGCATCTGGATCTGGTAGTTGCGCAACGTTCCGCCGTGGGCATTGAGATCCATCAGGAAGGAGTCGCCGTGGCGCGTCGCGGTGTAGAGTTCGGCGATGCGCATGCCCACGCATTGCTCGGGCGCATAGCCGAGCAGTGACAGCATCGACGAGGAGACCTGGGTCAGGCGGCCGACGGGATCGGCGCGGTAGTAGGTATCCTGCAGGTGGTCGAGGATGCGGCTCAGTTCGGCAAAGGCGCTCTTCGATTTCTCCTCGGCGGCCAGTTGCCCGGTGATGTCGTACATCACGCCGAGCATATGGCTCTTTTCGCCGTTGTTGTCGCTGACCACCTCGCCGGAGTCGCGCAGTACATGGATCGAGCCGTCGGGATGGACAACGCGAAATTCGCGTTCGAGGGTGGGTTTGCCGGCCAGTGCGTCGCGAATGGCGCGCTGGAACAGGTTGCGATCGTCCCAGTAGATGGCACCCATCACCGCCGGTCCGCTGAGTGGCGTACCTCGCGGCAGGCCGAACAGGGCGTAGGCATCGTCCGACCAGCTGAGGGCTCCGCTCTTCAGGTCCAGCTCCCAATAACCGAGGGGGGCGAGCCGGCGCGCGTGGTCGAAGAAGGTTTGCGATTTTTGCTGGTGGCCATGCTGCTCCAGACTCTCCGCCGCCAGCTGTGCTTCCGTGGCGGCGATCTGACGCAGCTGGAGCAGCAGCCAGCCGAGCAACCCACCATAGGCGCACAACGCCAGTGCAGCAAGATGGTAGGCCGGCTCGTTCAGCGTCAGCAGCCTGGGCAGCAGCACGGTGGAGGGGAGCAGCATGCCGATGCCGCTCCAGCGCGAGTGGAGATGAAGTGGCAGCAGTGAGGTGGTCACCAGGGGCAGGGCAATGGCGAGGGCCAGTGGCAGCGACTCGAAGAGTGAGAGCAGCAGTACTCCGGCGCTGCTCCACGACAGTGAGGCGAGGGTGGTGAAGATGAGGTGGTAACGGAACCAGCGGCGGCTGCCACGGATCAGGTCGGTGGCGCGGAAAAAGCGGAAGATGAAGAAGAGCCAGACAATATCGAGCAGGGCGATGGCACCGAACACCCCATGCTGCAATCTGCTGTCGTTGGCGCTCTCCGGCCAGCCCAGCAACAGCAGCGCCATCAACAGCTGGCCAGGCACCATCCACGCGGCCATCCTGTTGTTCAGCAGGTTCTTGTGTTCACGCGAGGCGCGTAACGCTTCCTTGGCAGACAAGTGACTACTCCGTTCAAGAGTCGGGATGTGGCGGTTGATTATACGGTCGCCCGCTGCCCCGGTCACCCTCGGCCTTCACGAACACTCAGGCGAGCCGGCGCAAACACTCCAAATAGGCGGTTTCGTCAGGCATGCGATTGCTGCGCTGCGCCTCCCACAACGCCTGGCCCAGACACTCCATCATGCGGTGTTCCACCGCGTGGGCATCACCGAGCTTTTTCAACAGGCGCGGCCACAGCTCGCGGATCCCCGCCGGTCGTCCGGTGCTGAGCTGTTCGCGCAACGCCAGGTGCATGCCCATGTGCAGGAACGGGTTGCCCTCGCCACCTTCCGGTGCATAGTCGTGCTCCAGTTCAGCCTCGGCCGCCTGGAACAGTGGCTGGTACTCGGGATGCTCGCCGATCACGGCGGCGCTCTGCTGCTCCAGCGCCTCCAGGGGCTCGTTGTTGCACGCCTTGCGCCAGCTCTCGGCATAGAAGCGGCGCAGCGCGGTGCGGTCGGTGCCAAATATCACGGTTTATCTCTCCCGATGCCGGCGGTGGTGGAAGGGTTGCTCTTCAGCAGGAAAAGGTGGCCCATCATGATTTCCCGCCCCTTCGCTGTTTCATCACGCC
>DASWUD010000159.1:0-15632 GCA_036401755.1 Gammaproteobacteria bacterium
CTGCAACTCACCGAAGAGCGCTGGCCCGACATCCGCTTCCGCGCCACGCGAGAGCATTGACTCCAACCCCGCATGGCCTGACTGGAGTGATTGGGGGCGCTCTGCCCCCACCTCTGCCGACCCAGTTGTTCTGAGATAATCCCCGCCGGCTCTTACGCCATGCGTAAGTTCGGTGTCGCGCGCCGCTTACTGTCCAGACGACAACCCGCTACCAGCCACTCCCCAGCGCTGCAGAGTGGCGCTATGATGAGGAGCGTGTCACGATGCACATATCCGGCCGTCAGAGCCGGTGCGATAAATAATAACCACAAAATCTATGGGGGGACCATGCCATTACACCACGTGGTAGTGCCTTTATTGATGCTCTTGCTGTGTGTGCCGGCATTCGCGGCGAATGAGCGTGTTGTCGCAGAACGGGCCGATGACACGCCGGCAACCATTCCCCTCAAGGAGGCACTTGGCGAACCCGCCTTTAGCGAGGCAATGTCCTCAGGGCGATACAGCTATGCTGGCAACCTCAAGTGCCGCATGTGCCATAAGGACTTCTTTTTGGGACGCAAGGGCGACGCCCACGATCATGCTTTTGAAAAGCTCATCGAGGCGCGTGATGCAGAAAGTCCGCGTTGCCTGGGCTGTCACTCTACCGGCTATGGCGTGAAGAGCGGTTTTTCCTCCGTCCAGGAGACTCCCCGCCTGTTGAATGTGCAGTGCGAGGGGTGCCACGGTCCCGGCAGCGAACATATCCGCCGCCTTGGCAAGGGTGGTTTTCTGGCAGGACCGGATCGCCCCGAGATCCTCAGCAAGATGTGTCTTTCCTGCCACAACGCGCGCTGGAACCGCTCCTTTACCCACTTTGATACCGCCTACAAGAATTACGGCATCGCAACGCCAGGCACGAAGAGTTCAGAGCAGTGAATGCATGCTGCGGTTGCCCATTTTCAGTCATACCCAAGGCGGGTAAGATAAAACCGCAGCTCCCGTTGGCAACCCGACTCCCGGAGGGAGCGACTGACAGGGGATTGGACACGCCATCACCGAATAGAACAAACGAGGTAGACAGTGATTCTACGCAAGGTGATTGTCTCATGTATTTTGCTGTTGAACCTTCTTCCGCTGCAGGCCGAAGAAGCCCGCATTGCCGAAGAGGTCGTGGCGCCCCAGCCCATCGTCATTCCACTGCGAGAGGCTGTCGGCGAGCGGCAGCTGCGCGAGGCGCTCGATTCCGGGCGCTACACCTACGCCGGTAACGCCAAGTGCAGGCTTTGCCATCGTGACTTCTTTCTCGGCCGGAAACAGGACGTCCATGATCACGCCTTCGAGAAGCTGATCGGAACCGAGTATGAAAACAACAGTCGTTGTCTTGCATGCCATACCACCGGGCATGGTGTGAAAGGCGGTTTTACTTCCATCGAACAGACCCCCCGCCTGATGAACGTACAGTGTGAAGGCTGTCATGGCCCCGGCAGCGAACATATTCGACGAAACGCCAAGGGCGGCTTCCTGGCAGGCACTGATCGCCCGGAGATATTGCAGAAGATGTGTCTCTCCTGTCACAGCGGCAGATGGAACCGCGCATTCACCGATTTCCACACGGCCTACGATAGCTACAAGAGTGCCAAGCCAGGCGATCCCGACGCAGCACCGCTAACCACGGCAAAGTGAGAGATTGATGAGAACATGGTGTCTCCCATGGCTCAAGAGAATTGCAGACTTTGTCCGACGTCATAACGTCGGCTTGCAGATGCTGTTGTTGATTGGCGTCATTTCCGCGCTGGCCCACTACAACTACACCACCCAGCGCCAGGTCTTTCTGCACCAGATCAACAGTGACACGGCCGACATGGCGCAGGCGGTACGCTACAGCATCGAAAAATTCCATGCCACGGAACAGACGCTTAGCCTGCATCAACTGGTCAAGAATATCTCACTCGATCTCGATATCTTCGAGTTTCGTTATCTGGATGCGCGAGGTGTCACCATCGGTTCGATGTTCGATGAGGAGATCGAACGTCCCTTTCTGCGCACCGAGGTCGAGAGACTGCTGAGTACCCCGGACGGAGAAGGGCGCTTTTATGAAGAGGTACGTGACTTTACCCAGGTGCTGGCCATCGCCCACCCAGTGCGCCATGATGGCCAACTGGTCGGCATCATCGACCTTGCAGTAGACATCTCCAGTTTCCGCTATCAAAACCCGGCCACACAACTGGCGCTGCGTCGCCAGAAACAGGCCGATATCCGCAATCTGCTCACGGCCATTTCCGGCTCCGTAAACAACAGCCTGCAGGTGATCGAGAGCGTAAACATCGACAACTTTCTCCTCCATCTGGTCAATGGCAGCCAGTCGGTACGGGAGATTGAAATCATCGATACTGACGGGCGCGTCGTGGCATCTTCCGGACAACTCGCTGTCGGGACACGTCTAACCTCTGATCAGATCGGGAGAGAGGGGATCATACAGGCCCCCGAAGGTGCCGTACTTCGCATGAAGCTGCCCTTGCAGACGCCGATCAATGGCGGTTCGACACTCATTCTGGTGAGCGATGCCACCACCTATGTGAAAAATGAGCAGAGCCTTTCCCACAATCTATGGGCAACGGCGCTGCTCGTCATGAGTTTATCCATCGCCATCACCTGGTCCGTCTACCGCATCAATCTGGAGCGGACGCGCAGCGAAAACAGCCGTCTCGAAGCGATTGTCCGCGAACGCACCAATGAAATCGAACGCCTGAGCAAGATCGATAAATTGACCGGGCTGGCCAATCGCAGCGCCCTCGACGCGGACCTGGAACGTGAGTTTCGCCGTGCCTTGCGCTACAGCCATCCACTCACCATGTTGGTGCTCGATCTCGACCACTTCAAGCGTGTCAACGACACCTTCGGCCATCTCGGCGGCGACGAAGTATTGCGTGCCATAGGTGAGCGGTTGCGGAAACAACTGCGTGAGACCGATGTGGTGGGCCGCTATGGTGGTGAGGAGTTCGTCATTCTGTTACCGGAGACGGAATTGGCTGCGGCACTTAATATCGCTGAGGAATTGCGTCGACAGATCGAACAGGAAAAAGTGGCGTTCGGTGACATAGATATCGCCATGACGGCGAGCATCGGCGTCGCGCGGCTCGAAGCCGGTGTGCAGGACTGCAAGGAGCTCTTTGCCCATGCCGACTCCGCTCTTTACCATGCCAAGCATTCGGGGCGTAATCGTATCTCCTGCATGGATAGCGGTCAGGTGCGCCCCGCCCAAGTGGCATCATTCTGAGATGCCTGCCGGGACTCTTCCTCCCGGTTAGATCATGGCTCCGAACCACGAGACACTGGGAATATCGCCCGCCAGGTCAAAGTCGCCACGAGGACGTTTTCCCCGTCTCTCACGGGATTTTCCTTGGCGATCTTGGCGCCTTTGCGAGAGCCCATGTGTTTCAGGTCGGGAACAGTCATTAGCTCAGGTGCGCACGCCGATGCCACGCTTGAGCAGAAACAGCGCGAATGAATAGAGCGCAATGATGAAGCCGAGGATCACGCCAAAGGCAACAGTCAAACTGATGTCGCTGATCCCCAGCAATCCATAACGGAAGGCATTGACCATGTAGAGGATCGGATTGAGGTGGGATGCCTGCTGCCAGAATTCCGGCAACATGTTCACCGAGTAGAAGATGCCGCCCAGGTAGGTGAGTGGTGTCAGTACGAAGGTGGGGATGAGGGAGATGTCGTCGAAGCTGTTCGCATAGACGGCGTTGATGAAGCCGGCCAGAGAGAAGAGGATAGAGGTGAGCAGCACCACACTCAATGCCACGGCGACGTTATGCAGGTGAAGGTCGGTGAAGAACGCCGCCACGATGGTCACCGCCACCCCCACCGAGAGGCCGCGCGCTACACCACCGGCAATGTAGCCGACCAGGATCAGCGAGTGGGGGATCGGGGCGATGAGCAACTCCTCCACGTAGCGCCCGAATTTCGAGCCGTAGAAGCTGGAGACCACATTGGCGTAGCTATTGGTGATGATGGTCATCAGGATCAGCCCCGGCACGATGTAGTCCATGTAGCTGTAGCCGTCGATGGGCGCGAGCTGTGAGCCGATCATCTTGCCGAAGATGACGAAGTAGAGCGCCGTGGTGATCACCGGCGGCAGGATGGTCTGGATCCAGATGCGTGCGAAGCGGCGCACCTCCTTGATGGCAATGGTCATGAACGCCACGCGCCAGGCGTGCCAGTGGTTGCTCATGACCCTTTCTCCGAACTCGCCACCAAGTCGAGGAACAGCTCCTCCAGACGGTTGGTCTTGTTGCGCATCGATAGCACCTCGATTCCCTGCGCGGAAAACTCTTCGAACACCGGATTCAACCCCTGTTCGCGCCGCACCTCCACCTCCAGCGTATGCGCATCGATCATCTGCAGTGGATAGCCGCACTTCAACACCGGCACTGAGCCCAGCTCGCGTTTCAGATCGAGGATGAAGGTCTCCTTGTCGAGCTGGCCGAGCAGCGCCTTGATGGAGGTGTGTTCGATGATGCGGCCGTGGTCGATAATCGCCACGTTACGGCACAACTGCTCCGCCTCTTCCAGGTAGTGGGTGGTGAGAATGATGGTGGTACCTTCCGCGTTCACCTCGCGCAGGAACGACCACATGGAGCGGCGCAGTTCGATATCCACCCCGGCGGTCGGCTCGTCGAGGATCAGCAGCTTCGGTTGATGCACCAGCGCGCGGGCGATCATCAGGCGCCGCTTCATGCCGCCCGAAAGTTGCCGCGCCATGTTGCGCCGTTTCTCCCACAGGCCGAGCGAACGTAGCGCCCACTCGGCGCGCGGCTTCGCGAGCTCCGGATCGACACCATAGTAGCCGGCCTGATTGAGCACGATCTCGCCCACCGGTTCGAACTGGTTGAAGTTGAACTCCTGCGGCACCAGTCCGAGCAGCCGCTTCACCGCCATCGGTTCGCGATCCAGGTCGTGGCCGAACACCTTCACCGTGCCGCTGCTCTTGTTGATGAGCGAGGCGATGATGCCGATGGTGGTTGACTTGCCTGCGCCGTTGGGGCCGAGCAGCGCGAAGAAATCGCCCTGCTCGACGGTCAGGTCGATGCCCTTCACGGCATGAAAGCCGTTGGGATAGGTCTTGTGCAGGGCGCTGATTTCGAGGGCGTGAGTTGTCATGTCGAGATAAACAAATTAACCGCTAAGGACGCAAAGAGCGCGAAGAAAAACATAAATAATGGAAAGTAATGATCTTATCCACTTGCGTGCCTTTGCGTCCTTTGCGGTTAGTCATTTTTAAAGTGTGATGATCTCCAGCCCTAGCCCGGCCTGCTCCAGCGTCGTTGGATTGCTGACCACGGCGGTGGTGGAGCGTTCTGTCTTCAAGTAGGTGGCGGCGACGCGCTTCAGATCGGCCTCACTCACTTCGAGCACGCGGCTGCGGAAACGACGGCGCTGTTCGGCGGTGCGGCCATGCAGTGCGGCGTGGAAGGCTTTCTTTGCCTCGCCGGCGGGGGAGGCCGGTTTGTCGATGCCAGCGATGACGCCGAGGATCGCCTCTTCGAGCAGACGTGCCTCATGTCGCTCGTTGAGCAGCCAGTCGATCGAGGCGTCGAAATCGGCCAGCGTTTCGGCGAGGCGCGGGTCGCGATAGGAGTAGAAACGGAAGGCGCCGCTGTCGCTGTCGAAACTGGCGCCGCCACCGTAGGCGCCGCCCTGTTCACGGATGGCGCGATGCAAAAAGTTGTTGCGCAGGAACCCGGCGAGCACGGTGAGCGCGGCCGCATCGGGATGTTCGGCGGCGACGGCCGGGTAGGCCTTGGCGCAGAAGTTCACCTGGGTGCTGGTGCACCATCCCTGCAGGCGCGGCGCACTGGCAGCGGGGAGGTGCAAGACAGAGCCCGCACCGGGCTGTGCGAATCTGTTCCAGCGTGCGGCAAGTGCAGCCTCCATCGCGGCACGATGCTCCTCTTCACCGATCACCAGCAGCTGGCGCGGTGCGTTGAGCAGCCGATCGCGCAGCCGTTGCAGGCGCGCGGCGAACACTTCGAGATTGGCCTTGTCGTTGAGGCCATCGTCGAGGGCCTTGAGTGATTTGATGCCGGCCAAGCCGTGCCAGCGGTGGTGCAGCGCAGCCGAGGGCGAAAGCGGGGCGGAGGCGGCACTCATGGCGAGGCTGTGGCCGGCCTGGGTGACGCTCTGTTCGCGGCGCATGCGATCCTGGCTGACCAGTTCATGGATGCGATCCAGTTCATCGAAGCGGGCAGACTCCAGTGTCTCCAGCATCAGCTCGGCCAGCGCCTGTTGGTTGCGCGCCAGCGCCTTGCCGGAGACGACGAAGACACCGCGATGTTTTTGCAGATCATCGACCGCGCCGCGCACTGTGACGTGGGCGCCGAGGCCGCCGGTCACCGCCGACTGCAACAACTGGGTATCAAGGTAGCTCCGCCCGCCGCTGCCCACTTCGCTCAGCACATCGCCGAGCAGCGGGATGAGATCGCGCAGCTCCTCTTCAATCTCCGGCATATCGATGATGATCTGTTGATAGACCAGGCCGTTAGTGCCGCGCGCAAACCAGGTGGCGGGTGTGGTGCCGATCGTGGTGCGGGTCCCTTCGGGGACCGGCAGATCCTTGGGGATGTCGCTGCGTTCCACCTTGGGCAGCAGATCGGCATCGTCCTTCTTCTGCTGACGCTGTTCCAGCAGCTTCGCCTGTTCGACGACACGCTGTTTGTCGGCATCGCTCAGCGCGCTCTTCATCGCCGCCAGCCGCTCAGCCTCGGCCTGGGCGCGCGCGGCACTCAGGGTGGTGTCGGGCTTCATGGTGAGGCGCACGCGATGGGGATTGTCGAGCAGCTGGCGTACCAGCGACGGAATGAAATTCGCGTCTTTGATCTTGTCGCGCAGGCGATTAAGGATCGGATCGATGTCGAGGGTCGCCACCGGATCGGCGCCATGCAGCGCGGGGCTCAACGCCTGCACCATCAGTTGCAGACCATAGGGAAAACCGTCACCGCTGATCTCACGCTGCGACAGCTCCAGCTGATGGAGCACCGCCTCGACCATCGCCGGATCGACGCCGTTCTGCGCGATATCCTCCAGCACCTCGATAATAAGTTTCTCCACCGCCTCTGCCCGTTCGGGATCGCTCCCCTCCACGCCGGCGGCGAAGAACATCTCGCGATTGGAGTCCTGCAAGCCACATAGCGGAGAGGGTGCAGTGCCGAGTTCGGTGGTCTCCAGCGCATGACGCAGCGGCGAGGCGCCGTTGTCGAGCAGCACGCCGGAGAGCAGATGGCCGGTGAGCACCTCCTCGGGATCGATGCTGCGCCCCAGCAGCCAGCCGACCACAATGTGGCTCTTGCCCGCGGTCTCCTCTTCACCATCGAGGGCGTAGCTGGTCTCTATCGTGAGCGGTGCCTTGTAGCGCAGTTCGTCGGCCACACCGATGCCCGGTTCGATGCGCTGAAATTCCTTCAATGCATACTGCTCGAAGTACGCCTGGTGCTCATGGGCCTTTAGGTTGCCGAAGGTCATGAACATGGCATTGGAGGGGTGGTAGTGGTGCGCATGGAACGCCTTGAGCTGTTCGTAGCTCAGGTCGGGAATGTGCGCTGGATCGCCGCCGCTGTTGTAGTGGTAGGTGACGGTGGGGAAGAGATATTCGGTCAGGTATTGATAGAGCGCCGAGGTGGGCGAACTCATCGCCCCCTTCATCTCGTTGAACACTACCCCCTTGAACACCAGCGGGCTGTCGGGATTCTCCGGCTCCGCGAATTCGACGCGGTGCCCCTCCTGGGAAAAATCGAGCGGGTCGAGGTTGGGAAAGAAGGTGGCGTCGAGATAGACCTGCATCAGGTTGTAGAAATCCTTCTTGTTGCGGCTGGCGAACGGGTAGGCGGTCCAGTCGCTGGAGGTGAAGGCGTTCATGAAGGTGTTGAGCGAACGGCGCGTCATCATGAAGAAGGGGTCGCGCACCGGATAGCGTTGGCTGCCGCACAGGGTGGTGTGTTCGAGGATATGGGCCACGCCGGTGCTGTCCATCGGCACGGTGCGGAACGCCACCAGGAAGGCGTTCTGGTCGTCGTCGCTGGCCAGGTGGATGTGCGGCGCGCCGGTCACCCTGTGGCGAAACTCCTGCAACTCCAGATTGAGGGCGTGAATCGGCGCGCTGCGCACCCATTCGAAGGCGGCGTGGGTCTGGGGTTGCGGCTGGGTTGGGCTCATCCTGGTTCCTTCTTGGAAATTGATTTTGACCACATGGAGTAGGGATGTGGAGGCAAGTGGCCAAGTATACAAGCAAGCGTGGTGCAAAGGGTGAGGCGGCGCCACACCACGGCGGTTCCGCATACCTGAGAGGCACCAAGCCGTTTACAATAACCGCATGATTCTCATCGATACCCACTGCCACCTCGACGTGGCGGAGTTTGCCGCCGACCGCCTGGAGGTGTTGGGACGGGCGCGCCGTGCCGGCGTGGCCGGGCAGGTGATCCCGGCCATCCATGCCGCGGGCTGGCCTGCGCTCATGGCGCTCTGCCAGGCGGAGGCGGGACTCTATCCGGCGCTCGGCATGCACCCCATCTATCTGGCGCAGCATCGGCCCGAGCATCTCGACGAGCTGCGCGCCCTGATCGAACGCGAGCGGCCAGTAGCCATCGGCGAGATCGGCCTCGACTATTTCGTCGAGGAGCTCGACCGTGACGGCCAGCAGCAGCTGTTCGAGGCGCAGCTCAGGATAGCCCGTGACTATCAGCTGCCGGTGGTGCTCCATGTGCGCAAGGCCCACGACCAGGTGCTGGCGGCGTTGCGCCGCATCCGTGTTCCCGGCGGTATCGCCCACGCCTTCAACGGCAGTGCGCAGCAGGCGCAGCAATATATGGAGCTCGGCTTCAAGTTCGGTTTCGGCGGCACCGTCACCTATGACCGTGCCCTTAACATCCGCCGCCTCGTCGTCGAGCTGCCTCTTGACGCCCTTGTCTTGGAGACCGATGCCCCCGACATCCCGCTCGCCTCCCGGCGCGGCGAACGCAACAGCCCTGAATACCTGCCCGAGGTGGCGCAGGCCATTGCGCAGCTGCGTGGCATCAGCATCGATGAGGTGGCACGCGTCACGACCGCGAACGCAGAGCAGTTGCTCGAATTTAAAAAATGGGACGCACGCGTCCACTCCTCCCAAGGAACACCATGACCGCACTCTCACCTTTGACAGAACGCACCCACATCCTGCTCGGCGACGAGGGGCTGACACGACTCGCCAACGCACATGTCTTCGTCGCCGGACTCGGCGGCGTCGGCTCCTACTGCGCCGAGGCGCTGGCGCGCGCCGGGGTGGGACGGCTCACCCTGCTTGATCACGACGTGGTGACCGGTTCCAACCTCAACCGCCAACTGCCCGCACTCATCTCCACGGTGGGCCGCAAGAAGATCGAGGTGATGGCCGAACGCATCCGCGATATCAACCCCGCCTGTGAACTGACACTGCACGAGTTCTTCATGCACGCCGACGATGTGCCGGCCATGCTCGCACCCGGCTACGACTTTGTGGTCGACTGTATCGATTCGCTCAACAGCAAGGTGACACTGCTCGAAAGCGCTTGGCTCATGAAGATGAAGGTGGCGTCGAGCATGGGCGCCGGCGGCAAGCTCGACCCGACGCGCATCCGCGTTACTGACCTGATGAAGACCGAGGTGTGTCACCTGGCCAGCTTCATGCGCCACCGCCTGCGCAAGCGCGGCGTCGGCAAGGGAATCCTTGCCGTCTGGTCCGACGAACCACCACGCAAACCGCTGCCTCCCGAGCCTACCGATGAAGGCCGTCCGCGCGCCGTCAACGGTACCATCAGTTACATGCCGTCTCTCTTCGGCTTGACACTGGCAGGGGCAGTGATCAACTGCCTGTTGGAGCAAAACAAATCTGTTTAAGCGTAATGTAGGATGGGTGGAGCAGCGCGTAACCCATCAGCTGTGTTGGTATGAATAGGAAGACAATGGGTTTCGCTGCGCTGCACCCATCTTACATTGTATAGGGAGAAGACGATGCGACTGCACTGGTTCCAACACGTTCCGTTCGAGGGGTTGGGTGCCATCGAAAGGTGGGCTTTGCAACGAGGCATGGAGCTGAGTGTCACCCGTTTTTATGCTGGCGATCAGCTGCCACGCCTGGAGGCGATCGACTGGCTGGTGGTGATGGGTGGCCCGATGAATATCTATGAAGACGCTGACTACCCATGGCTTGCGGTGGAGAAGAAGTATATCGGCCAGGCCATCGCGGCAGGCAAAAAAGTGGTGGGCATCTGTCTCGGTGCGCAACTGATCGCCGATGTGCTGGGCGCTCCTGTGACGTCCAATGCCCACAAGGAGATCGGCTGGTTTCCGGTGGAGCTCTCGCCCGAGGCGAAGCGTGCCGGACTCGGGACGGTACTGCCGTGGCACTTCGAGGCCTTCCACTGGCACGGCGATACCTTCGCCATTCCGCCACAGGCGCTGCCGCTTGGCCACAGCGAGGCGTGTGCCCATCAGGGCTTCCTCTACGACCATCGTGTGCTCGGCTTGCAATTCCATTTGGAAATGACCTATGAGGGTGCCAGCGAATTGATTCTGCACGGAGCGGATGAGCTGTGGGTCGCTCCCTACATCCAGGATGGTGAAACGATGCTGGCCGATCCGCAGCGCTTTACCGCTGCCAATCATCTGCTGTGGCAACTGCTCGATTATATCGGAGCACAGCCATGAGACGCCCGGCGTGGAGTTGGGCCCTCTACGATGTTGGTAATTCGGCCTTCACCACCACCGTGATGGCGGGCTTTTTCCCGCTCTTTTTCAAGCAGTATTGGTCGGCCGATGTGATCGTTACCGAAAGCACCTTCCGACTCAGCGTTGCCAATTCGCTGGGCAGCCTGGTGATCATGCTGCTGGCTCCCGTGCTCGGCGCCATTGCCGACCGTTGCGGTGCACGCAAACGTTTTCTCGTCGGTTTCGCCTTTCTCGGCGTGCTCTCCACGCTTTCGCTGGCGCTGGTGGCGCAGGGGCAGTGGCAGTTGGCGCTACTCGGCTATTTTCTCGCCTCGGTCGGCTATGCCGGGAGCGTCACCTTCTATGATTCGCTGTTACTCTTCGTCGCGCCGCGGCAGAAGCTCGATAACATCTCCGCGCTCGGCTACGCGCTCGGTTATCTGGGGGGCGGGCTGCTCTTTGCCATCAACGTCTGGATGACGCTCAAGCCCGCCAGCTTCGGCCTTGCCGATGCCGCCGAGGCGGTGAAGCTGTCGTTTCTGATGGTGGCGGTGTGGTGGGCGCTCTTCACCGTGCCGCTGCTGCTGTGGGTGAAGGAGCCGGAGAGCCACGGCGTGGGGCTGATTACGGCGGTGCGCGGTGGACTCCGTCAGCTCCAAGGAACATTCCACGAAATTCGCCGCGAGAAGGCGGTGTTTCTCTTCCTGCTGGCCTACTGGTGCTATATCGATGGTGTCGACACCATCGTGCGTATGGCGGTCGATTACGGCCTCTCCATCGGTTTCGATTCCGGTGACCTCATTGCCGCGCTGCTCATCACCCAATTCGTCGGTTTTCCTGCAGCCATCGTATTCGGTCGCATCGGTGAGCGGCATGGCGCCAAGCGCGGCATCTATATCGCCATCGGGGTCTACTGCCTCGTCACGCTGGGTGCTTCGATGATGAACAGTGTGCAGCAGTTCTATATTCTCGCCACAGTGATTGGTCTGGTCCAGGGGGGCATCCAGTCATTGAGCCGCTCGTACTACGCAATACTGATCCCGCCGGACAAGTCGGGCGAATTTTTCGGCTTCTACAACATGTGGGGCAAGTTTGCCGCTGTGCTGGGGCCGGTGATGGTTGGCTACACGGCGCGAGTCACCGGCAGCCCCGGCTTGTCGCTGCTGACCCTGCTCCTTCTGTTTGTGGCAGGGGGCTATATCTTGAGCCGCGTGGATGGCAACAGGGAAGCGGCAGGTAATATCTAACGGTCAGGGAGAAAGCAAATGGGAGTTCTGGCCTGGATATTTGCGGTCATCGGCGCGGTGTTAGGTAGCGATGGGAGTGAGGGCCTTGCAGGGTTGTTGGTAGGCGCAGCCAGCGGCTTTGCGCTGGGCTGGCTGGTTCATCTGGCATCGCGCGTAAAGATGCTTGAACGGCGTATGCGCCAGATGGAACAGCAGCGTCAGGCGGCAATGCCGCCGACAAGGCAGTCACCGCCACTAACATCTGAAACGGTGGCGCCACACATCGTCGCACCACCAGAATCCAGAGCTGTAGCCATCAGTGCAAAGCCGCCCGCGATCACCGAGTCCGCCACTGCGCCAGGGCAGGCACGTGAACCGCAGCCCATTCGCCAGCCTGTGGCGCCCAACCCGCTCGTTGAGGCGGTGCGCCGCTTCTTTACCGACGGCAATGTAGTGGTGCGTGTCGGCATCATCGTGCTCTTCTTCGGCGTCGCCTTTCTGCTCAAGTTTGCCATCGATCGCCAGCTGCTGCCCATCGAGTTACGCCTCACTGCCGCGGCGCTGGGGGGCATCGGGCTCATTTCCCTCGGCTGGCATCTGCGGCTGAGGCGCACGGCCTATGCACTGCTGATCCAGGGCGGGGGTATTGGCATCTTCTATCTGACGGTCTATGCGGCGGCCAAACTCTACCATCTGTTGCCGTTGGGGTTTGCCTTGCTGATGATGGTGGCGGTGGTGGTACTCTCTTCACTGCTGGCACTCTGGCAAAACTCCCGCGCCCTGGCGGCCTTCGGTATCGCCGGCGGATTTCTTGCACCGGTGCTCACCTCCAGCGGCGGCGGTAGTCATGTGCTGCTCTTCTCTTACTACGCATTGCTCAACGCCGGCATCCTCGGCATCGCCTGGTACCGCGCCTGGCGCGAACTGAATCTGCTCGGTTTTCTCTTCACCTTCGTGATCGGCACCGCATGGGGGCTGAACTACTATCACCCGCACCACTTCAACACCACCGAACCGTTCCTGATCCTCTTCTTCCTCTTCTACGTGGCGATCGCCTTGCTATTCGCGCTGCGCCAGCCGTTACGACTGCGCGGCTACGTGGACGGGACGCTGGTATTTGGGGTGCCCATCGTCGGGTTTGCCCTGCAGTCTGGGCTGGTGCACGACCATGAATATGGCATGGCGATGAGTGCCTTTGTCTTGGGAGGTTTTTACATCGCACTTGCCTCACTGCTGTGGCGACGGCAGCTCGAAGGGATGCGGCTGCTGACGGAAAGCTTTCTTGCCCTTGGGGTGGTGTTCGCCACGCTGGCGATTCCTCTGGCCCTTGATGGCCGCTGGACCGCTGCCGCATGGGCACTGGAGGGGGCAGCGCTGGTATGGGTTGGTATCCGCCAATCCCGACTACTGGCACGCCTGACCGGTTTGATCTTGCAACTGGGCGCAGGCGTGTTCTTCCTTGGCGATCTGCAGCTTCCCTATGGTGAACTGCCGATCCTCAATAGTATTTTTCTCGGCGCAACACTGATCAGCCTTGCCGCGCTCTTTACCGCTTGGCATCTCTATCACCGTCGTGCAGCGCTGCGCACAGGTGAATTGTGGATTGAATATGCGATGCTCGGCTGGGGGCTGGCCTGGTGGTTTGTGTTTGGCGCAAACGAGATCGACCGGCACGTCGGCACTCTATATGCCTTCAATGCGACGCTGCTTTTTATCGTGGCCAGTGCGGCAGCACTGCTGGCAGTGTGGCGGCTTGCGACGTGGCCCACGCTACGTTATCCGTTATTGGCACTGCTCCCTGTCGCGGCGGTGATGTCGCTGGAGATATTGCTAGGCTCACAAGACCATTTCTTCGCCAATTTGGGATGGCTGTCTTGGCTACTCCTGTTCGTCGTGCAGTACCGCCTGCTTTGGCGCATGGAAGGGGAGATACATGAGCGTTTGGTGGCCAGCGGTCACACCCTCACGCTCTGGCTGCTGCTCGCCCTGCTCAGCCATGAGCTGGCATGGGCGACAGAGTCACTGCTCAACGCTGCGTCGGCGTGGCAAGCGGTGGCATGGGTAGTCGCACCGTTACTGGTCATTGTCCTTATCGGTGAAGGGCACTGGCGACCCTCCTGGCCGATTCAACGCTTCGCCTCTACCTATCAGATCAGCGCCTTGCTGCCGGTGGCGTTGGCGCTGCTGCTATGGAATCTGCTGACTCTGCAACTCGATGGTGATCCGTCACCCGTGCCGTTTGTTCCACTGTTCAATCCGCTGGAGCTGACGCAGCTGCTGGTGTTGATGGCGGTGGGCTCCTGGTGGTGGCACTATCGGAATAGTGCGGTGATGCAAGAGTGGCAGCCTGACCCACGTCTGCCAGTTGCTCTGCTCGGGGTGCTCACTTTCGTCTGGCTCAACGGCGTGATCGCCCATGCGATACATCACTTTGCCGGTGTGCCCTATAGACTCGACACGCTACATCACTCATTAATCTTCCAGACGGCCCTTTCGGTGACATGGACGGTGGTGGCGTTACTGGTAATGGTGATGGCCACACGCACTCATCAACGCCTCGTGTGGATGGCCGGTGCCCTGCTGCTGGGATTGGTGGTGATGAAACTGTTCTTCATCGACCTGGCGAAGAGCGGCAGCGTGGAGCGTATCGTCTCGTTTATCGTCGTCGGCGGGTTGATGCTGGTGATCGGCTATTTCTCGCCATTACCGCCCAAACGTGAAGGGAGTGAGCCATGAGAATTTTCGTCATCGCCCTATTACTACTGCCGCTGTGGGTAGAGGCGGAGACGGCACCGCTGCGCAGTAACGACTTCGCCTATGGCATGACATTGGACGGGGATGGCGAAGGGGCTATCTATGCCTTCGACCTTCCCGCTGAAGTCTATCGCAGCGTGGTACACGCCGATCTCGGCGACCTGCGCATCTTTAACGGCAACGATGAGGTAGTACCACATCTGCTGCAACACTCAGTGGCTGGAGAAGAGCTACACCAGACGGCGGTGCTGCCGTTCTATCCAATCTTCAGCGATGAGGTGGGCGCCAGGGGAGAGACCACCCTGCGTATCGTGCCTGGCCAGCAGGGGGCCGTGATCGACCTGCGCTCGCAAACGGCAAAAGAGACGGATGATAGAACGATCAGCTACTACATCATTGATGCCTCTTTGCTGAAGCTGCCGATACACCGCCTCATTTTCCACTGGTCGGCGGGTGACGAGACATTTGTCTCCACAGTCAGTGTCGAGCAGGGCAGTAACCTCGATCAGTGGCGACCGCTGACGAGTGGCTCACTGGCGGAGTTGCTCTACGGCAACGACCGTTTGCAGCGCAACGCGATCACACTTCCCGCTGCTCAAACACCCTATCTGCGCATCAATTGGCCCCTGGGCGCTAAGGGGGTAGATCTCGTCTCTGTTGAAGCAGAAATATCGCAACCGGGCGCAGAAGAGGCATTAAGCTGGAGCAACGCCAACAGCCGTGTTGGTGATGGCGTGAGCGGGCGCTATGATTTCGAAGCGGATGGCTACTATCCCATCGAGCATCTCCAGGTGCTGTTGCCACAGGAAAATACCGTGGTGAAGGCAAAAGTGCTCTCCAGCTCGAATCCCAACGGCAATCAGTGGACGGTACGCTACCAAGGGGTGTTGTACTCCCTGTTGCACGAAGGCAAACGCATCGAATCGGGTGAGCTGGATATCGCCACCAGCA
>DASWUD010000160.1:0-1601 GCA_036401755.1 Gammaproteobacteria bacterium
GATGCCGAATATGACCGGCTGTTTCAGGAGCTGCAGCAGCTGGAACAGCAGCACCCCGAGCTGATCACCGCCGATTCACCGACCCAGCGCGTCGGCGCCAAGCCGCTCAAGGAGTTTGGCGAGGTGCGTCACGAAGTACCAATGCTGTCGCTGGCCAACGCCTTCAGCGAGCAGGACATCACCGATTTCGATCGCCGCGTGCGCGAAGGGCTCGGCGTAGATAGTGTCGAATATAGTGCCGAGCCCAAGTTGGATGGTTTGGCAATCAGTATTCGTTATGAACAGGGTGTTTTTGTACGTGCAGCCACCCGTGGCGATGGGACTACCGGTGAGGATGTAACGCAGAATGTGCGAACCATCAACAGCGTGCCATTGAAACTGCAAGGCAACGATTACCCAGATGTACTTGAAGTACGCGGTGAGGTCTATATGCCACGTGCAGGATTCGATGCACTTAATGAACAGCAACGCGCAAAAGGAGAAAAGGCTTTTGCCAATCCGCGCAATGCCGCCGCCGGTTCGCTGCGCCAGCTCGACCCGAGCATCACCGCACAACGACCGCTCACCATGTTTTGCTACGGGGTCGGCCGCGTTGAGGGGAGGCAGATGGCCGCGCGCCATAGCGAAATTTTGCAGCAGCTGGCGCAATGGGGGCTGCGTGTCTCACCGCTGATTCGCGTGGTGAAAGGTGCCGAGGGGTGTCTCGACTACTACCGTGAGATTGGCGAGCAACGCGACTCACTGCCGTTCGATATCGACGGCGTGGTCTACAAGGTCGATCACATCGAACAGCAGGAGACGCTCGGCTTTATCTCGCGCTCGCCGCGCTGGGCGGTGGCCCACAAATTTCCCGCCCAGGAGGAGATGACCACGCTGCTCGACGTGGAGTGGCAGGTGGGGCGCACCGGCGCACTCACACCTGTCGCGCGTCTCGAACCGGTGTTCGTCTCCGGCGTCACCGTCAGCAACGCCACGCTGCACAACCAGGACGAGATCGATCGCAAGGATGTGCGCATCGGCGATACGGTGATCGTGCGCCGTGCCGGCGATGTCATCCCCGAAGTGGCCGGCGTGGTGTTGTCGAAACGGCCGCCCCATGCACAGAAGGTGCACTATCCCGCCAAGTGCCCGGTGTGTGGCTCCGATGTGGAACGCCTCGAAGATCAGGCTGCGGCGGTCTGCACCGGTGGCCTCTACTGCGCCGCGCAGCGCAAGGAGGCGATCAAGCACTTCGCCGGGCGCCGCGCCATGGATATCGATGGCCTCGGCGACAAATTGGTGGAGCAGCTTGCCGATGAGGGGCTGATCCACGACGTAGGCGATCTCTACCACCTGACCCATGCACAACTGGCAGGGCTGGAACGCATGGGCGACAAGTCGGCCGCCAATCTGCTCGCGGCGATTGAGAAGAGTCGCCACACCACCCTGCCGCGCTTTCTACTCGCCCTCGGCATTCCTGAGGTGGGCGAGGCGACCGCGCAGACCCTGGCGCGTCATTTCGGCGACCTCGACGCCATCATGGCGGTCGATGAAACGGCCCTGCAACAGGTGCAGGATGTGGGGCCGGTAGTGGCGCAAAGCATCCACACCTTCTTCCAGCA
>DASWUD010000161.1:0-20536 GCA_036401755.1 Gammaproteobacteria bacterium
TTCTAGCCTGACCAAAAAACATCATGGCCCCAAACATCAAATAAACGGAGGGGTTGCCATAAGCAACCCCTCCAGGTTCATTATCCAGCAATGGACTACTGTGTTGTCAGAACAGCCGATGTGGTTACCGATGAGGTTATCTGTGCATTGTCTCCCGTTGCTGACGAACTACTACTATCACTACCACCACCGCAGCCCGCCAAGCTCAGCATGACTACCGCTGTCATGGCAATTACCAGTTGAAGGAGCAGATTCATGGCGATACCTCAAAACTGGCAAACGCCGCTGAACAAGTCGCTGGCACCTTGTACCAAAATGGTTTTACCACCATTAACCGCATACAGGTTCATTTTTAGGTTTCCACCATCGAGCAGTTTTGAACCTGGAATAGGTCCGTCAGTTATGACAAAAGAAAGACCGGCTGCCGTGCTGGTCTGACTATCAGCTACTGAAACTGCAGGACCTGTAGTATCGTAAGTTACCCCCATGGCATTAAAGTGCACTGTACCGCTTGTAGCGCCGGTGAATGTCAAGGTGGCAAGAATGTTGTAGGTGTTGTTGTAAGGGGTCAATGCGCCAGCTGGTACCGGTTTGGTGACCAGCATCGCGCAGGTCCCGCTCGTTGGAAAGGCAAAGGCGTTTGATGCCGACAACAACATCATGCCAGCTGCACCACAAACAAGGTTGCGCAGATATTTTTGCTTCAGATTAGTTTTCATCATGCTTCTCCATTTATTAGTAGTTCCATTTAATAACAGAGTTCTCTGTTTTTTGAGATTCGTCGAATCGCGGCCTTCCGCTCCATGCCCGATTACCAACGAACACATAAATATCAGTTACGATATCCATATGGTGCATTCGTTATGCACGATTTATGCTCACATGAAAGGCGCGCAACAGTCAACTGACAATCTTCTTGGATTCTGTCTACAAACCCCAAGGAGCCGCTTCCTACTCAGCAATATGGCATACGCCAATTGACCCTTTCGATACGGAATAGGCACACAAGAACAACAAATATTCTGCATCGGTAATGCAGCCATAGGTTTGCCGCACACACACTGCCCATTATTCGTAAAAAATAGTATCCACGTGAGTGACATATTTCACTGCGCACATCGGCATCCTGCCAAACACTGATATCAGCACCCTTTCGGCCTTTGTCACCAATTACCAGAAGATGCCCGAACGGCAGAGCACTGCCGGCCGAATTGCACTCACAGCATCTAAGTGCACTAGCGCACCAAATTTTGAGGCACAAGGAATGACGTCATGAACAGATGTTGGATTGTCACATCACTCTTGCTTGCAATGACACTCGCACTTGAAGGATGTAAGGACGATGACAGCTCGCCGAGTACTTCGTCAGGCGCAGCGGCGTGGTTAGACAAACTGCAATCAACCTCGTCAGGCACCAACCAAACCTCGTCATCAGGGGTGTGGGATCAGATTCAGTGGGATGAAGATAATTGGCAATAACATGGAGAAGGCACGATGAACAGATTAATTATAATTTGCACTTTTGCACTGTTGGGTTGCATGGCGCTCTCGGCACAGGCTGCCAGCCTGACTGTCCCCAATACCTTTAGCGCTGGCACCAAGGCCGTGGCAGCCGAGGTCAATGCCAATTTTGCTGCGGTCAAGGCCGCAGTCGACGATAACGATAGTCGCATTGCCGCACTGGAGAATGCCCTGGCGACGCTGCAAGCCACCGTCAATGCACAAGCCAGCACGATCACCAACCTGCAAAACACCGTCACAACCCAGGCCAATACCATCACCACCCTGCAAAGCACTGTTACGACGCAAACAAGCACCATCACAAACCTGGGTACAACGGTAGCGACCCTGCAAGGTCAATTGACCGCCATCAACAACAGTCATGTCATGGCCCTCGACCCTTATCTGACCGTCGATACTGTCAGCGACAGTCGTGGACCGTTAGTCCAGCTTAGCGGCATCAACCTGCAACTGGTCAATGGCAGCGGCCAGACTGATTTGGCCAATGGCAAGGGTAACCTCATCATCGGTTATGATGTCGCGCGTACCACAGGAAGCCCTAGCTGCTCGTTAGGCACATATCTGGATCAGGCCTCCTGCGAAGCAGCCAGTTACACCTGGGCCATCAACCACAAGGGAGGGTCACACTATCTCGTCATAGGCAATAAACACAACTATTCCCAGTTCGGCGGTATTGTGGCGGGCTATCAAAACACGAGCAGTGCAGGTTTTGCCAGTGTAAGCGGCGGCTTCAGTGGCACTGCGAGCGGCACCTACTCCAGTGTGAGTGGCGGCTTCAACAACTCAGCCAGCGGCAACTATTCCAGTGTGAGCGGCGGCTCCACCAACATTGCCAGCAACAGCTCCGCCAGTATCAGTGGCGGCATTAACAACACCGCCAGCGGTGCTGTCGCTAGTGTCAGCGGTGGCTACAACAACACTGCCAGCGGCCAGCGCGCCAGCATTAGCGGTGGGACCACTAACACTGCCAGCGGTGGTCACGCCAGTGTGAGCGGTGGCGAATCAAATACCGCTAGCGCCTTTGCCGCCAGTGTCACTGGCGGCTCAAATAATAGCGCTAGCGGTGTTCAGTCCAGTGTCAGTGGCGGCTTTACTCGTACTGCACCTGACGCCCAGGACTGGGTGGCCGGCTCATTATTTGAGGATCTGTGATGTAGAAAGAGAGGGGGCCATAACCTCATCTCCTCTCTGCAGAAATTTATGGCGCTCCTCTGGGAGCGCCATACTTTTTTTAGCACCCTCATGATGTGTTGAATGCTTATTGATTAATAGAGAGAGTGGTGAACTGACACCGAAGATCACCGGCCACAACACTGCTTAAACTTCTTGCCGCTTCTGCAGGGGCAGGGAGCATTGCGACTGACTTTCATGGCTACTGTGGGAAATAGTTCACCATCCAGATAGAACCAGCGCCCCTCCTCGCGCAGGAAACGGCTGCGCTCGTGCAGGGCACCACACTTCCCATCGACGGAAATCCATCGGGCGATAAACTCGACCTCGCCCTGGCGTTCGCTTTCACTTCCACCACAGGTATGGAGGATCTGCAGGCCACACCACTTCGGTTCGTCACTGGCGAAGGAAAGCGTGGCTGGACGAGTTGAGCTGTGCCAGGTAGCACGCAGATATTCCGCGAGTTTCAGCACATAGGCGCTGTAGCGCGAGCGCATCAGCGCTTCGGCGCTGGGGGCAGCAAGGCCATCATGGTAGCGGGAACAGCAGGCTTGGTAGGTGAGGCCTGAACCACAAGGGCAATACTTATACATGTGTTGATGACACTGATTTGTTGCCTGATTCTTATGGAGCGCACTTGCACTAACGGAAATACGTCTCTCGAAATAGTAAAGGTTAAGTGCAATCCCCTCGCGCTTAGAGGAGGGGATGGAAACAGTGTTTCAATGCTGTAGCGACGGCAGCCATAGCGATAGTGCGGGCCAGTAGGTGATGACCAGTACGCTGAAGAGCAGCAGGACGAAAAAGGGAATGGTGGCGCGATAGAGCTCCATCACAGGTTTGCCGAAACGGTAGCTGGCGATGAAGAGGTTCATCCCTACCGGCGGGGTGAAGTAGCCAATCTGCATATTGGCGAGGAAGATGATGCCGAGGTGCACCGGGTCGATGCCATAACCGATGGCGATAGGCAGTAGTAGTGGCACCATGATCACCAGCGCGGAGAAGATATCGAGCATGGTGCCAAGGACCAGCAGGAACAGGTTGAGCAGCACCAGGAAGGTGAGCTTGTCGCTGATGTTGGCGCGAATCATCTCGAACAGCTTGTTCGGTACCTCGGTATCGATCAGGTAGTTGGTGGAGGCGAGCGAGACCCCGAGGATGAGCAGGATGGCACCGACCATCATCATCGAGTCGTGCATGATCTTCGGCAGACGGCGCAGTGGAATCTCTCGGTAGATGAACACTGAGGTGGCAAGCACGTATAGCACCGTCACCGCTGCCGCCTCGGAGACGGCGAAGTAGCCGCTGTAGATCCCCCCCAACACGATCACCGGCAGCGGCAGCTCCCACTTCGCCTGCCAACTGGCGGCGCGCAACTCCTGCCAGGAGAATTGTTGCAGCTTCACCTTGCGATGGGTCCAGATCCCCCAGGAGGAGAGCAGCAAAACCATCAACAGGCCGGGCAGCACGCCGGCCAAAAACAGTTCGTCGATGGTGATGGAGCGCCCCACACCGAGCTGCTGCACCATCACGCCATAGAGGATGAGCGGTAGCGACGGGGCGAACAGCAGACCGAGGCTGCCCGAGGTAGTGATGAGGCCGAGGTTGAAGCGCTCGTGGTAGCCGGCCTGCTGCAGCGCCGGATAGAGCAGCGCACCCAACGCAACGATGGTGACCCCCGAGGCACCGGTGAATGCGGTGAAGATGGCGCAGGCAACCAGAGAGACGATGGCGAGCCCGCCGGGCATCCAACCGAGCAGAGCCTGGGTAACGCGCACCAGTCGCTGTGGTGCGCCACTCTCGCTCATTACATAGCCGGCAAAGGTAAAGAGGGGGATGGCGAGCAGGATCGGCATCTCGGCAAGGCGATAGAACTCGATGGCCATCACCGAGAGGTCGACCTCCGTACTCATAAAGCCGACCATCGCCAGCGCCGCGATCACCACGAAGAGTGGCGCACCGAGCAGCGCCATGATTAGCAACAGCACCGTTGCGATCATGCCTGCTGCTCCTCACGTTCCGGATGGGCGAAACGGACAAGCATCGAGAGGAGGAATCTCCACGCCATTACCGCAAAACCCACCGGCATGATCGCCTCGCAGGCCCAGGCCGGCACACCGGCGAAGGCCTCGCCGCCGCCATGAAACTCCTCGATAACAAAACTGCCGCTGTGCCACGCCAGCAACGCGCAGACGATGGCGCTGAAGAGGTCGGTGATGATGCCGCTCACCTGCTTGCCGCGCACAGGCAAGAAGCGCGACAAGACATCGATGGTGATGTGCCGATGCTCGCGCGTTGCCGCCATTGCCCCCACCAGGCCGACCCACAACACCATGATGCGCAGTAATGGATCGCTCCAGCCGAAGCCGGTATCAAACAGATTGCGCAGCACGATCTGCGCCCCGGCCACAAGGATCATGATCGAGACCAGCGCGATCATCACGCTGTCCTCGATAAAGCGGGTAGCGCGTAGTAGCGGGTGGATCATGGGTCAGTGCTTCGCTGCGTTCTTGCGAGAGTCGGCCAGCGTGTCGTCGAGCGCCTTGAGGATCGCCGGCGAGAACTGGCCGCGGCTCTTGACCTTCTCCATGGCCTGCGCCGAAGCCTCGCGCCAGCGGCGCGTCTCTTGCTCTGTGGAGTGGACAATGGTGATGCCGCGCTGCTTGAGCACATCCTTGGCCGCCTCGTTGTCGGCACGGTTGATGGTATCGAGCCGGGTGAAGACATCGCCCATCACCCGGCTGACCACCGCCTGATCTGCAGCGCTCAGTTTTTCGAACAGGTCGCGCTTCACCACCATCGTGCCGTAGAGGTACATGAGCGGTACATCGTTCATGTATTTCACCTGGGTATACCACTGCAGGGCGATGGCGCCGACGGTGGAGGCCTCGACGGTATCGATCATGCCGGTCTGCAGTCCGGTGAGCACATCGGTGAGTGGTAGTGAGATAGGAGAGATCTTCGCGGCTTCAAACGAGGCGCGGCTGATTTCGTCCCCTTCCGGCACCCACACCTTGCGCCCCTTGAGGTTATCGATCCCGGCCACTGGCGCTGACGACATCAGGTAGGCGAAGCCCCCTTCACTGATGCCGAAGCTGACGAAGCCATTCTCTTTCATCCCGGCGATGAGCAGCGGGTCGAGGCGCTTGCGCACATGATCCACCTCCTCATAGGAGTTGAAGGCGAAGGGGAAGCTGTAGACCTGGCTGTCGGGATAGATCTCGGCGAGCCCCCCGCCGGTGATGGCCCCCCCTTGCAACTGGCCAATGCGGATCTTGCGCAGCACACTCTTGTCGTTGCCCATCACTCCACCGGGGTAGTAACGGATCTGCACACGCCCTTGTGTCTGCTTCTCGATCTCGTCGGCCCCCTTGCGCATCTCCTCCATCCAGCGGGTGCCGTCGGGGGCGATGGTGGCGATCTTGAATACGGTGGCATGGGCCGGCACCAGCACGGCCATCCCGATGAATACCAACAGATAACGTAACGCAGACATCATCAACAACTCCTAGAAATAGTCTTTGGAAGAATCGAGCAGGCGCCGTGCCTGCTGTTGCGCCAAAACATTGCTGAGGGTCAGACCAGGTTCCTCAGGAGCGGCGGCCAACACCTCGTTGAGCAGACGATCGTGCAGCTCCTGATCGAACACCAGCCGCGCGTAATTGCGGGCAAACTCCACCTTGGCCATCAGATCACGCCCCTGCGACAGGGCGATGGCCCGCTCAAAATGGTGGCGGCCACGCTCGGGATTGCCGCCCAGCGCCGGCGGCAGCTGGCTGCGCATCACCCCGAGGTAGAGGTGAGCGCGGCCGTGATCGTGGTGCTCGTCGAGCGCCACCACCCGCTCCATGACTGCCTCCACCTTGGGGAGATCGGCCACCGCGTTCCATTCGCCGCTACGGCTTTTGATCCAGCCGGCCCACCCGGTGCCATAGCCGTAGAGAAGCGCCACGTCGTCGGAATCGACCTGTACCAATCCCGTCTGGAAGGTTGCGAGCTCGCCGGTCTCCAGCGCGCAGACGGCCTGATATTCGAGACAGAAGGCCCGTCGCGAATAGTCGCGCGCCTTGCCTGCCATGCGCTTGGCGCGCTCGGCATCCTCGACAAAAATCGAGGCGTAGGCGCCATAGAGCCCGGCCCCCGCCTGCAGCAGCGCGCCATTCTGCGGGTCATCCTGGATCATGCCATCGATGAGCAGCAGATAGGCGGGGGCACCGGCCTGCACGGTCTGAGGATCGTCCTGGTTGAGAATGCCCTGGCCGAGACTGCCGGCCAGGCGGTCGCCCACCATCGAGGCGCAACCATTCAATAGCAGGGTGGCGAAGAGCGGCAACAGGAGGAGTCGAAAGGGTCGTTTCAATGGTATCTCCATGAATGAGGGGCGGGCGCTACCTGTGCCAGCGGTTAGTGGGGCTATTCTATCGTCCAAACCGCCAAAAACCACCCTCCGCATCACACTCCCCAGGCGCTCACCAGGAAATGGCGTCTCGACCCGCAACAACGGCTATGGAACGGCCCGGTGGGTCAGCGCAATAACAGCATCAAACCGCTCGCCACCAGCAACAGGCCGATGGCGCGCTGGAAGGTGCGCGGCGCGACGGAGGTGTGCACCCGCCCCCCTGCGTAGAGGGCAAGAAGCATGATCGGCACGGCCAGGGCAAAGCTCACCAGGGTCTGCATCGTGTAGATCCCCGAGAGGAGGTAGCCCGTGATGCGCGCCCCGCCATCGATGAAAAAGATGGCGGCCACCGTGGCGCGGAACGCCGTCATGTCGAGGCCGCGCAGCCGGAGATAGATCACGTAGAAGGGCCCGCCGGTGCCGAACAGCGTGCCGATCAATCCGCCGAAGCCGCCCGCCGGGATGGCCCACCAACGCGAGCCGTGATGCGTGGGGCCGGCATAGAGCAGACTGTAGAGCCCGTAGCCGGCCACAAAGCCCCCGAGGATCTTGCGCAGCAGCAGCGCATCGACGGTCTTGAAGAGATAGAGCGCAATCAGTACGCCGCACAGAGTGAAGGGGAGCAGCGGCACGATATCGCGCCAGGCGATGGCATGGCGATGGCTGGTGCCGTGGCTGGCAGAAGCGAGATAGTCGAGCAGGCCGATGACCGGTACCACCAACGTCACCGGCAACATCAACGCCAGCAGGGGAATGGCGATAAGACCCGAGCCGAAGCCGGCGATGCCCCGGATGAAGTAGGCGGTGGTGAGAATGGCCGCGGCCAGCAGTAGTTGCACCAGGGTGAGCGTTTCGATCATCAATGCCAGGTCCGCCGTTGCGACGGTGCATTATAACGGAGAGCGCGAAGGATTGGCGCCGCAGTCCGTGCCATTACGCGCCAGGCTGCGCGGTGCAGTGCGGTGGTGCTCAATGGCAATCTGTCGCGCGGGAACGCCGCGGCGAATGAACAGCTGCTGCGCCGCCGATGCGATCTCCTCGGGGATAACGAGATAGAGGTCGGTGGCGGCCGGCGCGGGAATCTCGTCGGCGATATGTTGCAACAACGGCAGCAACGCACCAGGCGCAACGGTTAGGGGCGTATAGGTGAAGTTATCGATGGCGTCGCGCCACGATTCACACAGGTTACCCAGATAGAATCCCGCCGCGCTATGCGCCAGTCGGTAAAGATGCAGCGGCTGGGATTTTTCCAGGTTGATGTAGTGTTCGATAAGGCTCTTGAGCGTGGCAAAACCGGTCTCCTCGGCCACCATCACCACCGCACGGGGCGACGCCTCATCCAGGGTAAAGGTGCCAAATGGACCTGCCACCTCCACGCTGTCACCACCGTGAGTCCTCTGTAGCAACCAGGAGAGCAGCGGTTCGTCACGACCGCGCAGCAGATGAAACTGCAGCAACATGCCATTGCATGGACAGCTCGCGATAGGCAGATCGATACACTGCCCGGCAGCTCGCAACACCACATGCTGTCCCGCCAGAAAGCGCAATGTCCGGGAGCGCGGGGTGCGCAACAACAGCAGCACCACGTCATCGCTGAGCGGCTCCACCTTGGCAATTTTCGCGAGAAACTGCTGATGGGGGATCTCGGCTGCGCTACCTGCGATGCGTGCCTCGATCACCAGGTCACTGGTTGCATGGGTGGTGCAGAGTAGTACCACTCCATGGTTGCGTTCGTGCTCGCTCAGCACAAAATCGTGAAAGTCTCGATCCTCGGCATGACCGGCGAGAATGCGTGCGCGGCACTCGCCGCAACTGCCGCTGGAGCAGTTGTAGTGGATGCTGACACCGGAGCGCAGCGCCGCCTCAAGCAGCGTCTCCTGTGGCTCTGCGATGAATTCACGGCCGCTAGGCTCCACACGTACCCGAAATCCCATGCACTACTCCCCGAGTGCCTCGTCAAGACGGTCCAATATCCAACGGTTGATGATGCTGATCAGCTCTTTTTGTTTCACATCATCGGTCTCTTGCAGATCGCAGAGCATCTGTGCCAGATCCTCCACCAAGGTGCGATATTTCTTGTTCTGCTCGCGCGCCACCGCGAGTTCCGTCATACGCTTCTTCAGCTGAATGGCAAGGGCCTCGGCTTCGGGCATCACCTCCTCGCGCACACGGCGAGCGAAAGCGGTATCGCGGATCATGGCAGCACGCTCTACCTGCGGATCCTTGCTGATATCCATGAACGGGTATTGCATGCGCAGCTCGTCGAGATCGAGCAACCCCTCGAAGGTGTGCAGATCACCGCGCAGGATCGCCTTTTGCAGATCGTGTCGGCTGACACCCAGAATATGCGCTGCCCGCGCCACCGCAACGTGTTGTCCCATAAAGACTCCTCTTCTGGCATCTGGCGGGTCTTCACGGCTCTAGTTCTTGATCTACATGCCGCGCTTCAAGCATAGCTGCACTGGCAGTGGTTGCCTCTCCAGCTTGACATCACCTTCTTCAGAGAACACGACTGCGTTTTCCATCCAAAGAGAGCAGGGAACGGGGAGCAATCTCTCAGAAACGGTGAGGAAACATGCGTGGCACAACCCTGCCTGCCGCGAGCCGCGACAGACAGTTTCGTGATGACAGCCGTGATAACGGCAGAGAAGATGGGATTATTGACCGGTCTGCTGCTGGATCTGCTGTTATTGCATACCCTGCGCCTGCCGGACGGCAGCGGCGTTTCCTTGGTCTTATCGACTCTGGCCAGTGAAGAGACTCTCCGCTGGCGGTGCCTGTTCACCCGAGGAGCAGGCGACCACACAGAGAAGCCGTGCCAGCGTGGTTACTGGCTTGATCATTGGCTCGGTTCCTTGAGCCATTTTTCCAGCGCATCGATCAAGGCGCGCGCCTGGTCGGCGCTGGAGATGTTGAACTTCGACTTCTGCTGATAGACACCATTGCGCTTTTGGTAACGGCGGATGGTGTAGCGGTCGGCGCTGTAGGCGTTCTTGGCCGGCTCCCAATCCTGATAGCGATAGAGGATCGTCGACCACGCCCCCTTGGTGAGCACTACCTTGTCCAGCTCCTTGGTCACCAGCACATCGTTCTCGGTGAAGTTGATAGTCAACTCATCCACTGTCTCGGCCATTCTCTCAATCTCCTTACTAATGAATTGTTAATTATGGTTCACTGCCCTTCCAGCAGCTCCAGCTCGATGTTTTCCACCGCACCATCGTGCAGGCGATAGCCACGCATCTCCAAAACCCCCTGGGTATCCAGCGAAACAATCAGGTAGAGCGCCTCGGGATAGGCGGCCTGTTGCAAATCGAGGGAACTGGGCGCGGCGGGGGCATGGGGGTGCGAGTGGTAGATGGCAAACAGGGTCTCGCCCGCCTGCCGCATCTGGCGCATGGCGTCGATCTGCCCCTTCGGCTCCATGATAAAGAGATGGTGAGCGTCCTCGGCCACGTTGGCCACCGGATAGAGACGCATGGCGCCGTCGGCGGCCGCGCCAATCAGTCCGCACACTTCATCCTCCGGGGCACGCTGGGCGTGGTGCAGCAGCTGGTTGACGAGGGTGCGCGGCAGGGCGATGCGAGACATGTTGACCTCATGAAGTTATGGGGCGGGGGTGTGGCAGCTGCAGGCCGGATCCCGGCGCAGTTTGAGGGTGCGCCACTCCATGGTCAACGCATCGAGCAGCAACAGGCGCCCGTCGAGGGTGTCGCCGATACCCAGCAGCACCTTGAGTGCCTCGGTCGCCTGAATCGAACCGATGATCCCCACCACCGGTGCCAGCACGCCGTTGGTGGCACAGCTCTGCTCCAACTCCCCCTCGTCGCGATAGAGGCAGCGGTAGCAGGGGCTACCCGGGCGTTCGTTGTGAAATACCGAAACCTGCCCCTCCATGCGGATCGCGGCACCGGAGACCAGCGGTTTGCGCGCCACCACGCAGGCGTCATTGAGCAGAAAGCGGGTGGCAAAGTTGTCGCTGGCGTCGATCACCAGATCGGCCTTGCCAACCTCGCGGGCCAGCGCCTCGCCCTTGAGACGTTCGGCAATGGTTACCACCTGCACCTCGGGGTTGAGCGCCAGCAGGGTATCACGCGCCGACGCCACTTTGAGACGGCCGATGGAACCGGTGGTGTGAACGATCTGCCGCTGCAGGTTGGTCAGCTCGACCTGGTCGAAGTCACACAGGGTCAGCGTGCCCACCCCCGCCGCTGCCAGATAGATCGCTACCGGCGAGCCGAGCCCGCCCAGGCCGATGATCAACACGCGTGAGTCGAGCAGCCTTTGCTGCCCGGCCACGTCCACCTGGGGCAGCATGATCTGGCGGCTGTAGCGCAGCAGTTGTTGGTCATCCATTCGAGCGCTCTCTTCGGGTGGGACTCTCCCGATAACCTGGTCTCACTTTTGTGAGAAATTCATGATGATTCATGTAGGACATTTCCTACATGGCGCCAGTTCTGCACCATTCCACCGCCCTTTGGCCACACCATTAATTGTTAAGTATTTCAGTATATTAATATTGATTAATAAACCAAAAACTTCCCGATTGAGCAATTCCAAACCCGGACTCTCTCTAGAAACCCTGTAAAATTCAACAGGTTGGATGCTCCATTAACTTATGTTAACGTGAGATTACTCACAGTTAGCCTCAAAATGTTTTTGTTAGGGTAATAGCACCCGAGGCCTAAGGATAGAAAAATAATTTCCCGCCTAGGGATTGGGAAGGGGGTAATTGAGATGCTTCGCGACAAAGCCACGCTTGGATACATTGGACTCTCAGAACGGGAGATCATGGTCATACAGAGCATTTTCCGTATGACCGAACAGTTTCACGGCTGTTTTGAGCTGCCGCGCGAACATGAACGACGTCTTCCCGATGTGGTTTTCGTCGACGCCGATAATACCGCCTCCCTCACGGCCTGGGATGATTTCCGAAGTGGCGCCAACCCGACCGCCATTCCCATCTTCGTCTCCAACACCGTCCAGGGGCGCCTCGGAGAGCACCAGGTGACCCGTCCGCTGATCCTGCGCAAGCTGATGGAGGTGCTGAGCGCAGTGAAGGGGAGCTACTCCTGTGAATCGACTTCGGACGCCTCACCGGTTTCCGCCGCGACTCCCGGTCTGCGGGTTTTGGTGGTGGATGACAGCTTGCCGGTGCGCACCTACATGCACCAGAAGCTCACCGAGCTGTGTGGTGGCAGGGTAGTTGTCGATTTTGCCGAAAACGGCGAGGCAGCCACGGTCCAGGTCACCAAACGCGACTATAGCCTGGTGTTCCTCGATGTCATGATGCCGGGCATGGATGGTTACAAGACCTGCAAGTGGATCAAGTCACGCAAGCCCACCTATGTGGTGTTGCTCACCAGCCGCGGCTCGCCCTTCGACAAGCTGCGCGGCACCATGTCCGGCTGCGACACCTATCTTGTCAAACCTCCACAGGACGACGACCTGAGACGTGTCATCGCCGGCCGCGTCAAAGAGCTTGAGTCAGTGGGAGAGATCCCGTTAGGATGGCTCGAAGCTGCCTCGATGTAACATCGCCAGGCAGTACCATTAACAACAATTATCAACTACGGTAGAGGGGAAATATTAATGAGCATTAACAAGGTACTGATTGTCGACGACTCCAATGTCGACCTGCAAAACCTCAAGACCATCGTCGAGAAGAACGGCTACCGCACCTCCACCGCCACCTCCGGCAAGGAAGCTGTACAGAAGGCCCGCTCCGAGCATCCCGATCTCATCTTCATGGATATCATCATGGATAACATGGATGGTTTCAGCGCCTGCCGTGAAATCAAGCAGGACAGCAGCACCAAGGACATTCCCATCGTCTTCGTCACCAGCAAGAACCAGAAGGCCGATATCATGTGGGCGCAGAAGCAGGGGGGCCGTGCCCTCGTCGCCAAGCCCTACAGCGAAAACGATATCCTCACTCAGCTGCGCGCCTGATCAGGGTCGCCTGCCCTTAAGCGATCTGTCTGCCTGGCTGCCGGTGCAGCCAGGTGAGGTGTAGCTGCCATGAGTGACGCCGCGCTCCAATCACCGTTCGACGCCCTGCGTAAATCGTTTGTCCTTTCCGAGCAGCCGCAACCACAGCAAGCGGTTGCGACGACGGACAAGCGCGTGCGCGGCCATGCCTTTAGCATCGGCACCTTCCATCTCGTGGTCGACACGGTGCGCTACCCGTGCGAAGTCTATGAAGAGCTGCCGCTGTGCCGCCTGCCGGGCAGCCCGGCGCACCTGGCCGGCATGGCCAATCAGCGCGGCAACATCGTCCCCATCTTCGATATCCACACCCTGCTTGGCTATCGCCAGGAGGGGGGGCACGACTATTACCTGATCATCGGCAGCCGTGATGATGCCGTTGGTTTTCGCATCTCGCAGCTGCCCCGCCGTATCGAACTCGCGCCTGAAGAGCGCATCACCACGGCACTGCCCATTCCCCGCCTGCTGGAGCCCCATATCCGCCAGTTCTTCCAGCAGAATGAGCAGATCTTTGCCGACTGGGATGTACAGGGCTTTCTGGCTTCACTTGCCAGCGAAGCGTAAACCCGTCCGCCCGGAATAGAACACCATAAATGGAGTAACGGAATATGAAACTGTTTGCCGACCGCACCATAGCCCAGCGCATGCGCCTGCTGGTAACGACCCTGGGGGCCGCGTTCGTTGCCATGATCGTGGCCTACGCCGCGGTGGCCGTGTTGGACAACAATATCGCCACCACCAAGGATGAGCTGGGGCGCTTCCGTTCCACCATCGACACCATCACCATCGAGACGCTGCAGGCACGTCGTGACGAGAAGGACTTCCTGCTGCGTCGCGACGCCAGCTACCTCGACAAGCACGCCAAGACGATGGCGCAGCTCAAGGCCCATTTCGACGAGGCCGAGAAGACCGCACCGAATGAAGAGCTGCTGGCGCAGGTGCGCAAGGCCCGTGGCGCCCTCGATGAATACCAGAAGAGCTTCACCAAGATGAGCACCGAAGCCGTCAGCGTAGGTCTCAACGAAAACAGCGGTCTGCACGGTGAACTGCGTAACGCGGTGCATGAGGTGGAGGCGATCCTCGATGAAACCTCGCAGGTGGAACTGACCGCGTCGATGCTGATGCTGCGCCGCCACGAAAAGGACTTCTTGGCACGTCATGCCGACAAATACCTGGAACAGCATGCCGCTGAAGTGCAAACCTTTAAAAAGCTGCTCGCGGCCGCTTCTGTATCGCGCTCCGCTACCATCGCGGAGCTGATGAGCACCTACGCCAAGACCTTCGAAAAGGCCGCCGCCGGTGTCAAGAGTGAGGACCAGCAGATCGAGGTGCTGCGCGAGGCGGTCCATACCGCCGAACCGATCTTCGACCAGCTGGTGGAGGATACCAACGCCACCATCGAAAAGCGCACCGCGACCCTGGCCTTCCTCAGCGGACTGGCGCAGGCCATCCTCTTCATCGTGCTTTTGGCCACTGCCGCAGCCGTCGCCTACCTGGTGAAGAATACCTACGATGCGATCACCAACCCGCTGCAGAAACTGGACGAGACCCTCGGCAAGCTCTCCAGCGGCCAACACGATGCCCGTAGCCGCATCACCACCAACGACGAATTTGGCCATCTCAGTACCACCCTCGACACCATGCTTGATGACCGTATCACGGCCCAACTGAAGGCCGAGGCCGAAAACGAACGGCTCAACAACTCGGTAATCGAGCTCCTCGAAGCGGTGGCCGACCTGAGTCAACGTGATCTGACCGTACGCGCCCCCATCGCCGAAGACGTGACCGGCCCGGTGGCCGACGCTATCAACCTGATGGCCAAGGAGACCGCCGAGGTGTTGGGCCGTATCCGCGGTATCTCCCACGACGTGGAACAGGCCGCCCTCACCGTTAAACAGCAGAGTGACAAGGTCACCCAGGTGGCGGGCGACGAACAGCGCGTGGTGGCCGACGCACTGCACCGCCTCGATGAGGCGGCGCGTGCCATGAACGAAATCGCCAACCTCGCACAGAACTCCACCAACATCGCCCAGACCGCGATCAGCGCCACCAACGGCGCGCTGCGCACCGTAGAAGACACGGTGGAAGGTATGTCGGATATTCGCGAAACCATCTCCGAAACGGAAAAGCGTATCAAGCGCCTGGGTGAGCGTTCGCAGGAAATCACCGGTATCGTGGAGATCATCAACAGCATCGCCGAACGTACCCACGTACTGGCGCTTAACGCCAGTATGCAGGCGGCGGTAGCCGGTGAGGCCGGGCGCGGCTTCGCGGTGGTTGCCGACGAAGTTCAGCGCCTCGCGGAAAGCTCGCGAAACTCGACCTCGCAGATCGCGGCACTGGTAAACAACATCCGCTCGGAAACGGCCGAGACGATGGCCACCATGAACCGCACCATCGAGCAGGTAATCGCCGGTTCGAACCGCGCTGAAACCGCCGGTAGGCAGATGCACGAAACGATGAAAAACACCGACCAGCTGGTATCCGCGGTAAACCTCATCGCTGCTCGTTCCAGTGACCAGGCGCGTCTCAGTGCCGAACTCCAGGAGCGCGCCAAGGAGTTGCTCACCACCACGCAGACCACCGACAGCGAACTCAAGGAGCAGAGCGCTCACGCGGAAAATCTGCTGCTCTTCTCCAAGTCGCTGCTGGACTCGGTCAAGGTGTTCAAGCTGCCTGCCACCAACGAAGCGTAGTCTTTTAGCAGGCCGCAGAGGGGAGAGATCGTCATGTCATTGCACTCTGACGCCGTGAGTGACCATAACCTCCTTGCCTGGTTGCAGGATCGGCTGGCACTGTCGGCCGCAGCATGGCCGGCACGCAGTGAAAAGCCCGCCACACTGGGCAGCCTGCTCGACGAGCTGATCGGCAATTTGCAGTACTCCTCGCGGGCGGTGCTGTTGCAGACATTGCTCGATACCCAGCACCATCTGATGCTCAAGGGGAGTTTGCAAACCCCGCTGAGCGCCGAGAGCTCCGCAGTGATCTTGCAAGCCGTCGAGGGACTGCTGCTCAACCGGCGGGTCGACGATCACATTGCCATTCTGCTCGAACTGCTTCCGGAAGAGCTGCAGGCGGAGTACCGCATCCTGTTGCGCAACGAGGCCGACGCCTTGGCCGGCGAGCTCGACCTGACAGATACCGAGGTGCTGTCGGCAAGCGGAGAGCAGTTGTCGCCGGAATCTGAGGCAGCAGTATTGAATTACGCCGCCTCCCCGTTCCCCAGCGCAGAAAATGTGGAGAGTGCCTCCCCGGCCGCAACAGCCACAACATCACCCCACGCCGAAGAGGATGGCACCGCAATGGCCACCCTCGTGACCTCCAAGCTCGACTCGGAACACCCCCTCCTGCTGGTGATCGATATGGCCGTGGAGGATATCGGCCAGCTCGCCGCCCATTCCCCAGCTGCATGGGGGGCTCGGGTGGGGCAGCTCAACGAGCATCTGGAAAATATCGCCTTTACCGCCGACAGCTGTGGCCTGGAGGCCTTTGCCCTGCTCTTTCACAAGCAAGCCGAACACTTCCAACAGGTGGTGGCAGACGAACACTCACTGCAAGCGCAGTTGCCCGAGCTTGTCGAGTTTCTGACTGCCGCACGACTGCAAGCCGTCGCCCTGGTCACCACCACCGCCTGCGATCCGCTAGGCGAAGCCTCACAGCCTTTGTCCAGCGGCAGCGCCCCACCCGCGCCGCCAACGGACAGTGACGTCACCTACAGCGACACCCGACTGGCCATACTCGCCGAGGAGCTTCGTGACATCGAGCCCGATCTTATCTCCCTGGCCAGCACGCTCGTCGAACGCGGCCCAGAAGAGATGTTTCAGCCATTGGAGCGTTATGGCGATCTGATGTCGCGCCTGATGATGGTCTGCGATGAACTCGGCATGGAGGGGCTCAAGCGGGTTGTCATTGCCATTTCCGACAACATCAACCTACTGCCGACTATCGAGCAGGATGCCCGGTCACAAACCCTGCCGCAGTTTGTCAGCTGGCCAGCCGTCGTCGAACGTTACCTGCGCAATCCCGCCGATGAGAGCGGCGTGATGGAGCTCATCGATTTTCTGCAGGCCCCGGGCTGGCCCGCGCCCCTCTCCGGACTCGATTCGCGCGACCTGTTTGCACTGCTGGTCGAGGGTCCCAGCGCCGAAGAACAGAACCCTGACACCCCGCAGCGATCAACTACCGTCCATGCGGAGGATGTTTCGCTCGATTTTGACCCGGATGTCAATCGCGACCTGTTCGAGTCTTTCCTCATCGAGGCGCCCGAACTGGCGCGCCAGTTCAATGCCACCATCACCCATCTCGGCAGCGGCGGCGAACTGCAGGACAATCTGCGCACCGCGCAACGCATGTCCCATACCCTGAAGGGCTCCGCCAACCTGATCGGGATCCGGGGCATCGCCAACCTCGCCCACCACACCGAGGACATCCTCGAAGCGCTGGCGCGCACCCGCACCGCCCCCCCCGAGGCGTTGCGCGAGGCGTTGGCACGCAGCGGTGATTGTCTGGAGGGGATGATCGATGCGGTGCACGGTCTCGATGCCGCTCCCGACGATGCCCTCGATGTGCTGCAGCAGATCCTCGATTGGGCCCATCTCGCCGATCGCGGCGAGCTTGACCAGTCACCGCAGTCTGTGACACCTCACCCCGAGGTAACAGAGCCTCAACCGGCCGCGGCTGATGCCGCTCAGCCGAGCGTTGCGGTTAGCGATGGGCTCTCTTCGGTGCGGGTCGCCAGCACCACCATCGATGACATGTTCCGTCTGGTGGAGGAGATCACCATCAGCCAGGGGCAGATTCGTGAGCAGGTCAGCCGCCTGAAAAAACTCGGCGATGTGCTCGCCAGCCACGAACAGATCCTGCAGAGCAAACGCTTCAATCTGGAAAACCTGGTCGACATCCGCAGCATCGCCAGCATGCAGCGCAAGGCCCATCGCCAGCGCATCATGAAAGATGAGTTCGACCCGCTGGAGATGGACCAGTACGATGAACTCCACTCGGCAACCCACAGCTATATCGAGGCGGTCGCCGACGCCCGTGAACTCAACCAGTTCGTCGTCAACAACATCTCCCAACTCGACAGCCTGTTGTTGCGTCAGGACCGACTCAACAAGGAGCTGCAGCAAATCGTCGGGGCAACGCGCCTGGTCCCCGTGTCGGTCATCACCTCGCGCCTCGAACGTGCCGTACGACAGGCGTGCCGCATGACTCACAAGCAGGCCTCGCTGGAGATCATCGGGCGCCAGTTCCTCATCGACGGCGATATCCTCAACAAGCTGGTCGATCCGCTGCTGCACATGCTGCGCAACGCCGTGGATCACGGCATCGAGTTCCCGGACGAGCGACTGGAGAAGGGCAAGCCCGCCAGTGGCACCATCACCCTGGAGTTTCGCCAGGAGGGAAACAATATTGCGGTCTCTTGCCGTGATGACGGGCGTGGCCTGGACTACGCGCGCATCGCCGAGGTGGCCCAGCAAAAGGGGCTGTTGCAGCACGTCCAGCAGGCCAGCCATGAGCAACTGGGGCAGCTGATCCTCTCGCCGGCCTTCACCACGCGCAGCAGTGCCACACAACTGTCGGGACGCGGCATCGGCCTAGATGCCGTGCAGGCCACGGTCACCTCGCTCAAAGGCACGATCGCGATCTCCGATCCTGCCGGGGGCGGAAGCGAATTTGTCATGCGCATTCCCACCAGCCTGGTCACCAACCACTCACTCATCGTGCGTTGTGGCAACGAGCGGTTTGCCATCCCCACCAGCTACCTGCAGCAGATCCTCCCACCCGGTACCGGCCGCGCCACCCTCTATGGCGATACCGAAACCTTCCAGCTGGGTAGCTCCTACTATCCGCTGCACTCACTGAATGCCCTGCTGGGGATTGCCGATGAGACCGCCAAGGAGAGCAAGACGGTGCTCATCACCTCTGGCACCGGCCGCGCCGCAACCGCCATTGCCGTCGATTACGTTTTGCAAAGCGCCGAGCTGGTGGTCAAAGGGTTGGGCAAATATGTCCACCACGTTCCCGGCAGTATCGGCGTATCAGTGCTCGGTGACGGACAGGTCATCCCGGTGCTCGACCTGATGCAGTTGATCAGCAGTGAACGTGTCTCCCACCTCGGCAAGATCATTGACGGCCAGTTGGGCCAGGCCGCGCTCGACGACGCCGGACTGCGCCGCCCTGAAGTGTTGATTGTCGACGACTCCCTCAGCGTCAGAAACAACCTCTCCCAGCTGTTGGGAGATTTTGGATACCTGCCCCTGACGGCGCGCGACGGTGTTGAGGCGCTGGAGATGGTGCGTAAACGGACACCGGCCGTCGTCCTCACGGATCTGGAGATGCCCCGCATGGATGGCATGGAGTTGGTGCGCGCGCTGCGCAACAGCCCGGATACCGGCGACCTGCCGATCATCATGATCACCTCACGCACCCAGGCGAAACATCGCAGCGCCGCCGAGCAAGCGGGGATCAACTCCTACGTCACCAAACCCTTTATCGAGGAGGAGCTGCTGGATACCGTCAGCGCTCTGCTGGAAAGCCATGCTCAGCATTGAAGGTAGCCGTTACTCCCTGATGGAGATCGATAACTACGGCTTCCTGTTGCCGGGTCGGGAGGTCATCCATATCGGCCTGCGCGAGACGATTGTCCGGGCGGCGGATACCTCAGGCGGGATCATTGGCCATGTGCCCGTGCAGTTGGCTCAGCTGCCCCTCTATGTCCCGAGCGGTCGTCTGGGACTGCTCGACTACCTGCCGGAGGAGCGCCGTTTTGCCGCCTGCCTGAGCAGTGGTGCAAAAGAGGTTGCCATTGCTTGCGACGCCATCCGTCCCTTCACCCCCTCCGCCAACCATTTACGCCAGCCACTTCCCACGGTGCAGGCAGTGCGCAACTCACCACTCAAGGAGCTGCTGCTCGACGAGCAGCGCCTCTATTTCGTCACCGATACCCTGGCGCTTTTTGCCTACCTTTCAACACAACCCATCGATATCTATGAGCCAGAATCCACGAGCCTGGTTGCTGAGGGATAGCGCGCGTAATTTGTTCGCTGTCAGTGAAATCGAGATGGTCGCCTTCGATCAATCACCACGCACCTATCGCGTCCCGGCCACCCCCGAATATTGTCCAGAGCTGATACTTTGGCAACAGCGGTTGATACCACTGATACACACCGCCCAGCTGTTCGGCGCGCATGGCAGCCCGAGTAATGCCCATGTCGGGATCTTTGCCTACCAGCAAGAGCCAGGCCGGCCACTCGAATATCTGGCGCTATCGCTGTATGGGGCCCCAGTAAAGATCGAAGTGAGCGAAAATAGTCTCGCTGAACTTCCCCCCAGCTACGATGATTCGTTGCTGCGCCCGCTCGCCCGCTCCTGCTTCCGCCACGAGGGGGAGGCTGTACCGATCCTCGATATCACCTACCTCGCTTCGTCAACATTGCGCGACCAACTACACAATCGAGCTAA
>DASWUD010000162.1:0-14185 GCA_036401755.1 Gammaproteobacteria bacterium
GTTGCGCGCCGCTTCCACCACCCGTTCGGCGAGCATCAAATGGGTGACATTGGAGGCTGGAATCAACACCCCGTGGGTGCCATCGAGACCACGCGCCGCGCACAGATCGAAGAAGCCTTCGATCTTTTCGTTGACACCACCAATTGGCTGCACGATGCCGTGCTGGTTCACCGAACCGGTCATGGCAAAACACTGCTTGATGGGGAGCTCCGCGATGGCCGAGAGCAGCGTGCACAGTTCGGCGAGAGAGGCACTGTCGCCATCCACCATGCCATAGGACTGCTCGAACACCAGGCTGGCCGCGAGCGACAGTGGGTGTTTGCGTGCATAACGTGCCGCCACGAAGGCAGAGAGGATCATCACCCCCTTGGAGTGGATGGCGCCGCCCAGTTCCACCTCGCGCTCGATGTCGACCACATCGCCTTCGCCGATGTGTACCGTGGCGGTGATGCGCGAGGGGGTGCCGAAGGCGTAGTTACCGACGCCGATCACCGACAGGCCGTTGACCTGGCCGACCCGTTCGCCGCTGGTGTCGATGAAGATGATCTCGCGGCGCATCTCCTCTTGTATATGCTCGCGCAACCGCGAAGCGCGATGCTCCTGTTGCTCGATGGCCTGGCGGATGTCGCTGGCGCCGACCTCGACCAGTTGCTTGCTGCGTGCCCAGTATTCAGCTTCGTGCATCAGGTCGGCGATGCTGCGCATGTGGGTGGTCAGCTTTTGCGAATCCTCCACATGGCGTGCCGCGTAGTCGATGATGCGCGCCACCGCCTCGCGATCGAAGGGGAGCATATTCTCCTTGTGTACCAGCGTGGCGATGAGCTGGGCATAGAGCTGAATGTTGTCATCATTACGGTCGATGGTCTCGTCGAAATCGGCCTGCACCTTGAACAGTTCGCCGAAGTCGGGATCGTATTCGTGAAGCAGGTAGTAGAGCATGCGATCACCGAGCAGCACTACCTTGGTGTCGAGTGGGATCGGCTCCGGCTCCAGCGAGACGGTGCTGATCAGGCTGAGCATTTTCTCCAGCGATTCGATGCGGATCTGGTTGGTGTAGAGGGCACGCTTCAACCCCTCCCAGGCATAGGGCTGTGTGAGCAGCTTGTGGGCGTCGATCATCAGATAGCCGCCGCTCGCCTCATGCAGCGCACCCGGCTTGAGCAGGGTGAAGTCGGTGACCAGCGTACCGAACTGAGCGACGTGTTCGGCGCGTCCCACCAGGTTGAGATAGTTGGGATTGTCACTGTAGACCACCGGTGCCCCCTGGTGGGCGCCATTGGTGATGAGCGGATTGACCTGGTAACGGTGAAATGACTCGGAGGATTTGCCAGCCGCTCCCGTTATCCCTTCACCTCCCTCCTCACTCTTCAGGAAATCGCGCACATTGGCAATGATGTCCTTCTCTACCTGATCGAGATAGGTGAGTACCTGGGGGAGGGACTGGTAGCGATTTTTCAGATCATCGATCAAATGATCGACCACCGACTTGGTCATCTCGCGATTCAGCTCTTTGACCTGTTGATGGGTCTCCTTGCGCCATGCCGGCAGCTGCTGAATGATGTTCTGCAACTGCTCCTGCAGGCTGGCCACCACCTCCTCGATACGCTTCTGCTCCTCGGCAGGCAGCTTCTCGAATTCATCAGGGCCGACCACCTCGTCGTTCTTCATCGGCGCGAAGGCGAAGCCGCTCGGGGTGCGGAACAATTTGATGTTCTGGCCGGTGGCCCGCTCGGCGAGAGCACCGAACGCCTTCTCCTGTTTCTCCTTCAGGGCATCCTCGATGGCCTGCTCCCGTGAGCGGTACTCGTCGCTCTCGAAGGTGCTGGGCAGCGCCACCGACAGCTCTTCGATGAACTTCTCCATGTCGTGGCTCAGCCGGTTACCCGTGCCGTTGGGCAGCTTCAGCGCCATCGGTTTGTGGGGATGGTCGAAGTTGTTGACATAACACCAGTCGGACGGCGGCGCCTGGGTGGCGGCCTTCTCCTCCAGGAAACGGCGCACCATGGTGTGCTTGCCCATGCCGGGTGGGCCCATCACGTAGAGGTTGTAGCCGTTGCGCTGCATGCCGATGCCGAACTGCACCGCTTGGCTGGCGCGCGCCTGGCCGATGATGTCGCCCAGTTCGGGCAGATCGCGGGTAGTGGCAAAGGTCAGCTGATCAGGGGCGACGCGCTTGCAAAGCGCCTCGGCGCTTAAGGGGGTGACAGAGGTCATGGTGAGCCTTTCTTGTTGATTTGGTGCAGCTGAGAGAGATGATCGCTGTTTAGAGTGTAGCCATTTTCACCCGGGTGGGCGACCAAGGAGGGCCACAAGGGAAAAGGGTCGGTGATGCTGCAGGATGGGGTACTGTTGGGTTATCCCGCCGTCCCTGGCGGGCCAATGGTACTACTGGCTCAGGCGCCGGTACTTGATGCGGTGCGGCTGATCGGCCTCCACGCCAAGGCGGCGCTTGCGATCCGCCTCGTAGTCGGCATAGTTGCCCTCGAACCAGACCACCCGCGAGTCACCCTCGAAGGCAAGGATGTGGGTGGCGATGCGGTCGAGGAACCAGCGGTCATGGGAGATGACCACTGCACAGCCGGGAAACTCCAGCAGCGCCTCTTCCAGGGCGCGCAGCGTCTCCACGTCGAGGTCGTTGGTCGGTTCGTCGAGCAGCAGCAGGTTGCCGCCGGTGCGCAGCAGCTTGGCGAGGTGCAGGCGGTTGCGCTCGCCGCCGGAGAGGTCCTTCACCCATTTCTGCTGATCGCTGCCCCGGAAGTTGAAGCGTCCGATGTAGGCGCGCGAATTGATCTCGAAGTTACCGACGGTGATCATGTCGAGGCCGTCGGAGATCTCCTCCCACACCGTCTTGCTGCTGCTCAAATCGTCGCGCGACTGATCGACGTAGGCAAGCTTGACGCTGTCGCCGACGCGCAGTTCGCCGCTATCGGGCTGTTCCTGCCCCACCAGCATGCGGAACAGGGTGGTCTTGCCCGCGCCGTTGGGGCCGATGACGCCGACGATGCCGCCCTTGGGCAGGTTGAAGCTGAGGTCGTCGATAAGCAGGCGCTCGCCGAAGCTCTTGGTGAGGTGGTTGGCCTCGATCACCAGGTCGCCGAGGCGCGGCCCGGGCGGGATGAACAGCTCGTTGGTCTCGTTGCGCTTCTGGTAGTCGCTGCTGGCGAGCTCCTCGAAGCGCGCCATGCGCGCCTTGCTCTTGGCCTGGCGCCCCTTGGGATTCTGGCGCACCCACTCCAGCTCCTGCTTCATCGCCTTGATGCGCGCCGCCTCGGACTTCTGCTCCTGCTCCAGGCGCTGCTCCTTCTGCTCCAGCCACGAGGAGTAGTTGCCCTCCCACGGGATGCCGTGGCCGCGGTCGAGCTCCAGGATCCAGCCGGCGACGTTGTCGAGGAAGTAGCGGTCGTGGGTGACCGCCACCACGGTGCCGGGATATTCGTGGAGGAAGCGCTCCAGCCACGCCACCGACTCGGCATCGAGGTGGTTGGTCGGCTCGTCGAGCAGCAGCATGTCGGGCTTTTCCAGCAGCAACTTGCAGAGCGCCACGCGGCGCTTCTCGCCACCGGAGAGCTTGCTCACCTCGGCCTCCCAGGGGGGCAGGCGCAGCGCGTCGGCGGCGATCTCCAGGTGGCGGTCGAGATTGTGGCCGTCGGTGGCCTGGATGATCGCCTCCAGCTCCGCCTGCTCCTTGGCCAGCGCGTCAAAGTCGGCATCGGCATCGGCATAGGCGGCATAGACCGCGTCGAGACGGGTCAGGGCGTCCTTGATGGGCTGCACCGCCTCCTCGATGTTGCCGCGCACATCCTTTTCCAGGTTGAGCTGCGGCTCCTGCGGCAGGTAGCCGATCTTGATGCCGGCCTGCGGGCGCGCCTCGCCGTGGTAGTCCTTGTCGACCCCGGCCATGATGCGCAGCAGCGACGACTTGCCCGAGCCATTGAGGCCGAGCACGCCGATCTTGGCGCCGGGGAAGAAGGAGAGGGAGATGTCCTTGAGGATCTCGCGCTTCGGCGGTACCACCTTGCCGACGCGGTTCATGGTGAAGATGTATTGGGCCATGGGGAGTGTTGTCTCGCTCCGAAATGATAGTAAACAGCTTTCTAATTATAATTGTCTTACATCAACGGGTGCAAAGAGGAGTTGCTTTTCTAAGCAGTAATCTTGTTGTCATGGATGCGGCAGCCAATGCTGCCACTGTTTCGAGAGGGAGGAACGGTTTCGGTCTTTGCGAAACCGCTATTACTATGCATAGAGAGTTATATGGAGAGTTATTCGAACTGAGTTCGGATTTGATGGTGATTGTCGAGCCGACTGGTCGCATCTTAGAGGCCAATCGCACTTTTTTGAATCTTGTTGGTTACACCTTATCGAAGGTGGCAGGAGAGAGCCTTGCCGCTTTTGTCCACACCGATGATCTACCCCGCTTGACCCTGTTGCTGGAGCGACTTGTTCGCGAAAACACCGCTGAACGGCTCACATTGCGCTGCCTTGAGCCGGACGGGGAAAGTGTCTGTTGTGATTACACGCTTCAGCACAGCAACCGCGGCCCCTATCTGCTCGCTGTTGGCCAGGTCCTCGATGCCAGGCATCAGCGTTATCAGGGGGATGAGGCGCTGGAGCAGTTGATCGATGAGCGGACTCGTGACCTGCGCCTGGCCAATGCCGAGATGGAGTCGTTCAGTTTTTCCATCTCCCACGACCTGCGCGCGCCGCTGCGGGCGATTCGTGGTTTTGCTACTGCTATCGCCGAGGACCACCTCAATGAGTTGGGGGCGATCGGACGTGATTACTTGCAGCGCATCCTCGCCAATTGCGAGCGCATGACCACCCTCACCGATTATCTGCTCCAGCTGGCGCGCATGAGTCGGCAGGAGTTGCGCCTTACCAAGGTGAATCTGGGGGAGATGGCCGATGCCATCATCGCCGATCTGCAGGCGGTGGAGCCTGAGCGCAGGGTCTGTTACACCCGTCGTGGGGCCATGGTGGTCAAGGGTGATCGCGAACTGCTCTTTACCATGCTGCAAAACTTGATTGGCAATGCCTGGAAATACACCGCCAAGCGCCCCCGGGCAACCATTGTCTTCTCCTCGCGCAAGGAGGAGGGTGAGACAGTTTTTTCGGTGGTGGACAACGGCGTAGGTTATCCGCTGGCCCTGCAGGAGCGGCTCTTCTTTCTCTTTCAACGGCTGCATGATCCCAACGAATATGATGGGCTGGGGATTGGCCTGCCTGCGGCGCAACGCATAGTCCAGCGGCACGGCGGCAGGATCTGGTCGGAGTGCATCGAGGGTGAAAGGACCGCCTTCTATTTCACCTTGAAAAATAAGGAATGACGTGCTCTCTTGCCGCATGCCCTCGTCAGGAATAGCATGACTGGAGAGAATCCATTACCCACACCGTGATTATGGTCATGTCCTCCATGTACAAAAGCTTGCGCGTGCTGTTTATCGATGACAGCGAAGACGACACGTTGCTGCTGTTGCGTGAGTTCCACAAGGCAGGCTACCACGTCGAGTGGCAGCGCGTTCAGTCACTCGCCGCCCTCCACGAAGCTCTGGAGCAGGGGGGCTGGGAGCTGCTCCTCATCGACTACAACCTTCCCGGTTTTACCTGTTTCGATGTGTTGCAGGTGGCACATCAGTTCCAACTCGACATTCCCATGATTGCCATCTCCGGCACCATGGGCGAGGAGTTGGCGGTGCAGCTGATGCACGCCGGTGCTCACGATTACATCCTCAAGGATCGCGTCAATCGGCTGATACCCGCCGTTGAGCGCGAGCTTGCGGAGATGAAGCTGCGTCGTGATAAACAGCGCGTGCAGCGCGATCTGGCCGAGAGTGAAGCACGATTCAGACAACTGACCAACAGCATCGATGAGGCTTTCTGGCTCATCGACACCAATAATGGCACGGTGCTCTATGTCAGCCCTTCCTTTGAACAGATATGGGAACGCAGTACCGATTGGCTGGCCGGGCAAGGCATCTTTCAGCTGCTCGAAGCTGTCCATCCCGAGGACTATTCCCACCTCCTGTCGCGATTGATGGATGAGAGCTGGGTAAGGATTAACGAGGAGTATCGCATCTTGCGCCCCTCCGGAGAGGAGCGCTGGGTTCAGACGCGCTTTTTCCCGGTGCACGATGAGGATGGAAGGGTGAACCGGCTCGCCGGAGTCTCGCATGACATTACCGAGCGCAAGCGCATGCAGCAGGAGATGGAGAAGATGTTCCGCGTACTGGAGCAGACTGCGGACGCGGTGATGGTGACCGACAATCAAGGGATCATCGAATACGTCAATCCCGCCTTCGAGAACATCACCGGCTACGATCGCAACGAGGTGTTGGGATGCAAGCCCAATATCCTCAAGTCAGGTTTTCAGGAAGACGCCTTTTACGCGCGGGTCTGGCAGGTGCTGAAGTCCGGCATGCCCTTCTCCGACCTCTTCATCAACCGCCGCAAGGACGGCGAGCTTTACTACGAGTCAAAGACCATCACGCCAGTACGTGGCGCCGACGGCACCATTACCCACTACGTCTCCACAGGCAAGGACATCACCCAACGGCTGCTGGCGCATGAACGGTTACAGAACGCAATTAACTACGATACGGTGACGGGCCTGGCGAGTCGCATCCTGCTGGCAGATCGCCTTGAGCAGGCACTGCTGGAGGCTCGGCGCCGCTCCAAGCGTGTAGCGGTGCTCTGCATCAGGATCGGGCTTGCCGAGCTCTTCAGCGACGTCAGGGAACGCACTGCGAGTGAGCAGCTGTTACGGGCGCTGGCCCAGCGCCTGTGTGAAGTGGCTGACAAGGCGGCTGTAGCGCGCCTCTCCCCCGACGAGTTCGTGGTGATGGAGCGGCAGTGTGAATCACGCGAGCAGGTGGAACAGTTGGCGCGTGCCATCCTTGCCACCTTCGCCGAACCGCTCGAAGCCGGCGGATATCACGTTTTTGTCTCACCCTCCATCGGCATCAGCCTCTTCCCCGAGGACGGTGACACCACCGACCAACTGCTGCAGCACGCCGCCTCAGCACTCAGCCAGGTGCGCCAAGGTGTTCAGGAGCCCTATCTCTTCTACCGCAGCGATATGAGCCAGAAAAAGGGGCGGCTCACCAACTGAGTTGAGGCTCTGTTGCCGGAGGGTGGGATGAAATCACCCTTCGCCACTCTTGTTTTTCCCGACCAAAGCATTAATATATTAGCAATTACTAATATTGCTTCTCTGTGCTACTTTTTGCCCAGAGCCCAATTACGCAAACCGGTGAGGGGATTTCGCCATGCGCACAAGAACTAACTCTTTGATTATTTTGGCGGGAGCGCTGCTTGCGCTCAGCGGCTGCGGAAACTCGGGAGAGGCGGGGAAAGAGGTTGCCCAACCCGCCAAACTCCCCTTCGAGACCACCGCTGTTACCCTGGAGAAGGTGGTAAAGGAGGAGATCTTCGATGCCACCATCGATGCCGTCCATCAGGCCACGGTGTCGGCGCAGACCTCCGGGCGCATCACCGAAATCAACTTCGATGTGGATGATTACGTCAAGAAGGGTGACATCCTTATCCGATTCCGCGCCCGCGAACAGGCGGCGGCCCTCTCCGGGGCCGAGGCACGCTTCAAAGAGGCCAACTCCAACTTCGAGCGCATCAAGGATCTGCTGCAACAGAAGCTGGTTTCCCAGGCGGAGTATGACCGCGCCGAAGCCGCCCTGAAGTCGGCCCGTGCCGCGCTCGAACAGTCACAGGAGCAGACGGAACACACCGTGGTACGTGCTCCCTACAGTGGCATTGTGGTGAAACGTTACGTGGAGGTGGGTGAGCTGGCCAACCCCGGCCAGCCGCTGATGACCGGTCTTTCGCTGGAAGAGTTGCGCGCGGTGGTCAACCTGCCCGAGGCCTATATCCAACAGGTCCGCTCCCTTGCCCATGCACGCATCATCTTCACCGATGAAAATGACCAGAGCATAGAAAGCACCAAACTGAACATCAGCCCCTATGCCGATCCGCAGACACATACCTTCCGGGTACGTGTCGACATCCCGGCCGGCCAGCACAACGTCTATCCCGGTGAATTTGCCAAGGTGGCCTTTGCCACCGGCGAGGAGAACCTGTTGCTGGTGCCGGAGCAGGCGGTGGTCCATCGTAGCGAGGTGACCGGTGTCTATGTGGTGAGCCCGGAAGGGCGGGTAGCGCTGCGCCAGATCCGTCTTGGCCGCCGTTACGGCAACCGCTTCGAGGTACTGGCGGGGCTTACCAATGGTGACAAGGTGGCGCTGGATCCGATTCAGGCCGGTGTCTATCTGAAAGAGAAGCGCGCAGGTAAGGGATCATGAGCGGCAAACTCGGTATCTCGGGCAATATCGCCCAACGCTTCCTGACCACGGAAATCACCCCGCTGCTGGCACTGGTGGGGCTGCTGCTCGGGCTGTTCGCGGTACTCGTCACGCCGCGCGAGGAGGAGCCGCAGATCAACGTCACCTTCGCCAATATCTTCATCGGCTATCCGGGTGCCTCGGCCAGCGAGGTGGAGCACCTGATCAGCACTCCGGCCGAGCAGATCCTCTCGGAGATCGAGGGGGTCAAGCACGTCTACTCGGTGTCGCGCCCCGGTCAGGCGGTGCTCACCGTGCAGTATGAGGTGGGTGAGGATCGCACCGCTGCCATCGTGCGCCTCTACAACGCCATGTACTCCAAGCAGGATTGGCTACCGCACAACCTGGGCGTGACCCAGCCGCTCATCAAGCCGAAGGGGATCGACGATGTGCCCATCGTCACCCTCACCCTGTGGAGCGAGGATGAGAAGGTGGGCAGCCATGAGTTGCAACGGGTTGCCCACGCTCTCGAAACCGAGCTGAAGCGGGTCAAGGGAACGCGCGATGTCTATACCATCGGCGGTCCCGATCAGGTGGTGCACGTGCAGCTCGACCCGCAACGGCTGGCCGGCTTCGGCATCGCCCTGGACGATCTGCGTAAAGCCCTGCAACTTTCCAACGCCACCATGCCTTCCGGCGCCCTGGTCAGCAATAACCAGGAGGTGCTGGTGCAGGCCGGCAGCTTCCTCTCTACTGTTGACGAGGTGCAGTCGCTGGTGGTGGGCGTGAAGGAGGGGCGTCCCGTCTATCTGCGTGACGTGGCCACTGTGCAGCGTGGCGCAGACCAGCCGGAGCAGTACGTGTGGTTCGGGGTGGGGGCTGCCGGTCACGCCAAGGGGATCAATGTGAGTGGCGAATACCCGGCGGTGACCGTGGCCATCGCCAAACAGCCGGGGACCAACGCGGTGCAGATCGCCAATCAGGTGATCGATCGCTTCGAGCAGCTCAAGGGGACCTTCGTGCCCGATGGCGTGCGCGCCACGGTGACGCGTGACTACGGCGCCACCGCCAACGACAAGGCGCAGAAGCTGATCAGCAAACTGATCTTCGCCACCGCCTCGGTGGTGGCACTGGTCTTCCTCGCCATCGGCTGGCGCGAAGCGTTCATCGTCGGCGCCGCGGTGGTGATCACCCTGGCGGTGACGCTGTTCGCCTCCTGGGCGTGGGGCTTCACCCTCAACCGTGTCTCGCTGTTCGCGCTGATCTTCTCCATCGGCATCCTGGTGGATGACGCCATCGTGGTGGTGGAGAACATCCACCGCCACATGCAGATGGGCGGCAAGAGCTTGCTCGAGGCGATCCCGGCGGCGGTGGATGAGGTGGGTGGTCCCACCATCCTCGCCACCTTCACCGTTATCGCCGCGCTGTTGCCGATGGCCTTCGTCACCGGCCTGATGGGCCCCTATATGAGCCCCATCCCGATCAACGCCTCGATCGGCATGCTCATCTCGCTGGGTGTCGCTTTCATTTTCACCCCGTGGCTCTCCAATTTGATGCTGGCCAAGGCCCATGTGGCACACCATCACGAGAGTGAGGATTCGGCGCTACATCGTTTCTTCCACCGCTATGTCGGTCCATTCCTGGAGGGCGAGGCGGGGCGCAAGAAGCGGCGCAAGCTCGCCCAGGTGATCGTGGCCCTCATCGTGGTCTCGGTCGGCCTGGCCGTGGTGAAGATCGTGGTGCTGAAGATGCTGCCCTTCGACAACAAGTCGGAGTTCCAGGTAGTCCTGGATATGCCCGAAGGGACCAGTCTGGAGCAGAGTGCCCGGGTGCTCGATGAACTGGGCGGTTATCTGGCCACGGTGCCCGAGGTGACCGACTATCAGGTCTATGCCGGCACCGCCGCGCCCATCAACTTCAACGGCCTGGTACGCCAGTACTACCTGCGCGAAGGGGCCAACGTCGGCGACATCCAGGTCAACCTGGTCGACAAGCACGATCGCGAGCGTAAGAGCCACGAGATCGCCCTGGCGGTGCGTGAGCCGCTGCAGGCGATCGGCAAGAAATACAACGCCAATGTGAAGGTGGTCGAGGTGCCGCCGGGCCCGCCGGTGCAGTCGCCGCTGGTGGCGGAGATCTATGGCCTCGATTACGAGGGGCAGATCCGCGTCGCCAAGGAGGTGCGCAAGGTCTATAGCGAAACCCCCGACATCATCGATATCGATGACAGCGTCGAGGACCCCTCCGCCAAGCTGGTCCTGCACGTGGATCAGGGCAAGGCGGCACTGCTGGGGGTTTCGGAGCAGAGCGTGGTGGCGGCACTCTCCACGGTGCTAAGTGGCGAGGATGCCTCCTATCTGCATGACGAGAGCCTCAAATATCCGCTGCCAATCCGTATGGAGTTCCCGGTGGCCGAGAAGGGGAGCATCGACGCGGCGCTCAACCTGCGGGTACGCAGCATGAGTGGCGCGCTGGTGCCGCTCTCCTCCGTCATTCGGGTGGAGCAGAGCCACCGCGAGCACTCCATCTACCACAAGGACATGCAACCGGTGGTGTTTGTCACCGGCGACATGGCCGGCAAGCTCGACAGCCCACTCTACGGCATGTTCGAGATCTTCGGCACGCTGCGCGACAAGGTCATCGGCGAGGGCACCTTGAGTCAATATCTGATCAATCCGCCCGCGAGCCCTTATGACTACAGCGTGAAGTGGGATGGGGAATGGCAGGTCACCTATGAAACCTTCCGTGACATGGGGCTGGCCTACTCGGTTGGACTAATTCTCATCTACCTGCTGGTAGTGGCGCAGTTCCGCTCCTACCTGGTGCCGCTCATCATCATGGCGCCCATCCCGTTGACCATCATCGGCGTGATGCCGGGGCACGCGCTGCTCGGCAAGCAGTTCACCGCCACCTCGATGATCGGCATGATCGCCCTGGCGGGGATCATCGTGCGCAACTCGATTTTGCTGGTCGACTTCATCAACCAGCAGGTGCGCGAGGGGATCCCCTTCGAACGTGCCGTAATCAACTCGGGTGCGGTGCGCGCCAAGCCGATCATCCTGACCGGCCTGGCCGCCATGATGGGGGCCTTCTTCATCATCGACGACCCCATCTTCAGCGGACTCGCCGTCTCGCTGATCTTCGGCATCCTGGTCTCCACCGTGCTGACGCTGGTGGTGATCCCGGTGATGTACTACGCCTTCATGCACAAGCGGGTCGATTCGCTGAAAGAGAGCAGCTAGCTCTCACGGTGTGTGATTTGGTGAAGGGGCCGCATTCGCGGCCCCTTCGTTTTTCGGCTCACATAACGTATCCTTGGGAGCTCGATAAAAATAACCAATGATTCCTCGGGATCAGGAGCGGAGTAGAGATGGCAGACAGACGTCTCCAGGTCTTTCATACAGTGGCGCGCCTGCTCAGCTTCACCAAGGCGGCGGAGTCGCTGCACATGACCCAGCCGGCGGTCACCTTCCAGGTGCGCCAGCTCGAAGAGTATTTCAACACCCGTCTTTTTGATCGCACCCACAACCGCATCAGCCTCACCGAGGCTGGGCAGCGCGTTTTCGAGTATGCCGATCGCATTTTCGCCACCTACGCCGAGATGGAGAATGCGGTGCGTGACCTCACCGGCGAGGTGAGCGGCGTACTGCTGGTGGGGGCGAGCACCACCATCGCCGAATACATGCTCCCGGCGCTGCTCGGCGAGTTCAAGGCGAAATATCCCGAGGTCTCCATCCGCCTGCAGGTGGCCAACACCGAGGGGATCGTCTCAATGGTGGAGAACAACGCCATCGACCTGGGGGTGGTCGAGGCGCCGGTCACCAACAAGAACTTGATGGTCGAAACCTGCCGCATGGACCAGATGGTGCTGATCGTCGCACCGGAACATCCCTTGGCCAAGGAGAAGAGCTTCCCCATCCAGAAGCTGGTCGAGTACCCCTACATCTGCCGCGAGGAGGGGTCGGGGACTCGCGAAGTGATGCTGGAGTCGCTGGTGGCCTGCGGCGCCTCGCCGATGGACCTCAACATCGCCATGGAGCTGGGCAGTCCCGAGGCGGTGAAGGGGGCGGTGGAGGCGGGCATGGGGATCTCCATCCTGTCGCGTGCCACCATCGAAAAGGAGCTGAAGCTCGGTACCCTGGTGGCGATCAACCTCGATCCGCCCATCGAGCGACCCTTCTCCTTCGTCCACCAGAAACAGAAATTCCGTCTGCGCGCCATCGAGAAACTGCTCGACTTCGCCCGCTCCTACTGCAAGGAAAATCCCTGAAACGCACGGCTGTAACGCCGTGCCGTGCATCCTGACCGCCGTCTGCCTATGCTGATCACAGCTGCCGGCGGACGGCCCCCAATCCCATGAACGACGACACCCGACTCATTCAGCTCTTCAACCGTCTCGGCGAGGGCGAGCGCGCCACACTGCTGGCGTTTGCCGAATTTCTGGCGAGCCGCCTGCCCGCGCCGGTGGCCGCGCCAGCGGTCAGCCAGCAGCCACTCGATATTCCGCGTCCAGAGAAGGAGACGGTGATCGGTGCGGTGAAACGGCTCGCCGCCACCTATCCGATGGTCGACCGCGAGAAGATGCTGCACGAGACCGCCGCGCTGATGACCCAGCACATGGTGCAGGGACGCCCCGCCCCCGAGGTGATCGACGAGCTGGAACAGCTCTTCGCGCGCCATTATCAGCTGTACCACCTAGGCGGCGAGACATGACATGGTTGAGGTGATCCGTGGCTGGCTGCGCCGCTACCTTTCCGACCCGCAGGCGATCGTCTTACTGGCGCTGCTGGTGGTCGGCTTCGGCATCGTGCTGTTCCTGGGCGGCATGCTCACGCCGGTCTTCGCCGCACTGGTGATTGCGTTCCTGCTGGAGGGGCTGGTGCGTCAGCTGGAGCATCTTGGCGTGTCGCGGCTGCGCAGTGTGATCCTGGTTTTCACCCTTTTCATGACGCTGCTGTTGCTACTGCTGCTGGGGCTGACGCCGCTGGTCTGGACGCAGCTGGTGGAGCTGGTTCGCGAGCTGCCCAATTTCATCTCGCGCAGCCAGGCGGCACTCCACGCCCTGCCACAACACTATCAGCTCGTCACCGATCAGCAGATCAACGACCTGCTCGACCTGCTGCAAAAGCGCCTCGCCGAACAGGGGCAGCGGCTGCTGGCGCTCACCATCGCGGGCCTGCCCGGCCTCATCACATTGCTGGTCTATCTGGTGCTGGTGCCGCTGCTGGTCTTTTTCTTTCTCAAGGACAAACAGCGACTGATTGGCTGGGTCAGTGGTTTTGTTCCAGAGAATCACGGCGCGGCACTTACGGTGTGGCACGAGGTCGAGCAGCAGCTCGGCAACTACGTGCGTGGCAAGTTCTGGGAGATATTCATCGTTGGAGTCGCCAGCGTCATCGCCTTTGCCCTGCTCGGCCTGAAATATGCCATGCTGCTCGGCGCCTTGGTGGGGTTGTCGGTGATCGTCCCCTACATCGGCGCCGCCGTGGTGACCATTCCGGTGGCACTCATCGCCTGGTTGCAGTGGGGCGGGGGGCCTGATTTCGCCTGGCTGATGATCGTCTACGCCATCATCCAGGGGCTCGACGGCAACGTGCTGGTACCGCTGCTCTTCTCCAAAGTGGTCAACCTCCATCCCGTCGCCGTCATCGTGGCGGTGCTGGTGTTCGGCGGGTTGTGGGGCTTTTGGGGCGTCTTCTTCGCCATACCCCTCGCCACCCTGGTCAACGCCATCCTCCACGCCTGGCCGCGCAACAACAGCGCCACCCGCTGACGCTTTAACCGAGCCATTGCCGCAACGATTGCGCGGCGCCGGTTGTCTCCGCACGCCCGGCCTATACTCAACGGGTTTGGCAAAGCAGGGCTCATCCGTTGTTACAGACTTCCGCTCATCC
>DASWUD010000163.1:0-14545 GCA_036401755.1 Gammaproteobacteria bacterium
CGGAACAGTCGATCGGCGATACCCCGCTCCAGCGCGCGCAACGCGTCGTGCGAAAGTGCAGTGTCGCCATGACCGGCGAGCCGGGCGTAGGCGAGAAAATCGGGCAGCCACTCGCGCAGCATGGCGAGCACGTCCGAGTGCTGATCCTGCTCTGCCTCCGCCTGCTGTACCGCCGAGAAGAGCGGTGCGAGCCACTGCTGCACCTGGGCCACGGCGTCCGAATAGTCGGCGGGCCCCTGTGCGCGGCGGTGGGCCTCGCCGATGAGGGCGCGCAGCTTCTCGCTGGGGGTGGTGGCGCCGGGGATGCGCATCCGCGCGAGGGTTTCCGCCTCATCCTGAGAGATGCGCACACTGATGGGAACCGACTTCACAGCTGCTTCCTCCTTTGTCTGCCGGACCTCGCGGCCAGGTGTCTACATATGTAAACGATTGTATGCAATCGCAGACAAAATGCAAGCGTTCCCTCTCACGGAGAGTGGTGTCGAGCCGCCCTGTCGGCTGAAATCGATGCGATGGGGGAGAAGGGGTCAGGCGGGTTGCGGAAACCGGCCATCCCGCTGGAAAACGGCCAGGGGAAAATCGAAGAAGGCTTTGGTGTGGGCGGCGTGGAACCTGACGTGCCCGGCACTTAGCTCACACAGCCAAGGCTCCTGCGCCAGCGGGGCGGGGGCGGCGAGGGCCCTCGGCGAGAACAACGCAATGTTGATCCCTTGTTCAGGATCGCGCGCCGAGGTGAATTCAAATGCCTCGATGCCGTGCGCGCGCATCGTGGCACCCAGCGCCTGTGTGGCCCGGTAATCGGCGGGGTGGGTGAGTTGAGCGGCATAGGCGCTGAATGGTTCATCCTGCAGGCGCAATCCCTGTGCGCTGCTATAGCGGGCTGTAAACAGGGTGTGCTGGGTATCGAGCTTGTGACCGGGCGGGGTGGCCATGCCGTGCCAGAAGACGAAGCGGTAGTAGGCTGCTTCCGCCAGCACGGTGCGTGCCTGCTGCGAACCGTAGAACAGGCTGGGTTCGTGGCGTGTGCCGAAGCGCGAGCCGTGTCTGAGCGGCGGATAGCGAAACGGGGTGGCGAGCAGGTAGTGGAGGTGTTCAGTCCCCTTGCGTCGCGGTGGCTTGGTCGCCTCCAGCATCTCCTCCAGCAGCGCCTGGTGTTGCAGTGAGCTGACCAGCTGGTTGGTTGCGACCTGCTCCTGGCTCTCCACCAGTCGCAGCAGCGTGCCGGCCACGCTTTGCGGCGTTACCGTCTTGAGAAGAGTATCCCATGGCACCTAGAGTTTGCCCCGCATCGCGTCGAGGTATTCGACTACGGCAAGCAACCCCTGCACGCTCTTTACCTGCTCGGCCGGGACTCCGCCAGTGTGGAGATTCTCGGTGTGCATCCAGTGGCGCATCTGCGCCGCATCGCCGCCTACCAGCACGAAGAGGGCGCGGTAGGCGCGGATGAAGAGCAGGGCCAGTTCGCCCGCCTTGCTGGCGGGGGCGAGGTTGCCCTTGCTGATCGCGGTGCGCTCCTTGCCGACGATCTCGCCCAACTCCTTCTGGCTCATCCCCAGCTGTTTGCCGGCGTTGAGGAACGCCTCATTCAACACCGTGGCCTTGTCGGCATGGTGGGCATGGGCAAGATTCATGGCCGTCTCCTGGGAAAAAATGAGCTATTGCCACAGTATAGTGGCAATTTGTGCATATTGCACATGCATGATGGGAGAGTAGGGTGGTTGTGCCCCGACGGTAGTTTGTCGGTTTTATGCGGTGATGGGCCGGGGTTGGTCTATAGGTATATACGGCCGATCGGCAATGAATGGAAAGACCATGACCCGCGAATTCACCCAGTCCGAGCGCATCGCCTATTTCACCATGGAGATCGCGCTGCGTTCCGATATCCCCACCTACAGCGGCGGCCTAGGGGTGCTGGCCGGCGACACGGTGCGCTCGGCGGCCGACCTGGAGTTGCCGCTGGTGACGGTGAGCCTGGCGAGCCGCGAGGGCTATTTCCGCCAGAGCATCGACGAGGCGGGGCGCCAGCAGGAGGCGCCCGACCCGTGGGAGCCGGCGCAGTTCGCCAGGCCGTTGCAGGCGCGGGTGGTGGTGCCCATCGAGGGGCGCGATGTCTGGGTGGGGGGCTGGCTCTACGTGCTGGAGAGCTATCTGGGTGGCCGCCAGCCGGTGCTGCTGCTCGATACCGATCTGGCAGACAACGCCCCCGAGGATCGCCAGCTCACCCACTATCTCTACGGCGGTGATGAGACCTACCGCCTCAAGCAGGAGATGGTGTTGGGGATCGGCGGGGTGCGCCTGCTCCATGCCCTCGACTTTCGCATCCTCGAATACCACATGAACGAAGGGCATGCCGCGCTGCTGACGCTGGAGCTGCTCAACCTCTTTGCCTATCCAGAGAAGGATGTGCGGCCGGGCGAATCGCCCTACGACATTCCGCGTGTGCGCGAGCTGTGCAACTTCACTACCCACACCCCGGTGGAGGCGGGTCACGACAAGTTCCCCTACCCGCTGGTGGAGCGGGTGTTGGGGGATTTCATCGACCTGCCCACCCTGAAGCGGCTGGCCGGCGACGAAGAGCTCAACATGACGCGGCTGGCGCTCAACACCAGCGAGTACATCAACGGTGTGGCCAAGCGCCACGCCGAGACCTCCAACCACCTCTTCCCCGGCTACCACGTGCGCGCCATCACCAACGGCGTTCACCCCTCTGCCTGGACCCATGCAGCGCTCAGCCAGGTATACGACGCGCAGTTGCGTGGCTGGCGCCACGAGCCGGAGCTGCTGGTGCGCGCTGACTGCTGCATTGCCGACGAGGCCATCTGGCAGGCCCACCTCCAGGCCAAGCAGGCACTGATCGACAAGGTGCGCGAGCTGAGTGGTGTGGCGCTCGATGAGGGGCACTTTACCATTGGTTTTGCCCGGCGGATGACCGCCTACAAGCGCCCCGAGCTGCTCTTCACCGATCTGCAGCGGCTGCGCGCCATCGCGAAGCAGCAGCCATTGCAGATCGTGCTGGCCGGCAAGGCCCATCCGCGTGATGACGAAGGCAAGCGCGCCATCGCGGCGTTGCATGCCCACATTCGCGAGCTGGCCGGCGATATCACTGCGGTCTTCCTGCCCAACTACGACATGGCGATCGCCGCCGCCATGGTGGCCGGCGTTGATGTGTGGCTCAACACCCCGCTCCCTCCCTGGGAAGCCTCCGGCACCAGCGGCATGAAGGCCGCATTAAACGGTGTGCCCAACCTGAGCGTGCTCGATGGCTGGTGGGCCGAAGGGTGCATCGAAGGAGTGACCGGCTGGGCAGTCGGCAACGGCGACCCGGGGGAGAACGATGCCACCTTCCTCTACGACAAGTTGGAAAAGGTGGTGCTGCCCCTTTACTACAACGCTCGTAGCGGCTGGCTCACGGTGATGAAGGGGGCCATCGCCAAGAACGCCTCCTTCTTCAACAGCCACCGCATGATGCGCCGTTACGCCAGCGATGCCTACGTGCGCTGAGGGCGTGGTGGGCTATCTTTCGACAGGGCAGAGCTGGCACGTCGAAGTTCTGAGGAAGCAACGCCGATGACCACTGACAGCGAGATGATGAAAGACCCGGTCTGCGACATGCAGGTGGCGCCGCAGCAAAACGCCATCACCTATCAGGGGATGCACTTCGCCTTCTGCTCATTACAGTGCAAGGAGCGCTTCCTGGCCAACCCCCACCTCTATATCGGCAGCGCCGCCGAACAAGCGCCCAGGCAGCAAGGCCAGCAACTATTCAAACGACGCCACCTGCGCCTGGACAAACCGTTGACGCCGTCTGCGGCACAACAGGTGGGTGAAGCGCTGCTCGCCATGATGGGGGTCCACGCGGTGGATGTGGCCGGGGAAGAGCTGACCATTACCTACGACCTGCTGCAGGTGAGCGCCGAGCAGATCGAAGGGACCTTGCAGGAGATCGGTGTCGAACTGGGCGGCGGCATGGGCGAGCAGTTGCGGCGTGCCTTCATCCACTATCGGGAGGAGGCGGAGGTGGAGAACCTGGAGGTGCGCCCGGGTTTTCATGGCTATGGCGGACGACATCCCTGATGCAGATCCTGGTCTTCAACAGCGGCAGCTCTTCGCTGAAGTTTCAGCTCTACACCGTTGAGGGCGACACCCAGGTCAGTGTGGCGCAGGGGGCGGTGCGCGGGCTGGGTGGTGAGGCGAGTGGTGAGTGGCGCTATGGCGGGCAGCTGCAACGCACCTCTCTCGCCCTTGGTGATCACACAGATGCGGCACATTACATTCTCGATCTGCTGGAGGAGCAGCTTGCGCCGGGGCACTCATTGCTGGCGGAGATCACGGCCGTTGGCCATCGTATCGTGCATGGCGGCGATACCTTCACCGACGCGGTGCTGCTCGACGAACAGACCTTTGCGCAACTTGAGGCGCTCAGCGTGCTGGCGCCATTGCACAATCCGCCGGCGCTGAGAGTGATCCATGTATGTCGGAGGCGGCTTGCGCACCGCCCGATGGTGGCGGTGTTCGATACCACCTATTTTCAGGAGCTGCCGGACTATGTGCACTGTTATGCCTTGCCTGAGGCGTGGCGCCAGACACCCCATGCGATCCGCCGTTATGGTTTCCACGGTCTGGCGCACCGCTACATGGCGGAACGCTACTGCGCGCTTACGGGTGCCGACCCGGAAGCGGTGAATCTGATCACACTGCAACTGGGGCAGGGCTGTTCCATCGCCGCACTGCGTGCCGGCTATCCACTGGAAACGAGCATGGGTTTCACACCGCTGGAGGGGCTGATCATGGCGACCCGGCCCGGCGATCTCGATGCGGGGGTGGTGCTCCATCTGCTGGAACAGGGTTACACGCGCGATGAGCTCAGTGAGGGACTGAATCATCGTGCCGGGCTGCTCGGTCTCTCCGGTGCCAGTGGCGACATGCAAACATTGTTGCAACTGGAGCGTGAGGGACACAGTGCAGCGGCGCTGGCAGTGCACGCCTTTGTGCATCGTGCCCGCAAATATCTCGGCGCCTATCTGGCGGTGCTCGGTGGCGCCGATGCGATCCTCTTCGGCGGCGGCATCGGTGAGCATGCGCCCGCGATTCGTGCCCGTATCTGTGACGGTATGGAGTGGTGCGGCATCCGTCTCGATAGCGAACGCAATCGCCACGCCGTCGCTGTTGATGCGGTGATCTCCTCAATCACCTCGTCGACCGCACTTCTCGTCATCCCTGTCGATGAAGAGACTCTCATTGCGCAGGAGACCCTGCGCTGCCTGACTACCGCCGCCGAATGATTCTCGCCCGGGAGGTGCTAACCGTGGACGAACTGTTGCAAGGTGAAGAGCCGTCGGCAACCACACCGCCGCCGCGTGCCATGGATGACGACGAGTTACGCCGGATCGACGCCTACTGGCGTGCCGCCAACTATCTGTCAGTGGGGCAGATCTACCTGCGCGACAATCCGCTGCTCAAGGAGCCGCTCACACTGGCACATGTGAAGTCGCGCCTGCTCGGTCACTGGGGCACCACGCCAGGGCTCAACTTCATCTATGTGCATCTGAATCGCGTGATCAAGGCGCGCGCTCTCAATCTCATCTACATCACCGGCCCGGGTCATGGTGGTCCGGGGCTGGTCGCCAACACCTGGCTGGAGGGGAGCTATAGCGAGCTCTACTCCAATGTGCCGCAGAATGCCGAAGGCATGAAGCGGCTGTTCAAGCAGTTCTCCTTCCCCGGCGGTATTCCGAGCCACGCGGCACCGGAGACGCCGGGTTCGATCCACGAAGGGGGCGAGCTCGGCTACTCGTTGTCGCATGCCTTCGGCGCGGTGTTCGATAACCCGGACTTGATCGCGGCCTGTGTGGTGGGCGATGGCGAGGCGGAGACCGGGCCGCTCGCCACCGCCTGGCACTCCAACAAGTTTCTCAACCCGGCAGGTGACGGCGCGGTGCTGCCGATCCTCCACCTTAATGGCTACAAGATCGCCAATCCCACCCTGCTGGCGCGCATCAGCCACGAGGAGCTGGAAGCTCTCTTCAGCGGCTACGGCTACCACCCCTATTTCGTCGAGGGCGATGATCCGCAACAGCTCCATCCGCTGATGGCGGCCACGCTCGACACGATATTTGCCGAGATCGCCGAGATTCAACACAAGGCGCGCACCATCGGTGTCACCGAGCGCCCGCGCTGGCCGATGCTCATTTTGCGTACCCCGAAGGGGTGGACCGGGCCGAAGCTGGTGGATGGCAAGAAGACAGAAGGGTCGTGGCGCTCTCACCAGGTGCCCTTCGCCGAACTGGCCAGCAAACCCGAACATCTGCAACTGCTCGAAAAGTGGATGAGAAGTTATCGCCCCGAGGAGCTGTTCGACGAGTGCGGCGCGCTAAAAGCAGAGCTGGCGGAGCTGGCCCCGAGAGGGGCGCGGCGCATGGGGGCCAATCCGCACGCCAATGGCGGCCTGCTGCTGCGTGACCTGATGCTCCCCGACTTCCGTGACTACGCAGTGCAGGTCGACAGGCCCGGGGCGACACAGGCCGAGTCGACGCGCATCATGGGTGCCTATCTGCGCGATGTCATGCAACTCAACCGGGCGCAGCGCAACTTCCGCGTGATGGGGCCCGACGAAACCAGCTCCAACCGCCTCGGCGCACTGTTCGAGGTAACCAATCGCGCCTGGATGGCTGCAACACTGCCCGAGGACGATCACCTTGCCCCCGATGGGCGGGTGATGGAGCTCCTCTCCGAGCATACCTGCCAAGGGTGGCTGGAGGGGTATCTGCTCACTGGCCGCCACGGCCTCTTCTCCTGTTACGAGGCGTTCATTCACATCGTCGATTCGATGTTTAATCAGCACGCCAAATGGCTCAAGGTGACCAGCAAGGAGATCGCGTGGCGCCGCCCCATCGCCTCGCTCAACTACCTGCTCACCTCGCACGTGTGGCGCCAGGATCACAATGGCTTTTCGCATCAGGACCCGGGCTTCATCGATCACGTGGTCAACAAGAAGGCCGACATCATCCGCGTCTACTTGCCACCCGACGCCAACACCCTGTTGTGCGTTACCGACAACTGCCTGCGTTCGCGCAACTTTATCAACGTTGTGGTCGCAGGCAAGCAGCCCGAACCGCAGTGGCTCGACATGGCAGCGGCGATCAAACATTGCAGCGCCGGTATCGGCATCTGGGAGTGGGCAAGCAACGACCAGGGCAGCGAGCCCGATGTGGTGATGGGGTGTGCCGGTGACGTGCCGACTCTGGAGACGCTCGCCGCCGTCGACATCCTGCGCAGGCATCTGCCGCAGCTCAAGGTGCGGGTGATCAACGTAGTGGACCTGATGACGCTGCAGGATCACGAAGAGCATCCGCACGGTCTTACTCACAAAGAGTTCGACACACTGTTTACCACCGACAAACCGATCATTTTCGCCTACCACGGCTACCCGTGGCTGATTCACCGTCTCACCTACCGGCGCACCAACCACAAGAACCTGCACGTGCGCGGCTATAAGGAAGAGGGGACCACCACCACCCCGTTCGACATGGTGGTGCGTAACGACATGGACCGTTACCATCTTGCCTCTGACGTAATCGATCGTGTCCTCAATCTGGGATCTACCGGCGCCTATCTCAAACAATGGCTGCGCGACAAACTGATCGAACACCGCCAGTACATCACCGAACACGGCATCGACATGCCGGAGATCACCGAGTGGCAATGGGGCAAGGGAAGGTAACGATTGTCATCTCAGGTTAGCCGCGAGGGCGTACCCAGCAAATTCATATGAGGGGCTGCAATGAAACCAAGAATTACCGTCATCACCTTAGGCGTCGATGACCTGGAAAGGTCGCTGCGCTTCTATCGCGACGGCCTTGGGCTATCCACGCAAGGGATCATCGGACAAGAGTTCGAATATGGCGCAGTGGTGTTCATCGACCTGCAAAACGGCCTCAAGCTCGCGCTCTGGCCGCGCAGCAGCATCGCTCGCGATAGCGGGCTCACACTGGGCGCACCCAGCGCAACGGAGCTCACGCTGGGCCACAACGTCGCCTCAAAGGAGGAGGTCGATGCGGTGATGCAGCAGGCCGCACAGGCCGGGGCCGTCATCGTCAAAGCCGCGCACGATACCTTTTGGGGAGGCTACGCCGGCTACTTCAGCGATCCGGATGGCCACCTCTGGGAGGTGGTGTGGAACCCGCAGTGGTCCGAATAGGCAAGCACGCTCCTGAGGGAGGTTTCTGTAATTGCATACGGGTATTGGCGTGCCTCCTCCATCCAAGCTGTACTGGTTATACGACACATTACTTAATTGGATGAAAACGAGAAGCGTGTCACGCTAGCGACTTCCATGTACATTTTTAATGTGATAAGCATTACGCGGTCTAAATATAAACACCACAGAATATAAATTAATAAAGCTCTAAGCGACCTCTGGTGAGAGACAAGCTGCATGGCGCAGGAGGGCAGGCGCCAAGCAAGCAGTGAATCGTCCGTGCAGCCACCTATTCAGGGTTCGCTAGTAAACCTCATTGCTTCTGCCATCGACCAGATTCCGAGAGTGTTGGTGGTAATGAGAAGGGTGATGGTTTATAGGGGCTAAATAACAACCATGGAATGAGGGGAAATACTTGTCATGACGGTTCCATCACTGATCTCTCAAGAGTTGTTTGAACTCCTCCGCCATCTCTCCATTGCACCATTCAACAAGCTTGACAGCACAGCCAGGACGCAGCTGGGAGAGGCGGTGCGAGTTATCACCCTGGCGCCTGGAGATAATTACGTAACACGCTTGGCCGGTCAGCGCATCATTGTGCTATCCGGGCAGATAGCCATGGAGCCATACGACTTTGCACTGAATCTCGGCAATACGCGTGACCACATTGTTATTACCCGCGAGGGTGAGAACCGCATCATCGCCCACGAGAAAACTACGCTGCTTCTGGCGGATGTCGCGTTTCTCGATACCTTGTCCTCGTGGGCTGAGCTGGCTGAGTACGTGCGAGAATCACATGGCGAAGAACTCGCCAATCGGCTGATTCACGTCACCCGCAGCGTCGCTTTTCGCTGTCTTCCTCTTGAGCACGTGGAGGATGCCCTGAGGCGCATGAAAACACGAATGGTGAAGAGGGGCGAAACAATAGTAAAACAAGGCGATCCTGGAGATTCATTTTATCTGCTCTGGTCGGGTAAGGCCGAGGTATGGCGCACCGGTATCTACGATGAGACACCGGAGATGGTTGCCTTGCTTTCACAAGGCGACACATTTGGTGATGAAGCACTGGTTATGGGCGGTAATCGCAATGCGACCGTTAAGATGGTAGAGGATGGCAAGCTCCTGGTACTCGATGGCGAGTACTTCCGTGAGCTCATTTCTCGTCCATTACTTCGCGAAGTGACACCCGAAGAGGCCAAACAATTGCTGGACGATGGCTGCGTCGCCGTCGATGTGCGTTATGCCGAAGAGTTTGAGGATGGCCATATTGCCAACGCCATCCATTTGCCATTGCCGGAATTGCGAGCGCATGCAGAGAGTGTACTTGATAAGAAGCGCAAACATGTCGTTGTCTGCCTAAGTGGCAAACGCAGCAAAGTAGGTGCCTTTCTGCTTAATCAGCGGGGTTACGATGCCGTCGCCATGAAGGAAGGTATTCCCGCCTGGCCAGGCGAGATTGTGACGGGTTCTGTATAAACCTGGCCTCTTTCCAAGATAGTCATTTAAAGGAACTGCAAATGAGTAAAACCACAGTGATCGTGGGAGGCGTGGCGGGTGGCGCTTCTTGTGCCGCGCGCCTTCGTCGCAACGACGAACATGCCAATATCATCGTCCTCGAGCGGGGCCCGCATGTGTCATTTGCAAACTGCGGATTGCCTTACTATCTGGGCAATATCATTACCAAGGAAGAGGACCTCCTGCTGGCGACGCCGGAGTTCTTCAAGCGTCGATTCAATATCGATGTGCGTACGGAACACGATGTTGTCGCGATTAACCGCCAAGCCAGAACGGTAAACGTGCAACGCAGTGATGGAAGCCAATATGAACAGGCTTACGACAACCTGGTGCTCTCGCCGGGCGCACAGGCAATTCGCCCCACGCTGCCAGGGGTCACGCTCCCTGGCATCTTTACCCTGCGCACCGTGCCGGATGCCAATCAGATCAAACACTGGGTAACCTCCCGCAATGTGAAAAAAGCGGTTGTCGTGGGGGGCGGATTCATCGGCCTGGAGGTAGCAGAGAACCTGCATCACCTCGGTACGCAAGTCACCCTTATTGAGCGTGGCACACAAATTTTGTCAGCAATCGATCCAGAAATGACCCGGCCAGTGGCACAAGCCATTTCTCAGGCCGGTGTCGACATTCGCCTGGGCTGCGAAGTTACCAAGTTTGAAAAGGCAGGTGCTACACAGGAGGGTCTGCTGGTACACTTTTCCGACGGCACATCGGTGCCCGCAGATCTGGTAATCCTGGCCATTGGCGTTCGCCCGGAGACGGAGCTGGCCAGGCAGTGCGGAGTGGAGGTCGGCAGCCGAGGGCATATCGTGGTGGACTCCAGGATGCGCACAAGCGATGCCAATATTTATGCGGTAGGCGATGCAGTCGAGGTGACCTGTGCAATTACCGGCAAGCGCACCGCCGTGCCACTGGCAGGGCCCGCCAACCGCCAAGGACGTCTTGTCGCGGACATCATAACCGGGAAGCGCCGTGGTTTTCGCGGAGTCCAAGGGACTGCCGTATGCGGCGCCTTCGGCTTCACGATTGCCTCGACGGGGTTGAATGAGCGCGCACTGCGTGCCGACTCAATACCCTATGAGGTGGTGTATGCCCATCCCCGCAACCATGTGGGCTACTATCCCGGCGCCAAGACCATCAACATGAAACTGCTGTATGACACCAGCAATGGCCGCGTGCTGGGTGCTCAGGCCGTTGGCCAGGAAGGTGTTGAACGGCGAATTGATGTGATCGCGATGGCCATTCAGATGCGCGCTACCGTATTCGACCTTGAAGAAGCCGAGCTTTGCTATGCCCCTCAATACGGCGCAGCAAAAGATCCGGTCAACATGGTAGGCATGGTGGCGGCAAACGCAATGCGGGGCGATCTGCCGATCACACACTGGAACGAGATGGGCTCTAATGGCGCGCTGGTGCTGGATGTGCGCACCCAAAGCGAGGTTGAGAAGGAGCCGATGCCGTGTGCCAGACATATTCCCATCGATGCCCTGCGCGAAAGAGTCGACGAGCTGCCTCGGGACAAACCGATTCAGGTGGTATGTGGTGTCGGAATCCGCGCTTATAACGCGATCTGCCTGTTGCGGCAGCGCGGCTTCCAGGCGAGCCTGCTGTCGGGTGGATTCTCCACCTGGTCATGTCATAACTGAGGCTCGGCTAACCCCCATAAGAGCATCACGGTGAGCGGCTAATGACCTGGTGATTTTCGACCACGCTGCAGCCCTTCATAGGAAAAGGGACGGCCGCTCTTATCAAGCCAGCTGTGCAAAGAACTTGTCGACTGAGGTTTTCGATACCTTCGCTAATTTCTGCATGGTGGAAAAGCGCATCCCACGCACGGCAAAGTTTTGTTCGATTTTGTGCAGCATGTGCAGCCAGAGCAGCGCGGTCATCTCCGCGTCGGCCAGGGCGCGGTGAAAAACGCCGTCGTTCTGGAGCTGGTTATAGGCGACCAGCGTGCCGAGCTTGTGGTTGGGCGCCTCGGGGTAGATGCGCCGCGCGGTGAGCATCGAGCAGGCAAACGGATTGTCGCAGGGGATCTTGAGGCGCTGCCATTCGGCCATAAGAAAGCGCTGGTCGAAGGCGCTGTTGTGGGCGACCACCGGGGTGTCGCCGATGAACGGCTTGAGCTCGCTCATCACCTCTGCGCAAGGGGGCGCATCGGCCACCATCGCGTTGGTGATGCCGGTGTAGGACTCGATGAAACTATTGATGCGTATCCCGGGGTTCATCAACCCCTGGAAGCGCGCGACGATCTCACCCGCCTCGATGCGCACCGCCCCCACCTCGATGACGCGGTCGCCATAGTGGGGTGACATGCCGGTGGTTTCAAAGTCGAGGACGATAACGGAATGGGCGCGGTCGGACATTGGTGTGGCAAGGGTGGTTAGAGCACCTCCCTTATCGCATATCTTGGTGCGCGGACCAACCATTTTTTTGGTGCATCGCGGATTGCTTGCTAGGGTTGAAAGCGGATTGCTCGCTCCAGGAGAACCATTCAGCTCAAACGAACAGCCAGCCCCCCTGGACGCAGCCGAGCATCGCAGTCATTTCAGGGGAAAGTGAGTGCATGTTTGAGCGAGGCCTTTTTGCCTCGCGAGTTGCACGAACGGCCCTGAAATGACGAGAAGCGCAGGGTACCGCGAAGCGGCAAGTCTGGGCGGCCTTCTCTTTGGTTGCTTTCTCTTGGCCGCGCAAGAGAAAGTGACCTGCGCGCGGGGCAGCCCCCCGCAGCAAATTCAACCCGTCGCGGCAGCGCACAAGCATTTCCGCAGCGTTGATGTTCCCGCTAAAGTGCGATGAACTATTTATTATTTGCGTAGTGGCTTGAGCGCACCACTCCACGCCACCAGCTGGTCGAGCATGGTGTTGACCGCGTCGGCCTGAAAGGGAGCCGGCTTGAAGGTGGTCATATTCTCGAAGTCGGTGAAGAGCGAGAGCATCACCTGGGCGCGCACATCGGCTATCTGAATCTCGCCCATCACCAGCCGCAGGCTCTCCACCGCGCGTGCCCCGCCGATGCTGCCGTAGCTGACGAAGCCCGCCGCCTTGTTGTTCCACTCCTGATAGAGGAAATCGATGGCGTTCTTGAGCGCCGCCGAGGTGCCATGGTTGTACTCGGGGGTGACGAAGACAAAGCCGTCGAAGGAGGCGATCTTGGCGGCCCACACCCTGGTGTGCGGCTGGCTGTATTTGTGCTGGGAGGGCGGGATGGGCTCGTCGAGCAGTGGCAGGCTGAAATCCTGGATGTCGACCACTTCATACTCGGCGTCGCTGCGCTGGCTGGCGATGCCATGGACCCAGCGCGCCACGCTCTCTGCTTTGCGGCCGGGACGGGTGCTGCCGACGATGATGGCGATCCTGAGCATGGTGGTGCGCTCCTCGTTGCTGACCACACGGAGTGTGGCGCCCGAAGTGTAGGCAGAGTTGGCCCGCGTCGCCATACTCGATACGCCGCGCGGCCATCGCCTCCTCGGCAGCATCGCGGGTGGTCATGATCGGCAAGCGAGTTAGCGTAGCTCCACCGCCACGCCATCTTCGATCTTTTCATCGGGGTGGGTGATCACCGTCTCCCCCTCCGCCAGGCCGCTGACGATCTGCGCCGCCAAGCCGCTGCGCCGCCCCGGCTGTACGCTGCGCCGCCGTGCCTTGCCTTCCTCGATGACGAACACCGCCCAACCATCGTCGTGGCGGAACAGCGCGCTGGCGGGGATCTGCAGCACCTTCGCCTCCTCCCAGAGGATGAAGCGCGCATCGACGCGGTAACCGTCGCCCAGTGGTTGCCACTGCGTCGGCGGCGAGGTGAAGTCGGCGAGCACCTGCACGCGCTGCTCCTCCACCCCCAGGGCGGAGATTTTGGTAAAGCCGACCGGCTCGACGAGCCGCACCCGCCCCTCCAGGGGCTCGCCACCCCAGCGTTCGAATACCACCCGCATGCCAGGTGCCAGCCGCACCGCGTCGGCCGACAGCACCTCGACCACCACCTCCAGCTGGGCCGGGTTGCCCACCTCCAGCAGCGGCTGACCGGCATTCACCACCCCTTCGCTCTCCTGATAGAGCTTGAGCACCCGTCCGGCCACCGGCGTGGTGACGGCGAGGCGTTCTGCGGGCAGCTCGCTGCTGCCGGCATACTTCAGTGCGGTGCGTGCCACCTCCAACTCGTGGCGGCTCACCTCCACCGCAAACTGCGCCGAACGCTGCAGTGCCGCCTTGGCCTCGGCATTGGCACGCGCTTGATCCCGCTCGTTTTCGGCGACAGATTGCAACTTGCCCAGCTCATTCAGTCGCTGGAATTCGACCTGGGCCTGTTCGGCCTCGGCCTGGCTGGCGCGCGCCTGCGCCTCGCTGGCCAACAGTGCCGCCCGGGCCGCCTCCACCCGTGCCTGCGCGGCGGCGCGGCTGCGCAGGTCCAGCGTCGCCGGGCGTAACGGTTCGAGCTGCACCAGCGTCTGCGCAGGCTCGACACGGTCGCCCACCTTGAAGGTGATGCGGGGCAGGTAGCCCGCCACCGGCGCCGAGATCACGTAGTGGTCGATGACACGGGTCTTGCCCTCCTCCTGCACGGTGACCTGCAACGGCCCGATACTGGCGCGCGCCCCATCCACCGGGCGCGGCTTGGGCAGGAAGCCATAGACGATGACGCCGAGGAACGCGGCGCCCATGAGTGCCAGAACGAGGTTTCTGCGCCAGTGCATCAAGTCTCTCTATTCCTTCGTTTTCAGAACGGCGATGAGGTCGAGGCGGTCGAGCTGGCGGCGCACCACCAGCGCCGAAAGCGCCGCCGCCGCCACTACCACGGCCGCCGAAAATGCGTAGGTGGCAGGATTGATAATCAAC